>NZ_CP051627.1:910833-1214444 GCF_023208015.1 Thermobifida alba | reverse complement strand
TTTTCCCCCCGCCCACGAACCCCCTGCCCGGCACTCCCCACCGAAACCACAGCCCACCCGGCCCAGGCCCACCACAGCACCCCGACCAGGCCGGCCCCAAACCGCCACGCCCTCACCCCCGAAAGGACAGCGGTCACCCGGCCCCGAACGGTCCCCCCGGACCGAACAGCCCCCCCGACGTCCCCGGCGGATCGGGAACCCGAGCCACAAGACTCCGCAGTTCCCCGACCCACGGATCGATCCGGTAGACACGGGACCTCACCCTCTGCTGGAGCGCGGGTTTGAGGGCCTTCAACACAGCCGTGAGCTCCGGGTACTTCAGAGCCTCCCGGAAGGCCACGGTCAACAGCCCCGTATCGGCATCGACCATCGGCCTCCAGAAGACGTCGTCCCTGACCAGTTCCTCCACCCTCCCCGACCGCGCCCCCGCAACCAGGGCGATGGCGAGCCGGTCGCCCTGCCGCCAGGAACGCACCGAACGCAGCAGGACCGGAAAAGTCCACCCCACAACGTCGCGTGCCCACTCGGAAGCGGAATACCACGTCGCAGCCCAGCACAGCTCAGCCGCCGAGGCGAGGGTGCCCCGCAGCACCGGGTCCCCCGTCGGCAGCAGCGACTCCAACCCCAGCTCCCGCAGCGTCTGCGCAGCCCACCCCAGGGCGAACCAATGGCTGTCCTGGTCGATGACCAGGTGACGCAGCCGACCGGTATCCAGCAGTCTCGCCGTCGCCGCCCCGAACGCCTCCGCCGTCGCAGCCCGGTACCGGTACAGCTGCCGGAGCAGCTGGCAGGCCCCCGCCAAACCCATCCGACCGGCCAGGTCATCGTCGTCGAACGCCTCGACACACCCGACGACCTCCGCGGCCAAGGCGTACTGCCGGGTCAGAAAGAGCATGTTGAGCAGTCCCGGAACCGCCCGCAGGTCCTCCGTGGCCCCGAGCCGGATCCTGCTGAGGACCTTGCCGTGGTCGATGTTTCCGGCCAAACGCTGTCCCCACTGGTCGTCCCAGACGAAGGACAGCTTCAGCAACTCCGTCACGGCGCGGGGACTGGCCAGAAGATGGACCACCTTGAGCCACTTCTCCTCCACCAGCTCCTTCATCCACGGAAGGTCACCCCGCCCCGGCAGGACCCCCATCCTCGCCAGATGACGTCCGATCCTGCCCTGGCTGCTGGGATCCTGTTCGTACTTCAACTCGTTGGTGAACGTCTCCCACCTCTGCCCGTGCTGCCGCAGCGTGGCCAACAGCTCCAGGCCCCACCTCGGCTCGATCGCGTTGACCGCACGCAGCAACTCCGTGACCTGACTGGGGTCGCCAGCCGAACGCAGCACGAAATCCTGGAGGACACTGAACCGCTCCTGTCCGGCAACGGTCCCCAGTTCCTCCACCGTGATGTTCGCCGTGGCCGGATCGAACTTGCGCAGGTTGTCCAACGTCTGGGTGAGCTCCTCGACACTCTGCGCCCGGCGCAGCTGCTCCCCCCACGACCAGGCGGGGGCCACCTCACCGAACCGCCTGAGCAGGACGATGGCGGCGTCCTCAAAACCGCTCATCATCAGAGTCCTGGCAGCCACCCTCAGCTTCTGGGCCACCTCACCGGGACTGGCCGCCGTGAAATCGGACAGCATCGCGTCCATGTCGAACATGCCGCGGTAACGCTGAGGAATGTCCGGATGAACGGCCTGCCCGAGCCGGTGCAGATGCACGAAACTCTCCGTCCTCACCGGCCGCTGCGACATGCGCAACGCGAGGATCTCCGGATCGATCCGCTCCGACAGCCTGCCCAGCAGCTCCTCGCCGAAATAGTCGTCCTCAGCGAGCAGCAACGCCAACCGCGCCGCCCAGTGGCGACTGCCCCCGCGTTTCAGCGAACGGACGATCAGCTCCAGGGCGCTGCTTTCCACATCCTTGCGGTAACTGGCCCTCGCCTCCCAAAGCCCCCGCAGAAAGTAGTAGAGAATGGAAGGCCGTCGCTCGTGCCGGACCAACTGCAGCGCGAAATCCCTGCCCAGGCCCTCCGCCACCCTCTCCGCGAAACCCTCCCTGGTGGAGCAGTACAGCTCGTCCGCCCGATGCGTACTGATCAGGAGCATCCCCGCGCCCTTGATGTCCCGAAACACCCTGATCCGCTTCACCAGGGCCGACGCCAGCTCGGAATTGGCGACGAGGACGCCGTTGACCTCCCGGTACAGCAGGTACCTGACCGTCGCGCTGTGAATCCTGCTCACCGTGGAGATGAGATTGGCGGCTTCCGCCGGAGTGGCGTCACGCAGCACCCCACGCAACTGATCGGCCACCCGAAGTGTATTCAGCAGCCTGGTGCAAAACCCCCGATGGTTCTCGGCCAGGTCGTTCAGGGCCGCAGCAATCTCAGAAGGAGCACTCCTCCGCAGCGCGTTGGCCAGATGCGTCCGGTAGGAGCTGATCAACTCGTCCCAGTCGGCGCTCCTCCTGAAATGCACCTGGATCGAGAGCCAGGCCATCAGCGCCCCAGCCCCCGTGCCGGGCGGCGGAGAGTACTCCAACAGGTCCTGCACCTGCGGCTCGGTCTCCAGGGGACGCCTGAAGTGGAGCCCCTCGGTCTGCCTCAGACAACGCGCCACCAGCTTGTCGAGCCGGCGCACACCGATGAGGTCCCGGGCACTGGCGGGATTGACCTCCTGGAGGAACCTCTCCTGGTTCTCCACCACCAACTCGGCAGCGGAACCGCGATAGAGACGAAAAACGTTACGGGCCAGAAAATACCGTTCCTCCATGGTCGTCGCCCCGTTCAAGGCCCGGACGAGCCCCGTCTCGGGATTCGACAGCCACTCCATGAAAGCGTCGAGATCCGACTCCTGGATGTGGTGGTGGTGCCGGATGATCAGGCGAAGGACCTGCGAGAGCCGCCGCGCACTGAGCCCCGCCCCCTCCACGACACGTCTGATGAGCTTGGGCAGCAGCTCCGCCACCCACCCGGGCCTCATCACCCGGTCACAGACCACCAGCGCCGAGGCGACCGTGGACACGTCCCCCGCCTGCGTCCACTCGGCGACCCCCGCACCGACCTCGTCGTCCCCGAGAATCTCCGAGAGCAGATAGGGGTCGTACGAACGGCACACCCTCAGCAGGCTGAGGATCCGCTCGGATCTCTGCTCCCGCAGCAGCCGCACCAGGTGGGCGACCACCACCCTCCGCCTCTCCGAGCCGCCCTTCCCCTTCGAGGCCAACGCACCGAGAACAGAATCCGCGTACCTCTGACTGGGAATCTGCACACCGCCGTCGACCCGCCGCACCCCGAAATCCGTCAACGAGCCCAGCACATCCTGCGGCACGTACTCCACGGGAACCGGCTCTCCCAGTTCGGAAAGAGCGGCCACCAACCGCAGCGGTTCCCTGCATTCCCGGGGAATCCCGGCCGCCCGCTCCCGGACATGCCGCTCCACCAAGTCCTTGACCCGGTCGAGCGGATCCCTGCGGGGATCGAAGGTCAGCTCCCGCATCAGCCGACCCAACAGCCACAGATCGTTGTTGCACGTCTTGACCAGAGCCGGCAGACACTGCGCCGCACCGCCGTACACCTCGGGACACTCTTCGACCATCCGTTCGGCGAGAGCGGCCACCTCCTCGGCCCCCACCACGGCGACCACCGGGGAGACGGTACCGGACTCCCACTCCGTCACCGCCTCCGCGGAATACCGGGCCAAGGCGAGCACACCGACCCCGACCTCCGACACCACCGACGAGACCGCATCCCCGATCTCCACCGCCTCCAACGGCTGGAGATCCTCGATGACCACCAGGACACGGTCCCGGGACGACAGACCGGCAAGGGCCATGGCCGCACGGACCAGAGCCGGCAGAAAACCCTCCGCTGACAGGCTCTTGTGGGAAGGCGCCATCACCAGGACCTTCCACCGCAACTTCTCCAGACGCCGCGCCAACCGGTACGCGATCACGGTCTTGCCGCTGTTGGGAGGACCACCGAGGACCGTGCCGAGCCGCGGATGGTCGACGTACTGGTTCTGCAGCACACCCACCTGCGGAGGCTCGACCACGGGAAGCCCGTCGCTCCTCCCCCAGGCCGAAGGGAACTCGGCACAGGACCGCGCACCAGGAGAGACGTAGCAGATCTTCCAACCGTGCTCGCGGAGCAGTTCACCATGCCACCGGTCCTGGGCCTCCTGCCACCCCTCCCCCCACAGCAGGTGCGCCGCCGCTGCCAGCCCCGTACCGGCCCCCTGCACGCCCCCCTCACCGTCGAGGGACCACTCCCCGTCCCGTCCCACGGCAAGGACACGAAGCCCGCAAGCCCGCGCCGCCTCGACGGCCACCCGCTCGTGACGGGACGGCCTCCACCGCCCGTCAGCGGTGACGTCCGCGACCACGAACACCCCCAACTCGGCCGGACTGGGCAGTCCCGCCTCCCGCGCAAGATAGGTCAAAGCGACGGCCCCCGCGGCGGTCCCCTCACTGAACGTGGAAGGGGACTGGACGGCCATGCCGTCGAAGAAAGCCCGCACCCCGGCCGCCTGAGGTCGGCCCAGCCCCGCCAACAGCCGACGAGCACACTCCACGGCCCGGTCCGCTTCCACGACAAAATTCCTGGTCAACGGCGACCACGACGCAGAACCGACCCGGCCCGCCGGGGGCGTGGCAGCCGCCGCAGAAGCAGACACAGGATGGAAGTCCACGGCAACCGCGGCCACGGCGGACCAGTCGGCGACCGGTTTCAGGAGCACGTGGACACCGTCCCTGCGCGGCGCCCCCAACGCCACGGCAGCACCACCCCTCCCAGCGGACCGCCCCGACACAGCAGCCTCTTCGGCCCACTCGGCGAGCTCGTAGACGACCTCCAGCAAACCGGCAGCACGAACAGCCGCCAACTCGGCACGCAACCCGGCAGCACCCCCCAGGTCCTCGGCAAGAAGCGCACCAAGTCCGAGGGGAGGCTCCACGTCGTAACGCAACGGCCGCAACGGCAGTGGATACGCCGTCGACAGCAGTTCTCCACGCCCCGCCAGATAGCGGACCAGCTCAACAAACCGGTCCGGACCGGCCTTCGCACTCCCCCCGGTCAATACGGCCAAAGCGTGCAGCGCGAGCGTCGCCTCGTAGGCCGCGTCCATCGCAACAATGTTCTCGGTCTCCGCACTCCCCACCACAGCCGACGTTCCTCCCCTCAACCAGACCCGTTGCTCCCGTCGACGCCTTCAGGACCGCCCGCGCCACCCCGTCCTCCCGCCCAGGACGGAGCGAGCCGGATCCGCGCCGTCCCCAACCCCGTGCACACCACCAACTCGTCGGCCCCCACCACATCGGCAGCCTTCGTCGGCACCCCGACATTGACCACGGGCACAACCCGCTCCACGTCCCCGGACAGCGGACAGCGGACGACCGTCCCGTCCATCCCCGTGGTGAGCAGAAACGCCTCCTGACCCATGGAGACCACACGCATCGACGTCACCGGATGCCCCCGGTGGTCGACCAGCTTCCTACCGTCGTCCCCCGTCAGACCGAACGACCAGACCGTCCCGTCGTCACTGGAAGTGAGAATCCTTCCCGCGTGGACCAGAACCTTCGTCAAGGACTTCCGCTGCGGTGTGGTGAAAACACGAACCAACTCCCCCGCAGCACTCCACACCGCAACCCGGTCCGCACTGCAACCGACGACGACACGCCTGCCCCCCACCACCGCGGAAGCGACCGAAGCCACAACCACGTCACCCGTGTCGCCCCGGGCCTCCAGCCCGCTGCTCAGCGTGTAGCGGCACCACTCCCCCGCAGTGGACACCAGCAGGTCGTCATCACCCAACGCACACGCGACAACCCGCCCGTCGAAGACGTCCACCTCGTAAGACCGACGACCGGCCACGTCATACAACCGCGCCTCCCCGTCCCAGGTCCCCACCAACGCCACGGGCACTCCCCGCATCCGGCCCACGGCCACGGCGGAGACCACCTCGCTCCCGGCGGTCAAAGAACGCAGCGGCCCCTCCCCACCCTCGACGGCCCGCACCTCCCCCGCCTGCGTCGTCACCACCAGGAACCGCCGCCCCCCGCCACCGGCGACAACAGCGACCTCCTCAGCGGGACAGCGGTCGATCCAGTGCGGCTGCCAACTCCGGGAACGCTGCTTGGCCCGCTGCGCCAGCTCCTCCTGGCCGTAGGCGCCCGCGAGGAACGCCAACCGCGACATGTCCTGGCCATCCCCACAGCTCAACTCATGGACGACGTCGCACACGTCCCGCACCGCACGCGCCCGAGGAGTCCCCGAAAGGCTGAGCGCCCGACGCAACCGCTTGGGATCAACCGCAAGGAGAAACTCCGGATCGGTCAGAAAACGGTCCAGAATCCTGGCCCGCACCGCATGCTCGGCGAAGTTGAGCCGGACGTACTCGTCCGCACGGGACCATTCCACCTCCCCGCCGCCCTCCCGAAGGAGGGTGGCGAGCAGGCTCTCACTGAACGCCGCATGCGCGGCCTGCAGGTCGTGGTCGTGCGTGAGATAAGCGGCGAACTCACCGGAACGCAGCCGCCAACCAGCACTGCCGCGCCCCTGGGGAAAATCGGTGACGAACTCGTGAGCCTCCCGCAGGAGGGTGTCCAGAGCCTCCCGATCAACCCGACGTCCGGACAGCCTCCGCACCAGGTCGATCCAGATCGGATAGTTCGGCACCCCGGAACCGAACGCCAGAGCAAGCGGCCGCAACAGGTCGGCCGCCCAGCCGGGATCCTTCGGGTTCAGCCGGACGAGCTGGTCCTCGAAGACACGTGACACGGGAGTCCGCACGTTCGTCTCACTCTCCTCCGCCTCCCGCACAGCCAAATCGAGAGCGAAGAGATACGCATGCAGAAAAGAGTTTCCCGCACGGTCACGTACTTCTCTCCCCAACCTCCGAACTTTGTCCCGGGAAGCCCCGCGGTGCAGCGACCCCGCCCGTTCGGTGAGGATCGTCTGGGCCAAGAGCTCGATGTCAGCGGGATCGAAGTAGTCGGGCGAGTCGAGGAGAACACTCCGAACGGCCAGACCATCGATCGGCCTGGCCGCGGTGAGCACCAACCGGACGGAATCGATGGCCGCCAGAGGAGCGAGCACCAACTCCGCCAACTCCCGCTCCTCCTCCGGATCCTCGTCCACGGAGTCGATCAGGATCCGCTTGACTCCCGGAGCCTCCTTCACCCTCGCGAAGAACTCCTCGGGATCGCCGGTGAAGGGAAGGCCGAGCTCCTGCCCGATGCTCCTCAACAACTCGTGCGCCTCATCAGCGCACTTGGCATCCACGAAGACGTCGACACAACCGGGAGGCACCATCCGGAGCATGGCCTCCTCCGCGGTGGGCAGAGGCTCTCCCCTGGCCGCCGCGGTCACCCAGGCCAGCAGAGCCGTCTTCCCCTTGCCCCCGGACCCCACCAGCAGGAGCGGAAGACCATCCGGGTCCTCACCCACCAGATGGTCCACGATCTCCGCGACCACACGCCGACGGCCGCAGAACTTCCACCCGGTCCCCTCGGCCGCCTCCGGAAGGCTGGTCGGATCCCACCTGCGGTAGCGCGGATTGGGGAAACTACGCGAGGTGTACCTGGCAGGAAGACCCGCAGGAGGGACGAACTGGACCTCCTGGCCCCGCTCACCCATGCGGTACTGGATGTAGCCCGCCAGAGCCTGGGGGCTCACATACCGCTGCGAAGGCGGAACCTCCGGACTCCGGATGGCACCGGCGAACGCATCCGCGAAAGTGATCTGCGCGGCCTCCTGACTCGGGGAGGCGGACGCGATGACGTAGACCCGAGAAGAAGCCTCCAGCCGCTGCCTCTCGATCTTGGTGCCGAACTCGTCGACGACACTGCCCGCCTCCCCCGCCTGACACGCGTCGATCACGAGCACGACCTCCTGGGGACCGGGACCGGAGTCGAACACGAGACCGGCGAGCTCATAGGCGGACAGCACCGTCGCCCTGTCCCCGGGATGCCCCCCGGCCAGCGGCAACAGGTAGTCAGCCTCCGAGACGAACCCGTGCCCCGAGTAGTACACGACCACGGAATACGGAGGCTCCGCCCCATCCGGTCCCCCACGCATGGCCTGCTGCACCGCCCGCTTCAACTCGGGCACACTCGGATCGAGCGAGACCTCCGCGCAGACCTCCATCCCCGCCTCCATGAGCGCGCTGCGCACCAGGGCCAACTCTTCGGGCACGTGCTCCAGTTCCTCGATCCCGTCCCCGTAGACCCGGGTCCCAGCGACGACACAAACCCGCCGGTCACCCCCGGACCAGGCCATCCGCGATCCCCTCGACAGCCTCGGCCGTGGTCAGGTACCGGACCACCGAATGCGCGGCAAACCTGCCGTTCGACACCAGCGTGTCCTCGACACCGCCTCCGTAGATCGGAGACAGCTTCTTGACCAACGAAACCGGATCCTCCACCGCGGCAACGTTGACCCACCGCCGCACCCCCGGCCATGCGTCGACATCCCCCGGCGCAACGGGGGGCCGCAACCGCGAGTAAATGGCACGCAGCCCCAGAGGAGAACCCAACGTGACCAACGTGTCGATCCGCCATTCCGGATGCGCCCGCAACGCCTCGTAGGCGACCACGCTTCCCAGCGAATGCCCCACCACGACACGGGTTTCCTCGGTGACCACCCGGTCCCACCGCGCGAGAACAGCGTCGCGAAGCTGTTCCTCCGTCAAGTAGCGGTGCACCTGTTTGATGAACCAGATGACGGCCTTGGCGGGCACGTCTCCCAGAAACCGACTGCTCTCCAACCGACGCAGAGCACCCTGCACGAGCCCTTTGGTCCCCCGCTCCTCCGCCACCCCTCCGGCGAAGGCCTCCAGCAGTTCCAACTCCAACGGACTGCCGAGGTCACGCGGCCCGTAGTTCGGCAGGAAGGAGAACTCGTCAGCGGCCACAACCTGCTTGGCGGACCGGGAACGGAAGCAGTTGCCGTAGTACACGGCCGCCACCTCGTCATACCCGAGAGGCTGCAGCCCGACGTCGACCATTCCCCGGCAGAGAGCCTCATACCAACTCTCGCGAATGTCCTCCCGGTGCCGGTAGGTGTGCCCGATCCCGTGACAGAACACCACCCGCGCCATTACGGCCCCCTCACCAACCCCATCGGCCCGAATAGGCCCACCGAAGCGCCCCCCACAACGCTTCGGACACGGCACACAGCACAGCCCCGCAGACCGATCACGCAGTTCTCCTACACGAACTTATTTTTTATGGAAAGAGACATCAAACTCAAGTCGTTCAGCAATCAACACCCCACTCCGAACATGAGGAAATCTCCATTTCCTACAGATTCCAGGAACACAATCCCCCGCTCCCACAACACCCGACACATCCCGAACGCGATAACACGAGAACACCACCGCAACAGCCCCGAACACCCGCACCCCGGCCGGGACCGCCCCGACACCGCAGGCAACAGAAAACCTCTTGGCCTCCCGCCACCCCGTCCCTACGCTGCCGACCATGAACCTCGGCATCGACGCCCCCGACCGGCTCGCCACGACCGCACTTCCCGACGGCAGACGACTGGGCTGGGCCCAGTGGGGCCGCGACGACGCCCGCCCGGTACTGTTCTTCTCCGGCTCCGCCATGGGCCGCAGCCTGGGATTCGGCACCCACCTGCTCACCGAACGGAACCTGCGCCTGATCGCCGTGGAACGCCCCGGAGTGGGAGCCTCCGACCCGCTCCCGGGACGGACCCTCACCGACTGGACGCACGACGTACGGAACCTGGCCGCCGCCCTGCACCTGTCCGGATTCACGATCGTGGGCTTCTCCCACGGCGCGCTGTTCGCCCTGGCCTGCGCGGCGGCCGGAATCGGCGAGGCGGTGGCCGTCGTCTCCGGCACCGACGACCTCGCCCACCCCGACCTCGCCGCACTCCTGGACGCGGCCGCCACCGACCGGGCCGTCTACACCAGTCCCGGCTTCGCCTCCGCCTACCGCGCCTGCCTGGCCGAAGGGCTCGCCCGCGGAGCAGCGGGCTATGCCCGCGACCTCGTCCTGGCCTTCACCCCCTGGCCCTTCGACCCCGCCCACACCACCGTCCCGGTGGACCTGTGGTACGGCGCCCACGACAACACCACCGTGCACTCTCCCGACCTCGGAGCCACCCTCGCCATCCGGATCCCTGAGGCGCGCCGTCACCTCGTCGCCGACGCGGGTGGTTCCCTGCTGTGGACACATGCCGGCCGGATTCTCGATTCACTGCTCTCTGCTTCGTGTTGAGCAGGGTTCTCGGGGGGTCTGTTTGTCCTCTCTTTGGAATTTTCAGAAGCACTGCCTTTACACCGTAGATTCACAAGGATTCCGGTCGAGCGAAGACCGCTTTTCTCTCTCCACCCCACCGTCACCCGCCGAATCCGTCCGATCATCCAGAGTGCGGTGACGGTGTCGCAACCTGATCGCGATCCCGTTGTCACGGCACCGTGCCGGACTGTGGGGGGTGGGCTTTTCCGATGCGGGGCTCACCCGCGCTGCCGCAACGGAGCGGCACCGCGCACGGGATGCTCCCGCCCACCGGGTACCGCTCTCACCGGTCCCCTGTTCTGCACTGCGGTGGCCGCGAAGCCACTTTTCCGGCTTCGCGGCCACCGCAGTGCAGAACGAGCGCACGGTGCCGCCCCACTCCCCGGAGGGACACACCGGGAGCTCCCGGCCGCGTCACAGGTGTCTCGCATGGAGGCGGTATGACATTCGGCTCGCGACAAGAGTCCCCCGGCAACGGCGACGCCCCTCCCCCGGCCAAGGTCTTCGGCCCCGGGGAACGGCTGCCCCTGAGGCTCACCGTCGGCCTCGGCGTCCAACACGTCATCGCCATGTTCGGGGCCACCTTCGTCTTCCCCCTCCTCATGGGCCTGGACCCCAACCTGGCCATCATGATGTCGGGGATCTGCACGATCCTGTTCCTGCTGATCGTCAACGGAAAGGTGCCCAGCTACCTCGGCAGCAGCGCCTCCTTCGTGGCGGCGGCCGCCATGATCGCGGCCGACGGCGGCGGTCCCGCCGCCGTCACCGGAGCGGTCCTGGTCACCGGAGCGGTCCTCGCCCTCTCCGGACTGGTCATCCACCTGCTCGGTCCCGACGTGATCGTCCGCGCGTTCCCGCCCGCGGTGACCGGCGGAGTCGTCATGCTCATCGGGTTCAACCTGGCTCCTGTGGTCTCCGAGTCCTACTGGCCGCACGACCAGTGGACCGCACTGCTGACCATGGCCTTCGTGATCCTGGCGACGGTGCTGCTGCGCGGCTTCCTCGGCCGCATCACCGTCCTGCTCGGCCTGGTGTTCGGCTTCGCCCTGTCGTGGATCCTCGACCTGGCCTTCGGCATGACCCCCACCCCGCAACCCGGCGGCGGTGTCGAGGACGCGTTCCGGGTGGACCTGTCCGGTGTGGCCGAAGCCCCCTGGTTCGGCCTGCCGAACTTCCACACCCCCGAGTTCCACCTCTCGGCGATCCTGGTGGCCCTGCCCGCCGTCATCGCCCTCATCGCCGAGAACGCCGGCCACGTCAAGGCCGTGCAGGAGATGACCCGCAACGACCTCGACCCCTACATGGGCCGGGCGATCTTCGCCGACGGCGTGGCCACGGTGCTGGCCTCCTCCGTCGGCGGAGCGCCCACCACCACCTACGCCGAGAACATCGGCGTCATGGCCGTCACCCGCGTCTACTCCACCGCCCCCTACTACGTGGCCGCGGGCGTGGCGATCCTGATCGGCCTGTGCCCCAAGTTCGGTGCGCTGGTCTACGCCATCCCCGAGGGGGTGATCGGCGGCATCACCGTCATCCTGTACGGCATGATCGGCCTGCTCGGCGCGAAGATCTGGGTGGAGAACCGGGTCGACTTCGCCAACCCGCTGGTGCTGGTGCCGATCGCCGCCGGACTGATCGCCGGCATCGGCAACGTCTCCCTCTCCTTCACCGACAGCTTCCAGGTCAGCGGGATCGCCCTGGGCACCTTCGTCATCCTCGTCGGGTTCCACGTGCTCAACGCACTCGCCCCGCAGGCGATGAAGGTGGCGCCGACCGCCCGGAAGGCCCCCGCGGCCGACAGCGGCGAGGCGGAGCAGGACGCCACGCGGAGCTGACCGCGTTTCGGGTGCGGGCCGCGAGGTCCGGCCCGCACCCCCGACGTCACCCGGAGCGGTCTTTCCTCCGGTGCCGTCGGATTCCGGCTGGGCCGGGGAGGAACCGGTCCAGCCGCGTCTCGTCCGACCGGATCACCTCCAGTCGCCGCGGCGGGGCGCGACCGCACCGCGTCTGCTCGTGTCCATCCGTTTCTCCGGAAAAACCAGGTTCTTCCCGTGGGGTCGCCCTTTCTGCGGCCCCACGGCCCAACCTAGGGAACAGGCAGGTTTTCCGGAGCCACTTTCCCCTTTCTTGACCATTCACAAATCCCGCGTTCCTCCACTAAACGGAAACACCGCCACACAACACGGCACCGCAGATCGTGCAGCGCCGCTGGTCCTGCCCCACGTGCCCGCTCGGCGGCCCCGCCGGTGCCGATGCCGGGAACACCGCCGTTTCCTTGCCGAAACCGGACCGGCCGGGAAGGCCACGTGGACGTTCTCGTGGGAAAGGGGTCCGTAGAGTGCGGTCATGGCCGAGGTTCATGTCACGAACGGCGGACGGGTGACCTCCCACGTGGGAGACACCGTGGTCGTCCGGCTACCGGAGAACGCCGCCACCGGGTACGTCTGGTCGGTGGCGAGTCTGGGCAGCGGACTGCTGCTGGAGGAGGACCGGGGATCGCCCGTGGGGGGCCTCACCCGCGGCGCTCCCGGGGAGCACGTGATCCGGGTCCACGCCGAACAGCCCGGGACATGGCACATCGACCTGCAGTTGGCGCGCGGCTGGGAGGCGGCGCCCGCCGAGGAGCGGCGCATCACCGTCGACGTCACCTGAACCGCTCCCCGACCGCTCGGAAGAACGAGACACGGGGCAGGCGGCCGGCGACCACGCAAACCGTGCCGTGAGGCCGTTCCCGCTCCTCCCGCCCCGGCCCCGGTCGCGGCACGACCGGGTCGGAACACGGCGCGGCCGTCGACGCCAAAGCGGCCCTGCCGCCGGGACACCCCCGAAGACGCCCGGCAGCGCGCAGCGCCACGTGCCGCCCCGCACGGGTACGGCGCCCGAGACGGCACCGCCTGCCACCGGTGTGCTCGCCCAGGCCCGCCGTCACACCCGGAGCCGCTGGAGGCTCTCGCGGACCCTCACCGTGTCCGGGTGCTCGGGGCCGTGGCGCCGTTCCAGGTCCTCCAGCAGCTCCGACAGGGTGCGGCGGGCGCCCTCGGTGTCGCCCGCGCCCAACTCCAGCAGCCCGACCTGGCGCCGCAGCTCCAGGGTGCGCTGGTCGTCGGGGCCGTGGAGGGCCCACTGGTCGGCGAGCAGCCGCCGCAGCAGCCGCAGCGCCTCCGCGGTCTGCCCCATGAGCGCCTGACAGGTCGCCTCCCGCCGACGGCAGTGCAGCACCCGGTCGTCGGAGTGGCCGTGGACGAGGGCCAGGTCCTGGTGGAGTGCCCGGAACACGGGGGCCGCCCGCCGGTAGTCGCTGTCCGCGAACAGGGCCTCGGCCAGTTCGGTGCGGAGTGCGAGCACGTCCGGGTGCCGGGAGCCCAGCACTTCCTCGGCCTGCCCGAGCACGCTCTCCAGCAGGTCCGCCGCCTGGCGGTGGCGCGCCTGCCGCACCAGCGCGGCAGCCTCCTCACGGGCCTGAGCGGTCCTGTCGCGCAGGTGCGAGGTCCGGTTCTGCTCCCCCGTGCCGCCGCTGCCCCGCACGGCCGTCCCGTCGGTCCGCGCGGCGGCGCCCGTCTCCACCGCGTCGGCCATGCGGCCCACCACCGCCGCGTACATCCGCACCGGGTCGGGTTCCGGAACGACCGTGCCCGGCAGGAAGTCGGCGCCCCGCGCGAACGGCAGCAGGGCGCGGCAGACCTCGGCGGCCTCGGCGGGACGGTCCTCGGCCCGCTTCTGCAGCAGCCGCAGGACCAGCCGGTCCACCTCCTCGGGCACGTCCGGCCGCACCTCGCGCACCGCCGGGGCGGGCTCGTTGACCTGCCGGTCGAAGACCTCGTACTCGGTGCGCCCGTCGAACAGCCGCTGCCCGGTGAGCAGTTCGTGCATGACCAGTCCGAGCGTGTACAGGTCGCTCTGCGGCCCCACCGACGCGCCGCGGACCTGCTCCGGGGACATGTAGGAGGGGGTGCCCAGAAGCGTTCCGGTGCGGGTGAGCCGGGACAGCTCCGGGTCGTGGAACATGGCCAACCCGAAGTCCAGGACCTTGACCGTGCCGTCCCGGCAGAGCATGAGGTTGGACGGTTTGAGGTCGCGGTGCAGGATGCCGCGTCCGTGCGCGGCGGCCAGGACCGCGGCGACCTGCGCGGCGGCGGAGGCCACCCAGGCGAGGGGGATGTCCTCGTGCTCGTCGACGATGTAGTCCAGCGCGATGCCCTCGACGAACTGCATCACCATGAACGGGCGGGAGCCGACACGCGGATCGTCGAAGACGCCGACGTCGTGGATGGCGGGCGTCCCCGGGTGCTCCAGGCGGGCCATGACGCGCGACTCGTGCAGGAAGCGTTTGACCAGCGTCTCGTCGTGCTGACCGAACGGGAACCGGATGATCTTGACGGCGACCCTGCGGTCCAATCTGCGGTCGTAGGCGCGGTAGACCTCCCCCATGCCGCCCTCGCCGATCGGCACCGGTTCCAGTTCGTACCGGTCGTCGATGACCGTCCGCTCCGCCACCACGCAACCTTCCCCTGGGGCCACACCTGGGGCAAAGGTACACCGTGCCGGCGCACCGGGAGGTTCCGTGACACCGGCGGCCCCGACAGCGGAAGCGGACTCCGCCGCGGACGCCGGTGCGCGGTGCGGCCCGGCGAGCGGTTGGGCGGGGCTTTACGGCCCGTGGTGTCGCGGACGGGACGGCCGGGGTAGCGGGTCGGCGTCCGACCACCGACCCTTCGAGGAGCAGGCATGGCCAGCACACGTGTGATCGCGTCCCCCGTCTCCGGGCACTTCTACCGGCGTCCCCGTCCCGACCAGCCGCCCTTCGTCGAGGAGGGGCAGCGCGTCGAGGCCGGGCAGACCATCGGGGTGATCGAGACGGCCAAGCAGTTCACCGAGGTCAAGTCGGTCTCTTCGGGCACGCTCGCCGAGTTCGCGGTGCCGGACGAGCGGATGCTGTCGCAAGGGGAGACCATCGCGCGCATCGTGGAGGAGTAGGCGTCCCCGAAAGGGGACGGCGCCGTGCCGGGCAGGGCGCCGTCCCCTCGGTGGGTCCCGGAGGTCTCCGCCGGGGACGTGACCGGTGCCGCCGGCGTCCGGACGGAGCGGCGCTGCGGGAGGAGCCGCCGAGGGGCCCCGCCTGCCGGCTGGGTGGCCTGCCCGGCGGCGGGCCGCGGGGCGGGACGGCGGGACCGGTTCGCCGCCGGGAGGCCGCCGTTGCGGCAGCGGTCAGCGCGGCGCGGGCGTCAGGTGGTGGGGGGCCAGGTCCGCGGAGGCGGCGACCCCCATCATGGTCAGGTTTCGGACCAGTTCCTCCCGGAGGATGCGCAGCACCTCGGCCACGCCGTCGGCGCCCCCGCCCGCGAGTCCGTAGACCGCCGGGCGGCCGACGAGGCAGGCGCGGGCGCCCAGGGCCAGGGCGACGGCGACGTCCGCCCCCGACCGGATGCCGCCGTCCACCAGGACCTCGGCGCGGTGCCCCACCCGCTGCGCCACGGCGGGCAGCGCACGGACGGTGGGCTGGACGGCGTCGAGTTGCCGCCCTCCGTGGTTGGAGACGACCACCCCGTCCGCTCCCAGGTCCACCACGCGCTCGGCGTCGTCGGGGTGGAGGACGCCCTTCACGAACAGCGGTCCGTCCCAGCGGGAGCGGATCCACTCCAGATCGTTCCAGCCGATGTCGGCGGTGAGGTTCTCCGACTGGACCGTCACCGACTCCACGGCTGTGCCGCGGGTGCCGTCGGGCACCAGGTTGCGCAGGGTGGTGCGGCGGTGCCGCAGATAGGCGTAGGCCCACCGGGGGCGCAGGGCCGCCTGCAGGACGCGGCGGGGGGTGAGCGTGGGCGGCAGCCCCATCCCGGTGCGCCGTTCCCGCAGCCGGTTGCCGTAGACGGGCACGTCCACGGTCACGAACAGCGCGGTGAAGCCGCTGTCGCGGGCGCGGTCCATCAGGGAGGCCGTCAGGGCCCGGTCGCCCCACGGGTACAGCTGGAACCAGTGCCGCTCGTCGGTGCCGCGGGCCACCTCCTCGATGCTGTAGGTGGAGGCGCTGCTGAGCACCATCCGGGTGCCGCTGCGCTCGGCTGCCCGTGCCAGGCCGAGGTCGCCGTGCCAGTGGGCGGCCCCGGCCAGTCCGACGGGGGCCACCGCGACGGGCAGGTCGAGACGGGTTCCGGCGACCGTGGTGGTGAGGTCCACGTCCGTGGTCCGGGTGAGGACCCGTTGGTTGAGGTACCAGTCGCGGTAGGCGCTCCGGTTCTCCCCCAGGGTCCGCTCGGTGTCGGCGCCGTTCTCGATGTAGGCCCAGACCATCGGGGGGACGCGGCGGCCGGCGCGCCGGCGCCACCCCTCGACGTCCAAGGGCGGGGTGCGGCCGGTGAGCCGGAAGCGGAAACCGCCGGTCACGGCGTCCCTCCGCACCGGTCCGTCGGCCGCGCGGAGCGGCGGGGGGCGGCCATCAGGTCTCCTGCCACACCAGCAGCCGCCGTTCGAGGAGGTTGAAGATCCAGTTCACGACGATGGCGATGACCATCAGTTCCACCAGGATCGCGAAGACGGTGTTGATCTGGTACGAGGAGGAGTACAGGACGATGTCCTGGCCCAGGCCGCCGGTGGCGGCCACCATCTCCGAGGCCACCACGCCGAGCAGGGCGTAGGTGAAGGTCAGGCGCAGGCCGGCGAACATCGTGGGCACCGCCGAGGGCAGCACGACCTTCCACAGCAGGGCGGCGCGTTTCAGGCCGACCACGCGTGCCATGGTCATCAGGTCGGCGTCGACCGACCACACGGCCGAACGGGCGTTCTCGGCGAGGATGAAGAAGACGATGCTGACGGCGAGGACGACCTTGGAGGTCATGGTCAGGCCGAACCAGGCGATGAACAGGGGGGCCAGCGCGATGCGGGGCACGCTGTTGATCGGGGCCAGGAAAGGGCCGAAGATCGAGTTCACGACGGGGCTGAGGCCGAGGATGAGTCCGGCGAGGGTGCCGGAGGCCGCGCCGATGACGAAGGAGAGCCCGACGGCGGCGCCGGTGGCCTCCAGGGAGGCGAGGCTGCGTTCCGACGGCAGGTACTCCACCATCGCCGTCCACACTCCGCTGGGCATGCCGAACAGGGTCGGGTCCACCCACTCCCTGCGGGAGGCGGTCTCCCACAGGATGAGGAAGGCGATGCAGATGAGTGTCCGGGCGGTGATGGCGAACGGCCGGGTCTGCCAGAACCTGGGGCGTCTGGCCGACTTCTTCGCCGGCGTGCTCTCGGTCGCGGGTGGCGGTGTCGGCCGGGTGGTCTCGGTGACGGTGGTCATGGTGCGTCTGTTTCCCCTCAGTTGGCGGCGTCCGGTCCCCGGTCGCCGATGGCGCCCTCAAGCCGTTCGAACAGACCGTGGGTGGTGTCCTGGAACTCCTTGGTGAACTGCAGTTCGCCGAGGAGTTCGGCGCGCGGCCGCGGCAGGTCGATGACACGGTCCTCGGCGACGCGGCCGGGGTGGGGCAGCATGACGATCACCCGGTCGGCGAGGAGGACCGCCTCCTGGAGGTCGTGGGTGACGAAGATGACGGTCTTGCGCCGGTCTCCGGTCTGGTTGTGCTCCCAGATCCGCAGGAACTCCGCTTGCAGGGTGAGCTTGGTGCGGGCGTCCAGTGCGGCGAAGGGCTCGTCCATCAGCAGCAGTGACGGGTCGGGAGCCAGGGTGCGGGCCAGTGCCACCCGCTGGCGCATGCCCTGGGACAGTTGCAGCCGGTACTGGGACTCGCGGCCTTTGAGGCCGACCAGTTCCAGCATCTCCTCGGCTCGTTCGCGGCGCTCCCTGCGTCCCCAGCCGCGGGTCTCCAGGGGCAGTTCCACGTTCTTGCGGGCGGTGCGCCACGGCAGCAGGGCGTCGCGGGCGAACATGTAGCCGATGTCCATGTTGGGCAGCTGCGGGGGCCTGCCGTCGAGGCGGACCTCGCCGTGGGTGGGTTCCACCAGTCCGGCGAGCATGTTGAGCATCGTCGTCTTGCCGCAGCCGCTGGCGCCGACCAGCGCGACGAACTGGCCTGCCTGGATGTCGACGTTGACGTCCTGCAGGGCCACCAGTTCCCGGTTGGCGGCGGCGGAGCCGTCGCCGCCTCTGCCGGAGAGGCGGAACACCTGCCGGACGTCGCGGAACGAGATCAGCGGGGCTGTCCTGGCGGTGGGGGCGGGGTCGGTCTGCGCGACCGCCCCGCTCTCAGTCCTGGATGTCAATGGTGTCTCCTTCGGAATCTGCGGGACCGAGGGATTCCGCGTGACGGACCGCGTCCCAGTGACTCGTCGAGCGACCAGGATCACAGGAGAAAAATCTCACGTTCAACGAGAAATATCAATACTGGTCGGGAGTGAACGGACGAGCCACCGGAGACGGGCGTGTCGGGCGGCTCCGTACGGACACCGCCCGGCACCGGAGCCGGCCCGCGCCGCTCAGCCGTCGGTCCCGCCCAGTTCACAGGCGATCAGGTAGGCGAGGGTGAGGCCGCGGCTCAGCGCGAACCCGCTGTTGTAGCCACTGCCCGAGGAGGTCAGGGCGGTGACCGAACCAGCGGCGTACAGCCCCGGGATCGGCCGTCCCGACTCGTCGAGCACGTGGCCGTCCCCGTCGGTGTGCACCCCGCTCGATCCGATGCCGGTGCCCAGGAAGCGCAGCCGCATACCGTGGAAGGGCGGCTCCACCACGGTCCCCAGCACCGGGTTGGGCCGGTGTTTTGGGTCGCCGTAGAAGCGGAGGACGTAGTCGAGGCCGCCCCGGCCGAAGTCCGGGTCCTCCCCCCGCGCGGCGTACCCGTTGAACCGCTCCACCGTCTGCTCCAGCTGCTCCCCGTCGACCCCCAGGGCCGCACCGAGCTCCCGCAGGGTGGGCGCGGAGGTGACCACGCCGGGCGGGTACTCGCCGCCGGGCGGCACCGTGCCCAGCCCGTACTTGCGGCGGTGCTGCTCGTCCCAGACCAGGAAGAAGGGCAGGTGCCGGTCCTCGGGGTCCAGGGCCCGGGCGACGATGTCGACCCAGTAGGAGTCGTTGCAGAAGCGCCGCCCCGACCGGTCCACGATGAGGGTGTGGGGCTTGGCGAACTCCGGACCGTAGGCGTAGCCGGCGCCGTCGCCCGCCTCCCAGCCGGGCAGCATGGGCACGCTGGTGGGCGGGATCCGCACGACGCCCGCGCCGACGGAGCGTGCCAGCCGGATGCCCTGCCCGCGCAGACTGCGCGGGGCGATGCTGCCGAAGTCCTCCGGCCCCAGGTCGAGCAGCTCACGCACCAGGTCGGGGTCCCAGTCGTAGGTGCTGGTGGCCAGCACCACGTCTCCGCGGGCCTCGACCGGGCCGTCCGGCCCCTGCGCGCGTACCCCGACCACCCGGCCCGCCCCGTCGGTCAGCAGCTCGGTCACCGGATGGGAGGTGCGGATCACCACGGACCGCTCCTGCAGCACCCGGGCCAGGAAGCTGGCCACCACACCGGTGCCGAAGGTCAGCGGGTCGGCCCCGTCCCGCGCCGCCCCCTCCCGTTCCTCGGGGGCGCGGGTCAGGCCGAAGCCCTGGGTCTCCTCGTCGCCGGAGCGGTTCTCCTCGCTGTCGGACCCGCTGACCCGCCGTCCCCGGACGAACATCTCGGCGTAGGTGGTGCCCACCGGGAAGTACGGGCTGACCCGCAGCCGGTCCCGCCACTCCCCCAGCACGCTGCCGTCGATCACCTCGTTGGTCAGGTAGCGTCCGGCGCCCAGTGCGCCGTCGGCCTCGGCGTGGTAGTCGGCCAGACCGGGGATGATCGTCCACCGGATGGCGCCGACCTCCTCCCAGTAGCGCATGGCCTGCGGCGCCACGGTCAACCAGCGGCGCATGGCCTCCTCGTCGAGGACCTCCGGGGCGGCGCGCGCGATGTCGCGCACGTAGCGCTCCGTCAACTCCAGGCTGTCCTCGACGCCCTCCCGTTCCTCGACGTGGTTGGCGCCGACCCAGACCTGTCCGCCGGAGTAGGCCGCCGCCCCGCCGACCAGTTCGGCGGCCTCGAAGACGGTGACCCGGCAGCCGCGCAGCGCGGCCCCCAGGGCTGTCGCCAGACCGGACAGTCCCGCCCCGACCACGACGACCCGGCGGTCGTGGGATGAGTCGCTCACAGGAGCCTCCTCGTTTCGCTGATCGTTCGAGAGTTGTCTTGCTGCGGCCCGCTGCGCCTGCCGGGCCGCGGCGGTCGGGCCGGTCAGCCCTGCGGGACGACCACCAGGGAGTCGAAGGTGGGCCTGGGGTCGGCCTCGGCGATTCCCAGTTCGACGTAGGTGTCGAAGGTCCGGGTCAGCGTCTCCTCGTCGAGTTCGGTGGAGAAGTCGTCGTAGACCTGCTCCAGGACGAGTTCGGCGACCTGGGGGCTGACCCCGGTGTCGGCGGCCAGCGCCGAGACGGTGGTCTGCGTGTTGGCTCCGTCGCGGATGAACCCGAGGGCCTCGTCCACGGCGTCGCAGAACGCCGCGGCGGTCTCGGGACGCTCCTCGACGAACTCGGTGGGCGCCACCCAGCCGCTGCCGTAGAGGTCCCGGTAGGCCCGGGGGCCGTCCGGCAGGTACACCAGCGGCTTGCCGGAGCCGGCGTCCAGGGCGTACTGGGTGCCCGTCGGGTTGATCTGGATGACGTCGACGCTGTTGTTCTCCAGTGCGGCCAGCGCGGTGGTGCTGCCCGCGCCGACGTTGACGTAGGTGACGTCCTCCACTCCGGCCTCGGCCAGCGCCTCGGCGAAGAGCAGCTGCACCCCCGAGCCCACGGGGGTCTGGATGCCGATCTTCTTGCCCTCCAGGGCCTGGAGCACCTCCTGCCAGGTGGCGCCGTCCTCGATGGAGGGCAGGTCGCTGTCGGGGGCGGCCATCAGCGTGGTCTGGATGACGTCGATGCCGCCGCAGAAGAAGACGCCCTCGTTGCCGGCCTGCCAGCCCTGGACCAGGGTGGTGACGCTGACCTGGCCGACGTCGGACTCGGTGGCCTCCAGGCCCTGCATGCCCTGCAGGTTGGTCGGCTGCTCGACGATCTCCAGTTCGATGCCCCGCTCCTCGAACATGCCCTCCTGCGCGGCGATGACCACCGGCAGCCGGTAGGCCTGGGAGGGGAACATCATCACGCGGACGTGCTCGGTCCCGGCGTCGGCCGAGCGGTCCGCCTCCTGGCCGCCGCAGGCGGTGGCGGCCAGGCAGAGCGTCAGCACGGCGGCCGATGCGGCGCGGACTCGGAAGTGTCTGGGCTGGTGCATGGCGAACCTCCTGTGTGCCGGGCGCGGTCCGGCTCCGGTCCGGTCTCTTCGCCGTGGCGGTCCGGGACCGGGGTTTCGGGGACTGGCGAAGCGGCTGCCTCGTGTGGTGCGCGTACTCGGTCGGCGCGGGTGCGGAAGGGATGTCAGGGGGACGGGCGGGACAGCACCGCGGGGTTGCCCCGTGTCCAGGTCTCGACCAGGCGGCGCTCGCGGATGCGCCATCCGTCGGGGGTGCGGACGAAGCGGTCGACGTAGGTGCCGGCGACGACGAACTGGCTGCCGTCGGGCAGTCCGCCGCGGACGTGCTGGGCGATCAGGTAGGTGCGGCCCCGGGCGCCGTCGGCGCCGTCGGGCTCCACCAGTGAGGTGCCGATGAAGTGCTGGCTGGCGTCCAGCGGCTCCAGGGAGGAGCGCACCACCGCGACGATGGCGGGAAGGCCCTGCGGTTGCCCGGCTCTGCCGTAGCGGGCTGTGGCGTCGGGGGTGAAGACCTGTTCGAGCAGTTCCCAGTCGCGGCTGTCCAGGGCGACGCAGTAGCGGGCCAGTACGTCCGCGATGTCCAGGCGGTCCTGGACGGACAGGGTCTCCATGGGGTTTCCCTCCGGGGTCGGCTCGTGTGCCGGTTGGGGGTCGGCGCGGGCCGTTCCCGGCCGCAAGGCGCCGTGTTCGGTGTGTCCTTTGGTGGCGGCTCGCGTCGGCCCGCTGCGGCTCCCCGGGGAGCGGTGCTCCCCGGGGCCGGCCGCCGGGGCGCGCCGGTCACCCCTGGCGGGGGTCGTCGACCAGGACCTCGTAGGACGGTTCGGGCTCGGGTTCGAAGATGCCCAGGTCGACGTAGGCGTCGAAGGTGGTCTGGAGCCGTTCCCGGTCCAGTTCGGTGGAGAAGTCGTCGTAGGCCTGGTCGAGCACCAGTTCGGCGACGGACCGGGTGATTCCGGTGTCCTCCACCAGCGTGTCCAGGGCTGTCTCCCGGTTGGCGGGGTCGCGGATGAACTCCAGGGCCTCGTCGATGACGTCGCAGAACGCCGCGGCGGTCTCGGGACGCTCCTCGACGAACTCGGGCGGGGCCACCCAGCCGCTGCCGTAGTAGTCCCGGTAGGTGGTGGGGCCCTCCGACATGTAGAGCAGCGGCTTGCCGGAGCCGGCGTCCAGGACGTGCTGGGTGCCCGGCGGCGTGAACTGGGCGACGTCGACGCTGCCGTTGTCGATCGCCGCGATGGCCGCCGCGCTTCCCCCGCCCAGGTTGACGTAGGTGACCTCCTCCACCCCGGCCTCGGCCAGCGCGGCGGCGAGGATCAGCTGCAGGCCGGAGCCGACCGGGGTCTGGATGCCGATCTTCTTGCCCTCCAGGGCCTGCAGCACCTCCTGCCAGGGGGCGCCGTCCTCAGTGGAGGGCAGGTCGCTGTCGGCGGGGGCCACCAGCATGGTCTGCAGCACGCTGATGCCACCGCAGAAGAAGACGCCGGGGTCGCCCGCCTGGAAGCCCTGGCCGAGGGTGCCCACGGTCACGATGCCGATGTCGGAGTCGGTGGCCTGCAGCCCCTGCATGCCCTGCAGGTTGGCGGGCTGCTCGGTGAACTCCAGTTCGATGCCCCGCTCCTCGAACATGCCCTCCTGCGCGGCGAGCACGACGGGCAGCCGGTAGGACTGCCCCGGGAACATCATCACGCGGACGGTCTCGGTCCCCGAGGAGTCCGCCGCTTCCTGGGTGCCGCAGGCCGTGGCGCCCAGGGTGATCGCCAGCAGGACGGCCGAGGCGGCTGCGGCGCGGGAGTGTCTGGGTGTGCGCATGGTGAACCTCCACTGGTCAGGCCCCGCAATACAACCCCGTATGACGGTGATTCTTTCACGTTAAACGGAAGATAGGAATTCCTTGCGGAGAAGTTTTCCGGGGAGAACAGGACGGTGGGCGGCTTCCCAGGGGAAGAAACCGCCCACCGTGCCCGCGCGGTGCCGCAGAGTCACGGCACCGGCGTGTGGCTGGTCCCGGACGCGGCCGTCAGTGCAGGCTCCAGCCGCCGTCGACCGGCAGGGTGATGCCGGTGATGTAGGAGCCGGCGTCGGAGGCCAGCAGCAGCAGCGCCCCGTACAGCTCCCGGGTCTCGCCGATGCGTCCCATCGGGGTGCGGGCCAGGACCTTCTTCGTCCCCACCTCCGACTCCAGCAGGGGGTCGGTCAGCTCGGAGGAGAAGAAACTGGGCGCCAGGGCGTTGACCCGGATGCCGTACCGGGCCGACCACTGCATGGCCAGGTCCCGGGTCATGCCGTTCATCCCGGCCTTGGAGGAGGAGTAGGCCACCTGGGGGATGTCGCTGCCGCTGATGCCCAGCACCGAGGAGACGTTGACGATCGAGCCGCCGTGCTTGGCCCTGATGCAGGCGCGTCCGAAGGCCTGCGCCATGTAGTAGGCGCCGACCAGGTTGATCCCCAGGACCCGGTTGAAGTCCTCGGGGTCCTCCCTGTGCGCCGGGGCGGCGTGGCCGACCCCCGCGTTGTTCACCAGGACGTGGACGTCGCCGAGCTGCTCGACCGCGGTGGCGATCAGGGCCTCGCAGTCCTCCAGCCTGGACACGTCGGTCCGCACCGCGATGCAGCGCCGCCCCATCGCGGTGATCTTGTCCCTGACCTCCTCAAGGCGGTCGATGCGACGCGCCGCCAGGACCACGTCGGCGCCCGCGTCGGCCAGCGCCTCGGCGAAGCCGACCCCCAGTCCGGAGGAGGCTCCCGTGACGACGGCGACCCTGCCGTCGAGTCTGAACTGATCCAGCACGCTCATGGGTGTTCTCGCACTCTCTTCACCGGGGCCGGGGGTCACTCACCGCGGAAGACGGGCTCGCGGCGCTCCTCGAACGCCTTGCGTCCCTCGGCGACGTCGGCCGAGGCGAAGATCGCGGGCATGAGGTTCTCGCCCTCGCGGTAGTGGCCGCCCGCGGCCTTGTTGAGGGTCCACTTGGTGGCGGCGACGGCGAGCGGGGCGCGCTTGGCCATCCGGATCGCCAGGTCGGTGTACTCCTGCACCAGGGAGTCGTGCGGGACGACCTTGTTGACGAACCCGAACTCCTGGGCCTCCTGGGCGGAGAGGTCGTCGGAGGTGTAGGCCATCCAGGCGATCCTGCGCCGCCCGATCATGTCGATGCCGCGGGTGATGGTGACCGCGGGGACGAGCCCGTGGTTCATCTCGCGCAGCCCGAAGCGCGCCTTCTCGGAGGCCAGGACCAGGTCGCAGGCGAGCGCGATCTCGGTGCCGAAGCCGAAGGCGTAACCGTTGACCGCGGCGATGACCACCTTGCTCAGCCGTTCGACGGCCTCGAAGGGGGCGTGGGCCAGCCGGATGAACTTGCGGCAGTTGCCCATGCTGTCGAAGGTCATGCCGCCGAGGTCGGCGCCGGCGGAGAAGGCCCTGCCGGCGCCCCCGGTGAGGACGACGGCGCGGACCTGGTCGTCGTCCTCGAAGGAGCTGACGGTCTCGGCCAGCTCGCCGAAGAGCGTCGGACTGCCGGCGTTGAGGACGTCGGGCCGGTGCAGGGTGATCACCGCGTACCGGTCCGCCGGGTACTTCTCGACGTAGAGGGTCTCCTTGTCCACGCGTTCCATGTCGGCCACGACAGGCACTCCTTTTTTCTAGTTTTACGTTGAACGTCAAGCATAAGAGATGATGGTGGCCAATACCAGTCCCACGGACCGGGGCGTGTGCTCAGAGCGCCTCGACGACGGTGGCGTTGGCCATCCCCCCGCCCTCGCACATCGTCTGCAGGCCGTAACGGCCCCCGGTGCGGCGCAGACCGTGCACCAGGGTCGCCATCAGCTTCGCGCCGGTCGCCCCCAGCGGGTGGCCCAGGGCGATGGCCCCGCCCAGGGGGTTGGTCCGCCCGGGGTCGACGCCCAGCTCCTTCAACCAGGCCAGGACCACGGACGCGAACGCCTCGTTGATCTCGTAGTGGTCGATGTCGTCGATGCCCAGCCCGGCCCTCTTCAGCGCCTGCCGGGTCGCCGGGATGGGGGCGCTCAGCATCAGGATCGGGTCGGCTCCGGTGACGGTCATGGTGTGCACCCGGGCCAGCGGGGTCAGTCCGCGGCGGCGCACCGCGGCTTCGGAGGCGATGAGCAGGGCCGCGGCTCCGTCGGAGACCTGGCTGGACACCGCGGCGGTGAGCCGACCGCCCTCGGACAGGGTCTTCAGCCCGGCCATCTTCTCCAGGGAGGTGTCGGGACGCGGCCCCTCGTCCGCGGTGACCGCGCCGTAGGGCACGATCTCCTCGTCGAAGGCCCCCGACTCCTGGGCGGCGATCGCCCGCTGGTGGCTGCTCAGCGCGTACTCCTCCATGTCCCGGCGGCTGATGCCCCACTTCTCGGCGATCAGCTCGGCGCCGCGGAACTGGGAGACCTCCTGGTCGCCGTAGCGGGCGGTCCAGCCGGGGCTGCCGTAGGGGGCGCCCATGCCCTGCTGCGCGCCGACGATCGCGGGGCTGGAGATGGGGACCAGGCTCATCACCTCCACGCCTCCGGCCACGACCAGGTCCTGGACTCCCGCCATCACGGCCTGGGCCGCGAAGTGGACGGCCTGCTGGGAGGAGCCGCACTGGCGGTCGACGGTGGTGCCCGGAACGTGTTCGGGCAGGCCCGCGGCCAGCCAGGCGGTGCGGGCGATGTTGGTCGACTGCGCGCCGAGTTGGTCGACGCAGCCGAGGATGACGTCGTCGACCTCGCCGGGGTCGACGCCGGCGCGCTCGACCGCGGCCTTGATGACGTGCCCGGCGAGGTCGGCCGGGTGGACCTGGCTCAGACCGCCCTTCCGGCGCCCCACGGGGGTGCGGACAGCGCTGACGATGTATGCCTCTGCCATTGCTCTCTCGTTTCAGGGGACGGGGGTCATGGTGACGACCGTGCGGCCGATCGACCGCCGGTCGGCGAGGAACTCGTGCGCGGCGGCCGCCTCGGCGGCGGGGAAGACCCGGCCGACCACGGGGACCGCCTTCCGGTCGGCGAACAGCCGCAGGACCCGCTCGACGGAGGGGCGGACCAGCTCGGGGTGGCGCTCCAGCCACACCCCGAGGGTGAATCCGGACACCGAGACGCCCAGTTCGAACAGGGTGTGCAGGCGGAACCGGCCACTGCTGCGGCCGCTGCTGGCCCCCACACTCACCAGGCGCCCCCCGGGACTGAGGCAGTCCAGGCTGCGCCCCAGGACGTCGCCGCCCACCGACTCCAGCACCAGCGGCACGCCCCGGCCTCCGGTGACCTCGCGGACCACCTCCGCGAAGTCGGTGGTGGTGTAGTTGACCACCACGTCCGCCCCCCAGGAGCGGACCCGCTCGACCTTGGCGTCGGAGCCCGCGGTGGCGATGATCCGGCCCGCCCCGTAGGCGCGGCACAGCTGCACGCAGGCCGACCCGTAGGCCCCGGCGGCGGCGTGGACCAGCACGTCCTCGCCTCGGGCCAGGCGCCCCATGGTGACGATCGCCGCGTCCGCGGTGAGGTAGGGGCCCGCGGCGCCCGCGGCCTGGACGTCGCTGAGTGCCTCGGGGACCGGGTAGAGCTGGTCGGCGGGGGCGGCGACGTACTCGGCCGCGGCGCCGCCCCGGGGGATCACCCCGAACACGCGGGTGCCGACCGCCGGTTCCGCCACACCCGGCCCCAGCGCCGCCACCACCCCGGTGAGGTCGTGGCCGGTGACGTAGGGCGGGGCCGGAGCGCCCGGGTAGCGCCCGGAGCGCTCCAGCAGGTCGGCCCAGTTGACGGCGAAGGCGCTGACCCGGACCAGCACCTCGCCCGGCCCGGGCTCCGGTACGGGGACCTCGTCCCAGCTCAGCACCTCGGGTCCGCCGTGCCGGGCGAAACGCAGTCCCTTCATGACGCGGCCGCTCATGCCTCGGAGATCCCCGCCGGGATGTCCTCGATGATGCGGTCGTGGTACTCGGAGATGCCGTAGCCGGTCATCCCCTGGAAGTCCAGTTCCACCAGGTACTCGGCCAGCCGGGCGATCTCGCCGTCGCGGCGGTTGCGCAGCGGGACGAGGTGGAAGACCTTCCCGGCGGCGTCCACCCGCTCCCCCGCCTCGGTCCACATGGCGACCCGCATCGAGGTGGCGTAGTAGGGCGCACCGCCGTACTCGCTCTTCACCTCGACCCTGGTGACCCGCTCCATCACGCCGTCGCGCAGCACCATGCCGTGGCCGGGCGACTGGGTGTCGCCGATCTTCTGGGTCCAGGCGACGAACCCGTTGCGGTCGTCGACCATGCAGGAGATCCACCGCCAGTACTGCGGGCCCTGCCACACCCGCGGTCCCCAGGAGTGGTCGCGGAAGCCCTGGCCGCTGACCTCGCGCCGCTCGCCGTCGACCTCCACCCAGCCGCGCACGGAGCAGGGGCCCTGGTAGTGGCCCACGGCGATGCTGTCCTCGGCGCCCTCGATCCCGGACCCCTCGCCGAGCCCGTAGACCGGGATGACGTTCTCGTAGTGCAGTTCCAGCGAGACCGGGACGACCGGGCTGGTGGTGAAGGCCTGCTTGGGGTTCTCCAGGTCCCGGCCCGAGTCCAGCAGGTAGGCGGTGCCGTCGAAGGTGACCCGCATCCGCTTCAGCGGTTCGACGACCTCGAACTTCAGGCCCGCGGCCTCGAACTTGTCGTTGCTGTCGATCGGCGCCCGGTCGAAGCGGATGGCCGCTTTGCCGCCGGGCAGGTAGATCAGGACGGTGACCTCGGCGTGGCCCTCGTTGACCCGGTTGCCCATCCGGATGAGGACGGCGAAGCCGGAGCCGCCGTCCACGAAGTTGTAGTAGGCCGACTCGTTGAACTGCGGGTGGTCGGTCGGCTCGTGCATGTACTCGTCGCGGGGGAGGATCGGTGCGTTGCCCATGTCTTGATTTCACCCTTAACGTTACAAGTAAGCAATACCCCTGCTGATAATTTTTACGTTACACGTTACATCTCTGGAGTGGTCCATGGGGCGGGACAACCGAAACGCAGCGGTCGGTGGGACGGGGACGAGACTGGGCCTGATGCTGGCCGGGGGCGGCGGGATCACCGTCGCCGACATGGCGGGCCTGGCCGCACGGGCGGAGGAGGCGGGCTGCGCCGGCGTCTACCTGGCCGAGGCCTGGCGCTCCGGGTTCGTCGCCCTGGCGGCGATGGCCGGACGCACCGAGCGGATCAGCCTGGGCCCCTACGTCCTCAACGCCCACGCGCGCACCCCGATGATCGCCGGGATGAGCGCGGTGGACCTCGACGAACTCTCCGGGGGCCGCCTGGTCCTCGGCGTGGGCAGCGGCAACCGGGTGACCAACGAGAGCTACCAGGGGGTGCCCGTCACCCGGCCGCTGCGCAAGATGCGGGAGTACGTCGAACTGCTGCGGCTGGTCACCTCGGCGAGGCGCGGCGACCGGGTGGACTACGCGGGCGAGGTCCACCGGATGTCGGGCTGGCGCTGCCAGGTCGACCCGGTCCGCGACTCCGTCCCCATCGTGCTCGCCGCCACCTCGCCCCGGATGACCCGGCTGGCTGCCGCCGTGGCCGACGGCATCGGACTGGGCAGCCTGCAGTCGGCCGAGTACGTGGCCCGGATCGCGGCCGAGTGCCGGGCGGCGGCGGCCCGGGAGGACTTCACCGTGCTCATGGCCGCCCTGGTCGCCGTGGACTCCGACACCGAGCGGGCCCGCGAGGCGGCGCGCGCGGCCGTGGTCAACCTCTACGCCGGCAAGCCCCACCCCCACTACGACGCCCTGCTGCGCAGCCAGGGGTACGAGCCCGTCGCCGAGGAGGTGGACGGCGCGGTCCGCCGGGGCGACCTGGCGGCCGCCCGGCGGGCGGTCACCGACGAGGTCGTCGACCGGCTGACGGTGGCGGGCACCCCGCACGAGTGCGCCCGGCGGCTCCGCGAGTACTCGGACGTGGACGAGATCCTGCTGGTCAACGTGGGCGGGATGCGCTACGAGGCGGGCCCGGCCGAGCACGATGCCCGCCGCGCTCTGCTGGCCTCCTATGAGCCGCTGCTGGAACTGGCGGCGGCGGTGTAGCCCCGCCGGGGCGGGCGCGCTCAGCGGCGGTCGAGGCCGCACTGCTCGGTGACCCGGTGGCCGTTCGCCGCCGCCCAGAAGCGGTCCTGCAGCACGGCGCGCACCGCGGGCCGGGCGAAGAAGTCCTCGGCCCACTCCCGCTGGTCGAAGTAGCACTCCAGGAACGCCTGACGACGGGTGTCGGGCAGCATCCGGGGCAGGGGCCGCTGTCCGGGTTCGTCGACCGGCGCCGTCTCCTGCTCCCCCAGGACGTGGTTGACCAGGACCTGGCGGATCCCGAAGGCGGAGGAGGCCTCCTCGGCCAGCACGGCCAGTCCGGCCGCCAGGTGCTCGCGGGCCTCCCGCGGGTCCGTGCCGTCGCGGCGGTCGAACTCGAAGAGGTACTTCTCCAGCGCGGTCTGCCCGTCCAGCCGGTCCAGCAGGACCTCCTCGTCCACCTGGAAGGAGCGCAGTTCACGCAGGAAGAGGCGGTGGTCGGCCACGATGGCCTCGCGGAGTTCCTCGGTGGGCTCCAGGCCGCGGCCCGGCCGGAAGCGCAGCACCACGTAGCGGAAGGCGCTCGGCGGTCGCTCCCAGCCGCCGAGCAGGTCGTACCCGGCCTCCGCCCGGTTGGTGTGGTAGCTGACCACCTGGTCCATGCCGCGCAGGAAGTGCCGGGCGAAGCGGGTGTGCACCCGCAGGTAGTAGGCGTCGGCCTGCTCCGCCGTCACGGTGGAGGCGGGGTGGAAGTGGGAGAGGGTCTTCGCCCAGCGGCCGCCTCCCCTCCGGGCGGTCCCCTCCCCCCGCTCCGTACGGTCGCCGTCCCGCTCCGTCGCTGTCGTCTGCCCCATGCACTTATCTGACCATTGACGTGATAGGTAAAACAAGAGACGATGACAGAGCTTAACCCTTTACGTTAGATTCATAGGACGGGGAGCTGTGCTCCCGGCCGGAAGGGGTGCTTGTGCGACCGTCACCGGAGGAGCTGCTGGACAGTCTCCGCCTCTCCCTCAACGAGACCCTGCTGCCCAAGGTCGAGGACCGCTGGGCCCGCTACGTCGGCACCGCGATGGACCTCGTCCTGCAGCACCTGAAGCTGCGCCTCGCCCACGAGGGCGACGTGCTGGCCGAGGACGACGCCGACATGCTCGCCGTCCTGGCCTCCCTCGGCACCCGCGCCGCCGCACTGGCCGAACAGGACACCGCGGGGACGGCCCCCCGGTGGGAGGAGCTGGCCGGACTGGTCGGCGCAGCGCGTACCGCCGAGGCCGGCGAGCACGGCGCCACGGCCCGCAACGAGGAACTGCGCGGGGTGGTCGTCGCGGTGATGCGCTGGCTGGACGAGGCGGACGGTGCCGACCCCGCGGTGGAGGAGATGAGAGACGAGGTGTACAGGTTGGTACGACGGCAGGTCGATCGGACCAGACCCCTGGTGGAACCGCTGTTCATGTCGTTTCGGCCGGTGGCGTCATGAGCGCCGCGGACCGGAAGGCGACCGGCCTCGACCGCGGCCGCGTCGGCGCCTACCTGAAGGAGCGCCTGGCCGCCGACACCCTGGAGGTCACCCAGCTCAGGCGCAACGTCGGCGGCATGTCCCGGGAGACCTGGTTCGTCGAGGTCTCCGGCACGCGCGGCACCACCCCGTTCACCGACGCCCTGACCTTCCGGGTGGACCACCCGGAGGGCTCGGTGGTCCCGGTCGACCTGGAGCGGGAGTACCGCGTCTTCGCCGCGCTCACCCCCACCGAGGTGCCGGTCGCCGAGGCGCTGTGGTACGAGACGGACGAGTCCCTGATCGGGCGGGCCCCGTTCTACGTGCGCCGCACGGTGCCCGGCTCGGCGTCGGCGGGGAAGCTGTTCGCCCCCGACAACGCGGAGGCCCGCCGCCGCATCGGCCGCCACCTGGCCGAGCGGCTGGCCGCCGTGCACACCCTGGACTGGCGTGCCGCCGGCCTGGGCGAGTTCATGGCGGTCCCCGAGCGGCCCGAGGACTGCGCCCTGCTGGAACTGGCCCACTACGAGCAGGCCTACCGCGCCGCCGACCCCGAACCCATGCCCGTGGTGGAGGCGCTGTTCTCCTGGCTGAAGCGGAACGTGCCCACCGAGGTCGAACGGGTCAGCCTGGTCTGGGGCGACGTGGGCGTGGGCAACTTCATCTACCGGGGGGACCGGGTGGTGGCCCTCACCGACTGGGAGCAGGCCCACCTGGGCGACCCCATGAAGGACTGGGCCTCGGCCCTGTGGCGGGGCGCGGACGCCCTGCTGCCCCGGGAGGAGATGTTCGAGGCCTACGAGAAGGCGGGCGGGCCCCGCATCGACGAGGAGCGCATCCACTACTACTCGGTCTTCATCGACGCCGAGTACGTCTGCACGTCCTTCCCCCTGCTGAGCGAGTTCGGCCCGCAGGGGGTGCGCGACGCCACCTTCGCCCGCCTCGGCATGGGCGTGCCCTACATGTGCATGGACCACGGCCTCGGCGCCATCGGCTACTGACCCCGACCCCAGGAGTTCCCGTGTCCCTGGAGACCTCGCTCACCGACCAGGTGGGCCTCATCGAACTGAACCGCCCCGACCGGATGAACGCGCTGACCGTCGACCTGGTCTGCGCCCTGGGCACCGAGGCGGCCGCCCTGGTGGACCGGGGCGCCCGCGCCCTGGTGCTGGCCGGGCGCGGTCCGGCGTTCTGTGCCGGGGCCGACCTGTCCCTGGTGGACCGGGCGCTGGCCGAGGAGCCCGCCCCGGTCCTCACTCCCCTGGTCGAGGAGCTGCACCGCTCCCTCAAACGGCTCCGCGGCCTGCCCGTGCCGCTGGTCGCCGCCGTGGAGGGGCCCGCGGTGGGCGCCGGCATGGGGCTCGCCCTCTGCGCCGACCTGCGGGTCCTCGGCGAGGGCGCCCGCCTGGTCCCCGGCTACCTGGGCATCGGCTCCTCCCCCGACGGCGGGGTGTCGTACTTCCTGACCCGGATGGTCGGCTCGGCCCGGGCCCTGTCCCTGCTGCTGCGCAACCAGCCGCTCGGCGCGGCCGAGGCCGCGTCCCTGGGGCTGGCGGAACCGCCCGTGCCCGACGGTTCGGCGCTCCGGTCCGCCCTGGAGCTCGCCCGGTCGCTGGCCTCGGCTCCCCCGCTGGCCCTGCTGCGGGTGCGGGAACTGGTCGACCGGGCGACCACGCTGGGGCTGGCGGAGCAGTTGGACCTGGAGCAGGAGCGGGTCACCGAGTTGTGGAAGACGCACGACTTCGGTGAGGGGGTGCGGGCCTTCCTGCAGCGGCGCACCCCCGCGTTCCGCGGCGACTGACCGGCCGCCGCTCCCCCGTGGTCGGGGCCGTGGCCTCCCGGGAGGCCACGGCCCCGACCACGGGGGAGCGAACCCACCGGAGGGTGCCGCCGCCCCGTGCGGTCGCGACGGGGCGGCGGCACCCTCCGGTCACTTCGCCAGTTGGGCGCGGAGCCGGTGCTTGAGCACCTTGCCGGTGACGTTGCGGGGCAGTTCCGCCAGCCGCACCCAGCGGCGGGGGACCTTGTAGCCGGCCAGCCGCTGCCGGGCCCAGGCGTCCAGTTCGGCGTCGGAGGGCGCCTGCCCCGCCAGGACGGCGGTGACCACCTGGCCCCACTTCGGGTCGGGCAGGCCCACCACGGCCACGTCGGCGACGTCCGGGTGCTCGATGAGCGCCGCCTCCACCTCGCGGGGGTAGACGTTCTCCCCGCCGGTGATGATCATGTCGTTGCGCCGGTCGGTGATGTGCAGGTAGCCGCGGCTGTCGCGGTAGCCCATGTCCCCGGTGTGGAACCAGCCGCCGCGCAGCGCCTCCGCGGTGGCCTCGGGCCGGTTCCAGTACCGCAGCATCACCGAGGGGCCCCGGCAGACGATCTCGCCGACCTCTCCGGGGGGCAGCGTCCGGTCCTCCTCGTCGACCACCCTCACCTCCAGGCCGATCGCCTCGGTGCCTCCCGAGGCCAGCTTCTCGGTGTCGGCCGGGTCGTGGTCGGCGGGGCGCAGGATGGTCTGCCCTCCGGTCTCGGTCATGCCGTACTGCTGGTGGAAGCCGCAGCCGAAGCGTTCCAGGGCGCGCCGCAGCGGCCCCGGTTCGATGGCCGAACCACCGTAGACGACCAACCGCAGCGCCGACAGGTCGACCCGGTCGATGGCGGGGCTGTCCAGCAGCATGGTGATGGTCGTGGGGACCAGCACCGTGGTGGTGACGCGCTCCCGTTCCATGGTGCGCAGCGCCTGCTCCGGCTCGAACTCCGGAAGCATCACCACGGTGCCTCCCACCGCGGTGTGGGCGTAGGCGAGGAAAGCGGCGATGTGGAACATCGGCAGGCTGGCCTGGTGCACGTCGGTCGCGCCCGTCTGCAGTTCGACCGCGTTGGTCATCACCCGCGCGGTGAAGCCGAGACGGTCGACGACCGCTCCCTTGGGCAGGCCGGTGGTTCCCGAGGTGTAGAGGAGGGTGGCGGGCAGTTCGGGGTCGTCGGGGTCGGCGCCGGGGTCGGCGGCGGCCTCGCGCAGCGCGGTGTCGTAGGAGGGCAGGTCCCGCGGCGTCCCCAGGGCCAGCACGTGGGGGATGCCGGTCGTGGCGGCCAGGGAGGCGGCCCGCCGCTCCTCGGCGCGTCCGGCGATGAGCAGGCCGGGCGCGCAGTCGGAGAGGATGAAGCCCAGTTCCCGCTCGGTGAGTCGGACGTTCAGCGGGACCAGGGCGAACCCCGAACGCAGGCAGGCCGCCTGGATCTCCAGGTACTCCAGTTCGTTGGCGGCCAGCAGGGCCACCCGGTCGCCGGGGCGCAGTCCCCGGGCGCGCAGGACCGAGCCCAGCCGCCCCACCCGGTCGTCCAGTTCCCGAAAGGTGATCCGCCGGTCGCCCTCGACCACGGCGGCCTTGGAGCCGAACCGGGCCGCCGGTCCGCGGACGAGATCCAGGTAGCGCATCCCACCTCCACGACAGAAATCTAAATCGACATCTTACGTCCACCGTTAAATCACGTTACAGTGCTGGTGTCGGGAACACCAGAGGCGTCTCCCCTCCGCCCGCTAGGAGTCCGTACATGCTGGTCAGCGACATCGTTCGCAACAACGCCCGGTTCTTCGGCGACAAGGAGGCCGTGGTGGTCCCCGGGGGGACCACCCGGACCTGGTCGGACCTGGACACCCGCACCACCAGGTTCGCCAACGCACTGCTCGGCCTCGGCCTGTCCAAAGGAGACCGGATCGCCCTCTTCTCCCCCAACTGCGGCGAGTTCCTCGAATTCTTCTTCGCCACCGCCAAGTCGGGGATCATCGGAGCCGCGGTCAACATCCGCCTGTCCGCCCACGAACTCTCCTCCTACCTCGCCTACGTGGAGCCGGCCGCGGTGCTGGTCCACGCCGACCTGGCGGACAACGCCCGGACGTGGCTGCCGGACGTCCCCTCCGCCAGACACGTCATCGGCTTCGGCGGCGACCACGGCTTCGCCCTCGACCTCGAACAGCTCATCGCGCGCGCCTCCGCCGAGGAGCCCTCCGTGCACGTCGGCGAGGACGACGTCTACCAGCTCGGCGCCACCAGCGGCACCACCGGAATCCCGAAAGCCGCCGTCCTCACCCACCGCAACGCCATCGCGGCCCTGCAGAACTGGCTCGCCGAACTGCCCGTCCCCGAATACGGCACCGCACTGCAGTGCATCCCCATGTTCTTCAACCCCGGAGGCCCCTCGGGGCTGCACCCGGTACTGCTGAAGGGCGGCCGCACCGTGATCCCGCCGGCGTTCGACCCGGCCGAGTTCCCCCGCCTGGTCCAGGAGTACCGGGTCACCAACACCACCATCGTGCCGACGATGGTGCAGATGGTCGTCTCCCAGCCGGACGTGGAGCGGTACGACTTCTCCTCCCTGCGCGGCATCATGTCCGGCGGCTCCCCGTACTCGGCGGGCGTGCTCAAACGCGCCCGCGAGGTCCTCGGCGACGTCCTCTACCCGCTGTACGGCATGGCCGAGAGCTACTCCTGCGGTGCGGTGCTGCGCCCCGAGGACCAGTTCACCGAAGGCACCGAACAGCAGGTCGGCTGGCTCGACTCGATCGGCAGGCCGCTCACCATGATCAACCTGCGCGTGGTCGACCCCGACGGCAACGACGTGCCGCACGACGGCCGGACCTCCGGGGAGATCTGGCTGTCCGGCCCCTCCGTCTCCCCCGGCTACTTCAACATGGCGGAGGAGACCGCCAGGAGCCGCGCGGGAGAGTGGTTCCGGACCGGCGACGTGGCGGTGATCGACTCCGAGGGCTTCGTCACCATCGTGGACCGGCTCAAGGACATGATCATCACCGGCGGCATCAACGTCTTCAGCATCGAGGTCGAACGCGTCCTCCAGGACCACCCCGAGGTGGAGCAGGCCGCCGTCATCGGCGTCCCGCACGAGAAGTGGGGCGAGGCCATCCACGCGGTGGTGCGCCGCCGCGAGGGCTCGACGCTGACCGAGGCGGAACTCGTCGACTTCGCCGCACAGCGCCTGAGCGGCTACAAGAAGCCGCGCTCGGTGGAGTTCGTGGACGCACTGCCGATCAGCGCCACCGGCAAGGTCCTCAAGAAGGAACTGCGCGAACGGCACGTCCGGACCCCGCGGCACCCCGCCAGCTGACCCCGTCCCCGGCCCCAGGAGACCGACATGGATTTCACCCTCAGCGCCGAACACCAGGAGCTGCGCCGGACGCTGCGGGAGTTCTTCACCCGCGAGGCGCCCCTGGAGGAGGTCAACCGCTTCGACCAGGAGGAGGAGTTCAACACCGAGCTGTACCGCAAGGCCGCCGAGATCGGGCTGTGCGGCCTGGCCTTCGGCGAGGAGTACGGGGGCAGCGACGCCGACCAGATCTCCATCTGCATCGCGGTGGAGGAGATCGCCCGCGCCAGCGCCGCCCTCGCCTACGCCTGGCTGCCCACGGCCACGTTCTGCGCCAAGGGCATCGCCCGGTTCGGCACCGAGGAGCAGAAGAGGGAGATCCTGCCGAAGGTCGCGGCGGGAACGGTGCGCATGGCCATGGGCCTGACCGAACCCGACGCCGGCTCCGACCTCGCCCACCTGTCCACCAGGGCCGTGCGCGACGGCAGCGACTTCGTCGTCACCGGGCAGAAGGTGTTCACCACCGGCGCCGACACCGCCGACTACATCTTCGCCTTCGTCCGCACCGACCCCGACGCCTCCCCCTCCCGGGCCCTGTCGGTGCTGCTGATCCCCAGGCAGTCCGAGGGACTGACGATCCGGCCGCTGCGCAAGCTCGCCGGACAGTCCACCCACACCTGCGAGGTGTTCCTCAACGACGTGCGGGTGCCCGAGGAGAACCTGGTCGGCGAACTCGGCCGGGGCACCCGCATCATCGTCGACCTGCTGGACGCCGAACGGATCTACGTGGGCGCCGAGGGCACCGGTCTCGGCCAGGGCGCCCTGGACCTGGCGTTGCAGTACGCCCGGGAGCGGGTCCAGTTCGGCAAGCCGATCATCGAGCACCAGGCCGTCGGGCACATGCTCGCCGACATGGCGATGGACGTGCAGACCGCGCGGCTGATCACCTGGCAGGCGGCCTGGCGGCTGGACCAGGGACTGGACTGCACCCTGGAGGCCTCCATGGCCAAGGTGTACGGCTCCGAGGCGGGCACCCGGTGCGCGGCGCGCGGCATGCAGATCCTGGGCGGCTACAGCTACATGGTCGAGTACGGGATGGAGCGCTACTGGCGCGAGACCAAGCTGTACGAGATCGCCGGCGGGACCAACCAGATCCTGCGCAACATGATCGCCAAGCAGCTGAAGCGGCGGGAGCCGTGGTGACCGGACACGCCTCCGCCGGCCTGCCCCTGGGCGTCGCCCACGACCACGTGGCGGTGGCGGCCCGGCGGATCAGGGACCTCCTGCCGCTGTACCGGGACGTCCTCGGCGGCGCGTTCCACCTGGGCGGCGACAACGCCCGGGTCGGCTACCGCGCCGTCCAGCTGGAGTTCCCCGGCGGGGGCAGGGTGGAGCTGATGGAGCCGCTGCCGGGCTCGACGTTCCTGGACAGCTTCTTCCGCCGCCACCCCCGGGGCGGGGTGCACCACGTCACCCTCACGGTCCCGGAGGACGTGGAGATCTCCCGGGTGGCCGCGGCCCTGGAACACGCCGGCTACCGGGCCCACGGCCTGTCCACCGCCGACCCCGACTGGCACGAGGTCTTCCTCCACCCGGACCAGACCCACGGCACCCTGCTGCAGCTCGCCCGCCGCCGCGGGGGCGCCCACGGCCGCGCCACGGACTACACCCTGGACGACGTCCTGGCGGGCCGGGCGCCCAACGGCTGCGGTGTTCCCAGTCCCTGACCCCGTTCCCGCAGAGGAGTTCCCACCATGGCATCTTGCACCTCCGCCGACCAGACCGAGATCCGCGACCTGACCGCGCGCTTCACCGACGCGGTCAACCGGCGCGCCCCCCAGGAGCTGGCGGCCCTGTTCACCGAGCGGGGCGAGTGGCACGTGCCCGGGGTCCCCGCGGCCACCGGACGCGAGGCGATCGCCGCCGTGCTGGCCACCCTGCTGGACGGCTTCCCCCACCTGATCCAGCTCACCCACAGCGGACACGTCGACGTCTCCGGCGACACGGCCACGGCCACCTGGTACATCACCGAGTCCGGCGCCGACGCCTCCGGCAACGGCTTCGGGTTCACCGGCGTCTACACCGACGACCTGGTCCGCACCGCGGACGGGTGGCGGTTCGCCCGCCGCTCCTTCGCCTTCCTCCAGCGCACCCGGCCGGAGGCGAAGACCCGCTGGTACCCGCATCCGCACGCGGCCGGGTGAGGCCCCGGCCGACGGCCCGCACGGCCGAGGGGCCCCAGCGTCTGCTGGGGCCCCTCGGCCGTGCTGTGGGTCCCGCCGGGCCCCCGCGGGTCCTACCGGCGTCCCGGCAGCTCGTCCAGGAACTCGTACAGTCCCTTGGACAGGTGGTGGCCGCCGTCGATGGTGAGCACCTCCCCGGCCACGTACGTCGCGTCGTCGGAGAGCAGGTAGGCCGCCGCGCGGGCGGTCTCCTCCGCCCGCAGCAGCCGTCCGGCCGGGATGGCGTCGACCAGCCGCCGCCGGGCCTCCTCGTCTCCGGCGAGGAAGTCGGTGCCGCCCACCGGCATCCAGCCGGGGGCGACCGCGTTGACCCGCACGCCCCGGCCCGCCCACTCCGCACCCAGGGTGCGGGTCATGGCGAGCACTCCCCCCTTGGCGGAGGCGTTGTGCACGATGCCGGGCGCGCCCGTCCACGCGTAGGGGGTGAGCACGTTGACCACCGCTCCTCCGCGGCCGGCGGCGAGCCAGCGGCGGGCCAGTTCGGAGGTGCAGTGCCAGGTGCCGTGGAGCACGATCCGGACCACCGCGTCGAAGCCGTTCGGGGTGAGCTTCTCGGCGTCGACCGGAAAGAGCCCCGAAGCGTTGTTGACCAGTCCGTCGACGTCGCCGAGCAGTTCGGTGGCCCGGTCGACCATCGCCGACACGGACTCGGGGTCGCGCACGTCCGCGGTGACCGCGAAGGCCCTGCCCTCCCCGAGCTCGTCGTCGATGCGCCGTACGGTCTCGTCCAGGCTCTCCCTGGTGCGTCCGCACACCACCACCCTGGCGCCGAGCCGGCAGAACTCGGCGGCCATGACCGATCCGAGCCCGCCGCCGCCTCCGGTGACGACCAGTCCCTTGCCGTCGACTCCTGACAGTGTTGCCACGCCGATCCCTCCCTCGGGACACCGCTGTGTGATTCCACGCCCCCGCGCCGTCCGGTCCGGGACGGGACCGGAGGGCGCGGGGACCCGTTGTCGGGCGCAGGGGCCGGCCCGGGCACCGGGCGCGCTCCGCCCCGCGGCCGGCGGCCGCGGGGCCGGGGCTCCTGGCCGAGCCGGCTAGGCGAGGCTCGCCGTGCCGACGTTCTCCCGGATGTAGTCGGCGACGACGCCGCCGGGCAGGCCGGGAGGGAAGCAGCGGTGCACGCCCAGCTGCCGGAGGGGCTCGTAGTCCACCTCGGGGATGATGCCGCCCATGATCACCAGGACGTCCTTCATTCCGCGCGCCTTGAGTGCGGGGATGAGCTCCCTGGCGACCTGCATCTGACCGCTGGTCATGATGCTCACCGCGACCACGTCGACGTCCTCCTGCAGGGCCGCCTCGGCGATCTCCTCCACCACCCCGAACCGGAAGTAGACGACCTCCATGCCGGCGTCGCGGAGTTCGCGCGCGATCAGTTTCGACCCGCGGCCGTGAACATCGATCTTCTTCTTGGCCAGCAGGACCTTGATGCGCTCCTGGGACACGGTCCACTCCTTGTACTGTGTGCGGATCGGCCGATCCGCGGGACTCACTCGCTGACGTACCAGCCGAACGCTTCGCGCATCGGCACCATCATCTCGCCGTTGGTCGCCCCCCTGCGGGCCGCCTCCACCAGCGCGGGCATGAGCGGGCCGGTGCCGTCCTTCAGCGCCTGGCAGGCCTCGCGGACGCCTTCGAGCGCTTCGTCCACCGCGGCCTGGTCACGCTTGGCGCGGTAGGCCTCCAGCCGGGCCCTGGCCTTGGTCTCGATGGACTCGTCGATGCGGAACGGCTCGTAGTTCTCCGTCTGCTCCGAGACGTAGCGGTTGACGCCGACCACGGGCAGGTCGCCGCTGTTGATCCGCTTCTTCATCTCGTAGGAGGCGTTGTCGATGCTGCGTTTGATCTCCCCGGTCTCGATGCCCCTGAGGTAGCCGCCCGAGGCCTCCAGCTCCTCGTAGATCTCCCAGGCGGCCTCCTCCATCTCGTCGGTCAGCTTCTCGACGTAGTAGGAGCCGCCCAGCGGGTCGGCGACGTCGCGCACGCCGCTCTCCAGCATGAGGATCTGCTGGGTGCGCAGCGCGGTGCGGTGCGACTCCTCGGTCGGCACGCCGACGGCCTCGTCGTAGGAGCAGGTGTGGATGGACTGCACCCCGCCCAGGACGGCGGCCAGGGCCTGCAGGGTGATCCGCGCGTTGTTGTTCATCAGCTGCTGCTGGGTGAGCACGTAGCCGCTGGTGTGGACGTGCACCCGGGCGTGCATGTTGGAGGGCTTGGTGACGCCGGCCTCCTTGCAGATCTTCGCCCACATGCGGCGGTGCGCACGGAACTTGGCGACCTCCTCGAACAGGTTGACGGTGCACCCGATCTGGAAGGAGAGGCGGCCGATGAAGTCGTCCGGAGCCAGGCCCGCCTCCAGTCCCGCGTCGATGATCGACTTGCCCCAGGACAGGCCGTAGGCGAGTTCCTGGACCGGGGTGGCGCCCGCCTCGGAGAGGCCGTACATGAAGATGTTGGCCGGGTTCCAGGCCGGGGCGTTGTCCTTGGCCCACTTGATCAGGTCGATCATGAGGGCGTAGCCCCACCTGGGCTCCCAGGAGGGGATGTCCTGGACCGCGATGCGCGGGTACCAGTTCATCGAGTTGCCGTGCATCTTGTGGGTGGGCTCGCCGCGCCGCTCCACTGCGGCGGCGAGCAGCGCCAGCGCGGGCAGGCAGTTGTCGCCGGTGATCATGGAGAAGTTGGTGGTCTCCAGGTCCCAGCCGCGGATCAGCTCGTCGTAGTCGTCGCCGGTGCTCATGTGGACGCCGCACTGGCCGAGGTTGCCCTTGGCCTCGGGGTGGTCGGCGTCGATGCCGTACATGCAGGGGATGTCGTAGACGGTGTTGAAGACCTTGTGGCCGAAGTAGCCCTCCATGCCCTCGGCGACCATCTTCTCCATCTTCTGCCGGGTCTCCTCGATGGTCCCGTAGCCGAAGACCATCTGCTGCATCCACGGCGTCAGGGCGTAGCCGTCGGGGTGCAGGCCCCGGGTGAAGGGGTAGGCGCCCGGCATCTCCTCCAGGTCGCTGTCGGCGAGGTCCTCCGGGGTGTAGACGGTCTTCACCGGCAGGCCCGACAGCGTCTTGGCCGGACGCAGTCTCTCGGCGTACCGGGCCCGGCGTGCGGCCCAGGTCTCCTTGGCGGCCTCGAACCTGTCGCTGAGTTCGAACTTCACTTCTGCTCCGTTTCTGCTCCGGCTGCCCGGTGGGCGGTGAGTCTGCGGTGGGCGTCGACCAGCTCGGCGACGAACTCCTCGGCGGCCCCGTAGGGATCGGTCAGGCTCCGTTCGTCGACGGCGGTTTCGAGCAGTTCCTCGCGGAGTCGGTCGTTGGCGAAGGCGATGAACCGCGCCCGTCGGCGGGCGTGCTCGTGGGCGGTGCGCCACGCCGTCCGCCCGGTGAAGCGGTGGTGCTCGTCCACCGCGTCGACCAGTTCGGCGATGCCGTCGTGGCGCAGGGCGGAGGTTCGCAGCACCGGGACCGGCCAGGGCGGGGTCCCCTCGGGGCCGGTGCGCTCGAATCCCTGGGCGGCCAGCTCCTTGAAGGTCTGCTCGGCGCCTGGGCTGTCGCTCTTGTTGACCACGACGACGTCGGCGATCTCGGTGATGCCGGCCTTCATCGCCTGCAGGGCGTCGCCGTAGCCGGGCACGAACACCAGGACGACGGTGTGCGCGATCTCGGCGATGTCGAACTCCCCCTGGCCCACGCCGACGGTCTCGACGATGACGACGTCCTTGCCCATCGCGTCGAGCACGTCGACCGCGTCGTTGACGGCCGCGGCGAGTCCTCCCGAAGCGCCTCTGGAGGCGAGGGAGCGGATGAAGACCCCGCTGTCCCCGCTGGACGACTCCACCATCCGGTCCCGGTCGCCGAGCAGCGCGCCGCCGCTGAACGGGCTGGAGGGGTCGACCGCGATCACGCCGACGGTGCGGCCCCGGCCCCGCAGTTCGCGGATGAGTGCCGAGACGAGTGTGCTCTTGCCCGCTCCGGGTGGTCCGGTGACCCCGATGAGCTGGGCCTTTCCGCAGTGTGGCGCCAGCGAGCGCAGGACTGCGCGCGCGTCGGCCCGCCCGTTCTCGATCCGGGTGATCAGCCGTCCCGCGTGCAGTGCGCTTCCGGCCGCCACCTGCTCGGCCTGGTCGGTCGTAGCGTCCACGGACATCTCCACAGAACTATTTCTTTACGTTGAACGTTAGTCTTGCATATTGTGTTGGGAGATGACAACAGCCCGGAGAGGCAACGGACGCACCGGGAGGCCCCGGCACCCCGCCCGCCCGACAGCGCGGGACGCGTCCCGCCCCCCGCACCGAAGGAGACGACCATGACCGCCGCCGCACCGCAGACCCTGCAGATCGCGGACTCCGGTTCCCGACTCGACATCGCGCTCGACCGGCCCGACGAACGCAACGCGCTCACCTTCGAGGTCTGGGACGACCTCGACCGCGTCACGGCCGGCGTCGAACGCCGCGACGACCTGCGCGTGGTGACCCTCACCGGCAACGGGCCCGCGTTCTGCGCCGGCGTGGACTTCGCCGCGATCGGCGCCGCGCTGGAGGTGGAGCGGGGCAGCTACCCGTCGTTCATCCGGCGCTGGGCCACGATCGTGGACCGTTTCGAGCGCGTCGCCCAGCCCAGCATCGCCGCGATCAACGGCCCCGCCGTCGGGGCCGGCCTGGAGCTGGCCCTGGCCTGCGACATCCGCATCGCCAGCGACCGGGCGGTGTTCGCCATGCCGCAGATGCGCATGGGGATCGTTCCCGACGTCGGCGGCACCAGCCGCCTGGCCCGGGCGACCGGCGAGGCCTTCGCCAAGGACATGATCCTCACCTCCCGCATCGTCGACGCCGAGGAGGCGCTGCGCGCGGGCATCGTCAGCCGGGTCGTCCCGCACGACCGGCTGGCCGAGGAACTGGAGGCCGTCGCCGCCGCGGTCGAGCGGCTTCCCTGGCCCTCGGCCTACTTCGCCACCCTCGCCGTCGACTGCGGCCCCCGCCTCGACCCCAGGCGCGCCGCCGACATCGAGGCCATGGCCGACCAGGTGATGCTCCGCCAGGAGGAGGTGTGGCAGGGGATCTCCGACTTCATGGCCGCCAAGGGGCTGCGCGGCCTGAACCGGTGACGACTTCCCGAGGGGCATTTACACGTTTGACGTTTAACGGTAAATTCATCTCGACAGTGCACGGAGGAAGCGTGTTCAAGCAGGAAGCCGTGGTGCAACCATGAGCAGCAGAACAAACGGCAAGGTCGTCCCCCTGGAGAACCTCGGAGAACTCGTCCGCGACGGCGAGTCCGTCGCCTTCGGCGGCGGCTGGTTCGCCAACCACCCGATGGCCGCGGTGCGCCAGCTCATCCGGGCCGGACGCACCGGCATCCACGCGATCACCGTCGTCGGCTCGGTCGACATGGACCTGCTGGCGGCGGCGGGAACACTGGGCCACCTGTCCTTCTCGATGGTCACCCTGGAAGCCTTCGGGCTGGCGCCCAACGTCCGCAAGGGCATCGAGTCGGGCAGCCTGCCGTTCACCGAGTACACCGGCCTGGGCCTGCTGATCGGCCTGGAGGCGCAGGGGCGCGGCATGCCCTACCTGCCCTACCGGGGCCCCTTCGGCTCCGACATCCCGGGCCGCTACCCCGAGATCTACGCCACCACCCACTGCCCCTTCACCGGTGAGCAGCTCACCGCGGTGCGCGCCCTGCAGCCCGACGTCGCGATCGTGCACGCCCTGCGCGCCGACGCCGAGGGCAACGCCCAGTGGGACGGCACCTCCGGACCCGACGTGGAGATGGCCAAGGCCGCCAAACGGGTGATCGTCACCTGCGAGGAGGTCGTCGACCGGCAGGTGATCGTCGACAACGCGCACATGACCAAACTCCCCGGCTACTACGTCGACGCGGTCATCGAGGCCCCCTTCGGCGCCCACCCCACGTCCCACGTCCCCCGCTACGCCATGGACGCCTGGGAGCTCATGGACTACGCCGCGGCCGCGAGCGACCCCGCCGCGATCGCCGAGTACGTCGCCCAGATCCGCGAGGAAACCGAAGAGGGCTACCGGGCCCGGGTGCTGAAGGACCGCGACAGCGTCCTCAGCGCCCTCGTCGACGCAGCCGAACTCATCGAGGGAGCACAGGCGTGACCGACTACGAGATCCACGAACTCATGACCTGCCGCGTCGCGGCCGAGGTCGACAACGAGGGCGTCACCGTGATGGGGTCCTTCACCCCGCTGGCCTACGCCTCCTACATGCTGGCCAAACTGACCCACGCCCAGGACGCCTACCTGGTGGGCTTCGACGCGGTGGGCATGGCCCCGGTCCAGCTCTCCTTCACCGGCGCCGAGGCCTCCGCCTACAAGGGCGCGGTCTGCCGCTGGGGCATGCTGACCGAGATCAACTCCATCCACCTGGCCAACCACGGCGGGGTCGAGGCCGTCTCCTCGGCCCAGTTCGACGGCAGCGGAGCGATCAACCTGTCGGCGATCGGACCGTTCGACGCGCCCAAGGTCCGCCTCCCCGGGGGCGCCGGCGCGGCCGAGGTCATCAAGATGTACCGCAAGATGGTCGCCTACTTCGGCAACCACAACCCGCGGACCCTGGTCGACAAGGTCCAGTTCGTGACCGGCACCCGCTGGAAGGTCGGCGACCGCTCCCGGGAGGAGGCCGGCCTGCAGCCCGGTCCCATCGTCGTCGTCACCAACCTGGCCGTGCTGGTCAAGGACGACGACGACCGGCCGTTCCGCATCGAGAGCGTGCACCCCGGGGTCGACGTGCAGACCGTCGTCGACAACACCGGCTTCGAACTGGAGGTGCCCGCCGACGTCCCCACCACCGCCGAACCGACCCAGGAGCAGCTCGACCTGCTGCGCAACCGGATCGACCCCTTCGGAACGGTGAAGTTCGACTTCGTCTCCGGCAGGGAGCGCCTCTCCTACCTCAAGGGGATCCTCGACGCCGAGTGGAACCGAGCTGCTGCGAGGCTGTCATGAGCATCTTCGACCGGTTCAGTCTCGAAGGCAGGGTCGCGATCGTGACCGGCGCCTCCTCCGGCCTGGGGGTCACCTTCGCCCTCGCCCTCGCGGAGGCGGGCGCCGACGTCGCCCTCGGCGCCCGCCGCACCTCGCTCCTGGACGAGACCCGGGGCAAGATCGAGGCGCTCGGCCGCCGCTGCGTCGCGGTGCGCACCGACGTGGCCGACCCGGCCGACTGCGAGGCCCTGGTCGCCGCCGCCCGCGACCAGCTCGGCGGGGCGGACGTGCTGGTCAACAACGCCGGTGTGGGCCGGGTCGTCCCCTCCCACAAGGACGATCCCGCCGAATTCGCCCGGGTCCTGCAGATCAACCTGGTCGGGGCCTACCAGATGGCGCAGGCGTTCGGCCGCGCGTGCATCGCCGCGGGCCACGGCGGCTCCATCATCAACGTGTCGTCGGTGCTCGGCATGGTCTCCACCGACGCCCCGCAGTCCGCCTACAGCGCCTCCAAGGCCGGACTGCTCGGCATCACCCGCGACCTGGCGATGCAGTGGACCCTGCGGCGCGGCATCCGGGTCAACGCACTGGTGCCGGGACTGATCCACTCCGACATGACCGCGGCGATCGAGGCGGACGAGAAGGCCTCGGCCAGCGCGCTGGCCAGCATCCCGATGCGCCGCCTCGGCGACGCCGACGAACTGGTGGGGGCACTGCTGCTGCTCGCCTCCGACGCGGGCAGCTACATGACCGGCTCCTTCCTCGTGGTCGACGGCGGATGGACCGCGCAATGACCGTGTTCGACCCCGTGCTCGACCCCCGTCTCGCCGAGTTGCGCGACCGTGTCCGCGACTTCGTCCGCGACGAGGCGATCCCGGCCGAACGGGAACTGGTCGACAGCGGCGCGGAGCCGACCGAGGAACTGCGCCGCCGGCTCCAGGCAGCCGCCGCCTCCGCGGGGCTGCTCTCCCCCACCGCGCCCCGGCGGTGGGGGGGCCTGGGCCTGTCGATGTCCGAGCAGGCGGTCGTCCTCACGGAGGCCGGCTACAGCCTGCTCGGTCCGCTCGCCCTCAACTGCGCGGCGCCCGACGAGGGCAACATGCACCTGCTGCACCGGGTGGCCACCCCCGAACAGCAGGAGAAGTACCTCGCCCCGCTGGCCGGCGGGGCGGTCCGGTCCTGCTTCGCGATGACCGAGCCGAGCCCCGGCGCCGGTTCGGACCCGTCCATGCTGCGGACCTCGGCCCACTGGGACGGCGGGGCCTGGGTGGTCAACGGCCGCAAGTGGTACATCACCGGCGCGGACGGCGCGGCCTGGACGATCTGCATGGCACGCACCCCCGAGCACGCCGGCAGCCCCGCCGGGGCGACGATGTTCCTCATCGACGCCGACAACCCCGGCATGCGCATCGTCCGGCACATCGACAGCCTCGACCGGGGCTTCGTGGGCGGCCACTGCGAGGTGCTCTTCACCGACTGCCGGGTCCCGCCCGAGGCCGTGCTGGGCGAGGTCGGCAGAGGCTTCGCCTACGCCCAGGTGCGGCTGGCGCCGGCCCGGCTCACCCACTGCATGCGCTGGCTGGGCCTGGCGCAGCGCGCCCAGGACATGGCCCTGGACCGCGCCGCCGAACGCGAGGCGTTCGGCAGCAGACTCGCCGACCTGGGCATGGCCCAGCAGATGCTCGCCGACAACGAGATCGACCTGGCCGCCTCCCGCGCCCTGATCGCCCACGCCGCGTGGCTGATGGACCGGGGCGAGCGGGCGTCGGCGGAGAGTTCGATCGCCAAGACGTTCGTCGCCGAGGCGGTGGGCCGGATCGTGGACCGCGCGGTGCAGCTCCACGGCGCCCTCGGCGTCTCCCACGACCTTCCGCTCGCGCTGTTCCTGCGGGAGGTCCGCCCGTTCCGCATCTACGACGGGGCCTCCGAGGTCCACCGGATGTCCATCGCCAAGCGGGCCGTGCGCCGCCGCACCGCCGCACGCGGCCCCCAGTGACGCAGAAAGGAACCCCCGTGCCCAGTCTTGCAGTGGTCGGAGCCGGTCTGATGGGCTCCGGAATCGCCCAGGTCGCCGCCGCGGCCGGCTACGACGTCGCCCTCCAGGACGTCGACGAGGAGCAGCTCACCCGCGCCCTCGGCGACATCGAGTCGTCGCTGCGGCGCCTGGAGAAGAAGGGGAAGGTCACCGCCGAGCAGGTGGGCCAAGCCCTGGCGCGGATCACCACCACCACCGACCTGGAGGCGGCGGCCCGCGGCGCCGACATCGTGGTCGAGGCCATCATCGAGAAGCTGGAGGCCAAGCAGGAGGTGTTCCGCACCCTCGACCGGATCTGCGGGCCGCAGACGGTGCTGGCCACCAACACCAGCGCCCTGCCGATCACCCGGATCGCCGCGGTGACCGCCCGCCCCGAGCGGGTGGTGGGCACCCACTTCTTCTCCCCGGTGCCGATGATGCGGCTGTGCGAGGTCGTGCGCGGCGTCAAGACCAGCGACGAGACCCTCGCCCGGGCCACGGCCTTCGCCGAGGACCTGGGCAAGACCTGCGTGGTGGTCAACCGCGACATCGCCGGGTTCGTCACCACCCGGCTGATCGTGGCGCTCAGCGTCGAGGCGGTGAAGCTGGTCGAGAGCGGGGTGGCCACCGCCGAGGACATCGACACCGCCTGCCGCCTGGGCTTCGGCCACGCCATGGGCCCGCTGGAGACCATGGACCTCACCGGCATCGACGTGTTCGTCAACGCCTCCCGCAACATCCACACCGACACCGCCGACCCGAAGTTCCACCCGCCGGAGCTGTCGATCCGCAAGGCCGCGGCCGGCGAGCTGGGTCGCAAGAGCGGCAAGGGATGGTACGACCACTCATGAGCGAGCAGGAACGGGTCACCCTCGACGTCTCCGGCGGGCTGGCCGTGATCACCCTGGCCCAGCCGCCGGTCAACGCCCTGGACCGGGTGCTGATCGCCCAACTGGCGCAGGCCGTCGAGCAGGTGCGGCGCAGCGAGGAGGTCCGCGCCGTCGTCGTCACCGGCGGGCCGAAGGTCTTCGCCGCGGGCGCGGACGTCAAGGAGATGGTGGAGTGGGACTACCGCACGGCGGTGCGCGACTCCGGCGCCCTGGGCGAGGTGTGCACCGCGTTGTCGCGGCTGCCGGTCCCGGTGATCGCGGCGATCAACGGGTTCGCCCTGGGCGGCGGCTGCGAGCTGGCGCTCGCCGCCGACCTGCGGGTGTGCGCGACCGACTCCAGGCTGGGCTTCCCCGAGATCCTGCTCGGGGTGATCCCCGGCGCCGGGGGCACCCAGCGGCTGCCCCGCCTGGTGGGCCCGGCGCGCGCCAAGGAGCTGGTCTTCTCCGGCCGCATGGTCGGCAGCGAGGAGGCCCTGGCCATCGGGCTGGTCGACCACGTGGTCGAGCCGGACCGGGTGCTGGAGCGGGCCCGGGAGCTGGCCGCGCCCTACCTCAACGGGCCCGCCATGGCGCTGCGGGCCGCCAAGGAGGCGATCGACCGCGGCCTGGAGGTCGACCTGGACAGCGGGCTGCAGTTGGAGCGCGTGCTGTTCGCCGGGCTGTTCGCCACCGAGGACCAGAAGACCGGCATGGCCAGCTTCGTGGCGAACGGCGTGGGGAAGGCGGAGTTCCGTGGCCGCTGAACCCGCCGCCGCGGGGGCCGACCGGCTCGTCGGTCTGGACCTGGCACGGCTGACGCCGTACCTGGAGTCCGCCGTCGGGCTGGCCGGCCCTCTGCGGGCCTCCCTGGTCACCGGGGGCCGCTCCAACCTGACCTACCGCCTCACCGACGGCCGCTCGCGCTGGGTGCTGCGGCGGCCGCCGGTCGGCCACGTGCTGCCCACCGCCCACGACATGGCCCGCGAGTACCGGGTCATCAGCGCGCTGCACGGCACCGCCGTCCCGGTCCCCGCTCCCGTGGTGCTCTGCCGGGACCACGCCGTGCTCGGCGCCGACTTCTCCGTGATGGAGCAGGTGGACGGCCCGGTGCTGCGCGACGCCGCGGACACCGCCGGCCTGGCGCCCGAGTCGGCCCGGCGCCGTGCGCTGTCCCTGGTGGAGACGCTGGCCGCCCTGCACACCACGGACCCCTCCGTGCTGGAGGGCCTGGGCCGTCCCGAGGGGTTCACCGCCCGCCAGGTGGCGCGGTGGGCCAAGCAGTGGTCGCTGTCGGCGACCCGGGAGCTGCCCGAGGTGGCCGAGCTGGTGGGCCGCCTGGAACGGGCGGTGCCGCCGGCGCAGCGGGTGAGCGTGGTCCACGGCGACTACCGCCTGGACAACGTGATCTTCGAGCCGGACGGCGACGGGATCGCCGCGGTCATCGACTGGGAGCTGTCCACCCTGGGCGACCCGCTGACCGACCTGGGACTGCTGCTGGTCTACTGGGACCCGCGCACCGAGGACGTGACCGGAACCAGGCACGCGGTGAGCGCCAACCCCGGTTTCCCCGACCGGGAGGTGCTGGTCCGCGCCTACGCCGACGCCTCGGGGCTGGACCTGTCCCCGCTCGACTTCTACGTGGCGTTCGGCTACCTCAAACTGGCGGTGATCGCCGAGGGCATCCACTCCCGCTACCTGGCCGGGCAGACCGTCGGCGAGGGGTTCGAACGGGCCGGCGCCGCGGTGCCCGGACTGGTGGAGGCCGGACTGGCCGTCCTCGGCTCGGGCTGATCCCGCACGGCCGCCGCTCCTCCGCGGAGGAGCGGCGGCCGTGTCGTTCCCGGGGCCGCGACTGTGTCACCGGGTTCGACCACCTCCCGGCAGGGCCCCGGCCGGTGATGCCCGAACGGGGTCGCCGTCGGGGCATCGCCGCAACCACCTCTAAAATAGTTGACGTGATACGTAAAAGGGAATTATTCTCTCCGTGAGATCGGCCACACGGAGGCACGTACCGGACCGCCTGTGGAGACTCACACCGACCGAGACGCTCTGGCCGGGGGCCGCGCACCATGACACACACCAGCCGAAGCACCGACCACCGACTCACCGACCGGACCGCCGTCGTCACCGGCGGCGGGCAGGGCATGGGCGCGGCCGAGGTCCGGCTCCTCGCCGCCGCCGGCGCCCACGTCGTGATCGCCGACATCCAGGAGGAGCCGGGCCGGGCACTGGCCGCGGAACTGGGAGAACGGGCGCGCTTCGTGCGCACGGACGTCTCCTCTGCGCAGGACTGGGCCCGCCTCGTCGACTCCCTCGACGGCCTGCCCCCGCTGCGGATCCTGGTCAACAACGCGGGAGTGCACCGGAGACGCGCCCTGCAGGAGGAGACCCCGGAGGAGTTCGAGCGGATGCTGCGCGTCAACCTGCTCGGCGCGTTCCTGGGGATGCGGGCCGTGGCCGAGCCGATGCGCGCGGCCGGAGGAGGGGCCGTCGTCAACGTCTCCTCGGTCCTGGGGGCCGTGGGCAGCCGGGAGAGCGGGGCCTATGCCGCCTCCAAGTGGGGCCTGCGCGGGCTGTCCAAGACGGCCGCCCTCGAACTGGGCCGCCACGGCATCCGGGTCAACACGATCCTGCCGGGCCACATCGCCACCCCCATGCACACCACGGCCCTGGGCGAGGGGACCCGCGAGCGCTACGGCACCCTGGCCCTCGGACGGCGCGGCGACCCCGAGGAGGTGGCCCGCCTGGTCCTGTTCCTCGTCTCCGACGCCAGTTCCTACCTGACCGGAGCCGACATCACCGTCGACGGCGGACTCACCGCGGCCCTGCCCCCGCTCGCCCCCGCCTAGCCCGGGCCCACGGCGGCCGGACCCCGTCGGCGTGAGGACCACGCGGCCCCCGTCGGCTGCGCGGCGGTCCGGGGGTGAGACGCGCCCCCGGCCGGTCTGACGGCACCGCGGCCCTCGTCCGGGCAGTGGAGCCGTTCCCCGGACGCGGTCGGCGGCTCGGGCACGTCCGTCTCCCGGCAGGACGTCGCGGAGACCCGTCGGGGCCATGAGCGGCAGCCGGCCGCCTTCGGTCAGCACCCCGGTCCCCGGGCCTTCGGGGACCGGGCGAAGGGCCGGCATCCCCGGTCGACCACGGCACCGGCCGGGATGCGGCGCCCCGGTCCGCGTCCTGGCCGCCCACGACGACGACCGCCTGCGCACCGAAGACGGGTGGCGGGTCGCGCGCCTCCGGCTCAGCGTCCGGGACCGCAGCGGTGTGCTGCACGACGTCCTGGACGCCCCGTCCGCGGCACCGGAGGCCTCGGGAGCCGTGATGTCCTCCCCCACCGCCGCCCAGGGAGCGGGGAGGCCAGGTCCCCGAGGAGCTTCTCCGGCCGGCGGTGCGCGCCCCGGACCCGGTGGCCGAAGCCGCGGCGGCCGACGGGAGCCTCGGACGCACCGGCGTCCCGTTCGGACGGAGGCGGCCGGGGCCTCCCCACGCGTCCCCGGCCGCCTCCCCGCGCCCTAGCGCGGCTGCGGCGTGGAGTGCCAGCAGACGAAGGACCACCGGCCGTCCTGGCGTGCCCACACCGCGCTGTAGCGGGCGTGGGTGCGCAGGTCCCGGCCGCCGGCGCGGGCGTCGATCACGGCGCTGCCGGTGACCACCGCCGTGGCGTCGAAGACACGGACCTGCTCGTCGGCCACGTCGACCGCGACGTAGGCGACGGTTCCGTCCTCCAGCGCCCCGAGGTAGCTCTCCCTGGTGTCCACCATCGCGTTGGAGTGCGTGTAGGACATCCGCTCGGAGAACAGTTGCCGCAGCACGGCGGTGTCGGCGTCGACCAGGGCCGCCCAGCGGCGCCTCTCCAGCTCCAGGATCTCCGCGGTGACGCTGTCGGACATGGGTGCCCCCTCAGAAGGCCGTCATCCTCTACATGTTTGTCTATTGACGTTCAACGTCAAGCGATATTACTTTTGTCACACCCGATCCGCAATGCCCGACGACAGGACACCCAGATGTCTGTGCTGCAGTTCGCCCTCCTGGGCCTGGGACTCGGCGGCGCCTACGCGCTGCTGGCACTGGGCCTGGTGATGATCTACCGGGGAACCGGGGTCCTCAACTTCGCCCAGGGCGCGGTCGCCATGATCTGCGCCTACGTCTTCTTCGCCCTCCGGGACGACCTCGGCTGGCCCGTCGCCGCGGCGGGGGTGCTCACCCTGCTGTTCGCGACGGTCCTGGGACTCGCGTTCTACCTGCTGGTCATGCGGCAGCTACGCAACTCCCCCGTGCTGGCCCGCATCATCGCCACCCTGGCGCTGCTCCTGCTCCTCCAGGGACTGGCGACACTGCTGTTCGACGTGCGGACCAAGACCCCGCCCTCCGTGGTCCCCGCCGCCCCGGTCACCGTCCTCGGCACAGCCATCCCGATGGACCGCGTCATCCTCGCCGCCGTGGCCGTCGCCTTGGCGGCCGCCCTCGCCCTGGTCTCCCGCCACACCCGCGCCGGCCTCGCGGTCCGCGCGATCTCCGACAGCGAGAAGGGCGCCTCGCTCAGCGGCCTGTCCCCGGTCCTCATCGGCGCCGCGACCTGGGCCGTGGGCTTCGTCCTGGCGGCGGTCGCCGGGGTGATGCTCAGCCCCGTCGCCGGTCTGGACTCCAAGGCCCTGACACTGCTCGTGGTCCCCGTCTTCGCGGCCGCCCTGATCGCCCGGTTCACCTCCTTCTGGATCGCGGTCGCCGCGGGACTGGGTCTGGGCATGGTGGAGTCGGCGCTGCAGCTGGTCACCGGAGCCGAAGGAGCCTGGTACACCTGGCTGTGGACCGGCCCCGGACGCGCCCAGGCGATCCCCGCCCTGGTGGTCATCCTCGCGATGATCTTCTCCGGCCGCCTGCTGCCCGCCCGCGGCGAGGTGGTGCGCGGCCGCCTGCCGATCAGCCTCCCCCCGCGCTACCGGCTGGCGGGCCCCCTCATCGCCCTGGCCGTCGGCCTGGTCTTCGTCTTCACCGTCCGCTCCTCCTGGCTGGCGGCGGGGGTGGTGACCCTCGCGGGCTTCCTCATCGCCCTGTCGGTGGTGGTGGTCACCGGCTTCGTCGGCCAGATCTCCCTCGCCCAGGTGGCCTTCGCCGGAATCGGCGGCATGACGACCGCCCTGTTCGCCAACCTCGGCCTGCCGTTCCCGCTCGTGCTCCTCCTCAGCGGAGCGGTCGCCGCGCTGCTGGGGCTGCTCGTGGGCCTGCCCTCGCTGCGGGTCCGCGGTCCCAGTCTGGCCCTGGTGACCCTCAGCGCCGCCTACATCTGCCAGATCGCCGTCTTCTCCGACGGCCGCCTCCTGGGCAGCCAGGGCTACAACCGGGTGCCCTCCGCCACCCTTTTCGGCCACACCCTCGACAGCACCTCCTTCGCCGTGGTCGCCCTGGTCATCGCCATCACCGCCGCCTGTCTGGTCTCCGCACTCAGGACCTCCGCCTTCGGCAGGCGCGCCCTGGCGGTGCGGGAGAACGAGGCCGCCGCCACCGCCGCCGGCCTCAACGTCCAGCGGTTCAAGCTGACCGCCTTCGCCCTGTCGGCGTTCATCGCGGGCATCGGCGGCGCCCTCCTCAGCTACCAGGCGAACGTCTTCGCCTACGAACGGTTCACCATCTTCGAGTCCCTGCACGTGATCGCCATGGTCGCCATCGGTGGAATCGGGATGGTCAGCGGCGCCGTCTTCGCCGCCCTGGGCGCCAGCGGCGGCCTGTTCTCCCAGCTCCTCGCCACCTGGGGGCTGGACGCCTACCAGCTGGTCATCGCCGGCGGCGCGCTGCTGATCGCCATCCAGCTCCACCCCGACGGCATGGCCTCCACCGCCCACGTCCTCCGGGAGCGCAGACGCCGGCGTGCCACCCCGTCCCCGTCCACCCCGGCCGGCACCGACGAACCGCCGGTTCCGGCCGACCGACCGATCCCCGCCCGATGACAAGGAGCGACAGCCCCATGAGCCGGAGAACCCCCGTCAGAGCCCTCGCAGGCGGCGCGGCCTCGACCGCGCTGGTACTCGCCCTGGCCGCCTGCGCAGGCGGTCCGGGAGCCTCGGACGCCGCGACCAGCACCGGCGGCCTGGAAGGAGAGCCGGTCAGGCTCGGCTCCATCCTCACCATCACCCACCCCGGCTGGGACAACAGCTCGGTGCAGACCGTCAACGAGGCCTGGGCCTCCTACATCAACGAGGAGCTCGGCGGCATCGACGGCCGCCCGGTGGTGGTGGAGAGCTGCGACGACCACGGCGACCCCGCCAAGACCTCCCAGTGCCTCAACAACCTGGTCGACTCCGGTGTGGTCGCCCTGGTCAACAACTCCTCGCTGGCCTTCGGCGCCAACGCCCTGCCCGCCATGGAGCAGGCCGGACTGGCCAACATCGGCGGCTGGCCGGTCACCGCCGACGAGTACACCAGCCCCCACAACTTCCCGACCACCCCTGGTGCCACGGGCACCTACCCGAGCCTCGCCGTGTACTTCGCGGCCACCGGAGCCGGAAAGCTCGCCGTCGCCTACACCAACACCCCGTCCGGTCAGGAGGTCGGCGTCTCCCTGGGAGAGCTGTGGGAGGAGCTGGGCGGCGAGGACTACTTCATGACCGAGTTCGACCCCACGGCCGCCGACTTCACCCCGATGGTCTCCAAGATCGCCGCGGAGGAGCCCGACGCGGTCATCCTCGCTGTCGGCGAGGGAGCGGCGGCCCGGATGTTCCAGGCCGCCCGCAACGTCGGCCTCGACGCCCGGATCGGCGCCTCCTCCACACCCGCCACCCCGGCGGTCTTCGACGCCGCCGGGGACAGCGTCGAGGGCGTGCTCTTCGCCTTCGCCGCCGTACCGGCCGACCACGACAGCGAGGACGCCGAGACCTACCGCACCGTCCTCGGCGAACGCGCCCCCGACCTGGACCTGACCGGCCAGACCGCGGTCGCCGCCTCCTCGATGCAGTACGCCTACGACCTCCTCTCCTCCATCGAGGGCGAGATCACCGCGGAGTCCGTGCTGGCCCAGCTCCGCAAGGGCGAGCCCTGGGAGGGCTTCCTCACCCACCCCACCGACCCCGCGAACGCCCCGGAGGGCATGCCGCAGATCAGCAACCCGTACGCGCTGATCCAGGAGTACCGGGACGGCGCCCTCGTCCCCGCCCCGGCGATCGAGGACCCCGGCCACCTGTCGGACTACATCGACACCCGGGGCGACCTGTCCTGGGTGACCGGGAACAAGCCGGGCAGCTGACGGACCCGGGCGAGGAGCGAACATGAGCCTGCTCGAACTCGACGGGACGACCGTCCGCTACGGCGGGGTCACCGCCGTGGACTCGGTCAGCTTCACCGTCGAACCCGGCAGCCTGGTGGGGCTCATCGGCCCCAACGGAGCCGGGAAGACCACCCTGATCGACGCCGTCACCGGGATGGTGCGCTGCTCCGGGGACATCCGCCTGGAGGGGAGGAGCATCGCCTCCTGGCCGGCGCACCGCCGCAGCCGGGCCGGCATCGTCCGCACCTTCCAGTCCCTGGAGCTCTTCATGGACCTCACCGTCCGGGAGAACCTGCAGACCTACGCCCGCCCCCGAGACGGCCTGACCGCGGCCGAGGTCGCGGAGCGCGCGCTGGAGCAGATGGGAGTGGGCTGGGCCGCCGACCGGTACCCGGCGGAGCTGTCCGCCGGATCGGCGCGGCTGGTGTCCGTGGCCCGCGCACTGGCCGCGGGCCCCCGGCTGCTGCTGCTGGACGAACCGGCCGCCGGTCTGGACGCCGGGGAGTCGCGGCACTTCGGCACCAGGCTGAGGAGCCTGGTCGACGAGGGGGCCGCGACCGTCCTGCTGGTGGACCACGACGTCGACCTCATCATGCGGATCTGCGACGACGTCCAGGTCCTCGACTTCGGCAGGCGAATCGCCTCGGGTCCGCCGTCGAGCGTCCGGGACGATCCCGAGGTCGCCCGCGCCTACCTGGGCGCGGGGACCGAGTCCGCGACCGGAGGTGCGTCATGACCGCGACCGCTGCCGAACCGTCCGGACAGGCCCCCGCGCACTCCGCCGTCCTGGAGGTCTCGGGGCTCGACGCCGGCTACGGCCCCATCCAGGTGCTGCAGGGCGTGGACCTGTCGGTGTCCGCCGGGGAACTCGTCAGCCTGCTGGGCCCCAACGGGGCGGGCAAGACCACCACCCTGCTGGCCTGCTCCGGCATGGTGCGGGTCGCCTCCGGCGACATCCGGCTGGAGGGCCGGTCGCTGCTGCGGCTGAGCCCGCACGCGATCGCCCGCCGGCGGTTGGCGCACGTGCCGGAGGACCGCTCGCTGTTCCCGTCGCTGACGGTCGACGAGCACCTGAGGCTGTGCGCCCGCCCGGACGGCCTGGACGTCTTCGACCTCTTCCCGGAACTGCGCAAGCGCCGCAACAAGCGGGCCGGGGTGCTGTCGGGGGGCGAACAGCAGATGCTGGCCCTGGGCCGGGCGCTGGCCGCCGGTCCGCGGGTGCTGCTGGTGGACGAGATGTCCATGGGCCTGGCCCCGGTGGTGGTGGAGCGGCTGTTCTCCGCGCTCCAGGAGATCGCGGTCTCCGCCGGGCTCGCCGTGCTGATGGTGGAGCAGCACGTCCACCTGGCGCTGAAGTACGCCCGGCGCGGCTACGTGCTGGCCGGCGGCCGGGTGCGCACCCGCGGCACCGCGGCGGAGCTGCGGGAGCGCTGGTCGGAGATCGAGTCCTCCTACCTGGGGCGGTGAGGTCCGCCCCGCCGTGACCGGGGGCCTCCGTCTCCTTCCCCGGGGCGGAGGCTCCCCCGGGTCCGAAAGGACCGCCGGACATCCGGGGCTGCGGCGCACAGGCATGCCCGGGGCGCGCGTGGCGGTCCTGTCCCTTTTGCGGAGCGGAACCCGGTCAGCGTCCGTCGGTGAGGTGGCGGCCGTCGAGATCGAGGACACGGGCGTACTCGTCGGTGCGGGGGCGGCCAGCCGCGGGTCCGCGAACCGGGAGACGCGGACCCGCGGCCCTTCTCGTCTCCGCAACAATCCCTGACACACCAATAAGGCCCTGCCTATTCTGGTAGCTGCGACACCCCAGAAAGGCAGGGCCTTCGTATGCCCGAACAACCTTACCCCCAAGAGCCGACATTCGGACAGCGGCTGCAGGGGCTGCGGGAACGCCGCGGTCTGACCCGTGTGGTACTGGCCGGCCTGGTCGGCAGGTCACCCTCGTGGGTCAAGAAGATCGAGCGGCAGAACGTCATGCCGAGCCTGGACATGCTGGTCCGACTCGCGCGGGCACTCAAACTGCAAACCGTGGACGAACTGGTCGGTCCCATGGAACTGCCCGTTGGCATCGAAACCCGCACCGAACACCCCGACGCCCAGCGTGTACAGGACGCGGTCATGTCCTGGGACCTGCCCCTCCCCGAAGAGCCAGAGGCCCCCCAGGCCCTGCGCCGACGCGCCCGGGAACTGATGCGGCTGTGGCATGAAAGCCCTGCCCCGCGGGCTGCGACCGCACGGCTGCTGCCCGAACTGATCATCGACATCCGAGCCGCCATGCGACACCTGGACGGCGCGGACCGGCGCACGGCCGCGGCCGCCGCAGTAGAGGCGTACACGATCGCCGAGCACTGGCTGTCGTGGATCGCGAGCCGCGACACGATGATGGTGATCGCCGACCGGGCCATGCAGGCCGCCGAGATCGCCGACGACCCGCACGTGATCGCCGAAGCCGCCTGGGGCTACGGCAACACCATGCGCTACGTCGACGCCGAAACCTCCATCAGCCTCATCGACAGGGTCGCGAAGAACCTCCGCAAGCCGATGGAGGCCGGTACCGCAACCGACGAGCAGGCCGCCATGTGGGGCAGCCTGCAACTGCACCAGGCGGTCACCCACGCCCAAGCCGGCAGCGAGGCCGACGCACTGCGGCACCTGGACGAGGCCGAACGCGTAGCGGCCCGACTGCCGGACGGGTGGCAGCACCCGCTGACCGTGTTCGCGCCGTGGAACGTGAACATCCACCAGGTGAGCGTCCACGCCGAACTGTGCAAGGGATCCGAGGGGGCCAGGCTCGCGCTGCGCATCGACCCGCTGTCGGTGCCAGGCCCCTATCGCAGGTCCCGCCTCTGGCTGGATGCCGCCCGAGCCTGGTGGGCCGCAGGCGACTCGCTGAGCGCGGTCACCGCACTGTCCCACGCGTGCACCACCAGCGTGGAGAACATGCGCCACACGCCGCCCGCCAGAAACCTGGCTGAGGCTCTGGTGGGCAGCGGTGGAGCGATGGTCGCACCACAGGCCCGCAGCCTCGCCACACAACTTGGAATCGTGCTCTAGTCAGGGGTACGGATCGTACCCCTGACACCAGGAGTGCCCGTCACAGGTCGCTACCGTCCGTACTGTCTCCCTATCTGACCACCTACAGGGAGACAACGACGATGGCGACGGACGGGCACTCCTTCGTGATCAACGCTGGACGCACCTTCCCCGCAGTCCCGGACAGCGTGGCCGAGGCACGCCGGTTCCTGGCCGACCAGCTCGACGGCCGCTACCCGCCCGACCTGGTCGACGTCGCCCTCCTGTGCCTGTCTGAGGCGCTCACCAACTCGATTCGGCACTCCCGCAGCGGCCTCCCCCGTCCTGTCGGCAGCGCTCCAGCGGCCCCCGGAGTGGTGGTCCTCCGCGTCCACAGCAGTCGGCACCGCCCCCACATGCACGTCGACGTGCAGGACGAAGGGCCGCGGCAGCCCGGCCTGCTGCCGCGACTGCTCCCCGAGAGCTCGAACCTGCTCACCGAGGGCGGGTACGGCATGCGGCTCATCGACCGCTACACCCAGCAGTGGACTGTGCGGCCCTCCCCTGCCGCCACCTGTCTGTCACTGACGTTCGACCCCACGACACTCCCCCACCAGAGGATCCGATGACCGTCCTCATCCTCACCAACACCCACGACCCGACCGCTGATGACGTGATCATGCGACTACGCGACCGCGGCACACCGGTCTTCCGTCTCGACCCTGCCGACTTCCCGCAGCGGGCCGTCCTGCACTCCGAGATCAGCGCCGACGGCTGGTTGGGAACGCTCGCCACCGAGCACCGCACCCTTGACCTGTCCACAGTCACCGGCGTCTGGTATCGCCGCCCCAGGCGGTTCCTTCTGCCCGAGCAGATGAGCCGTGCCGAACGCGGCTGGGCGGCCGACGAGGCCCGCCGCGGCTTCGGCGGGATCATCAACACGTTGCCCGGATGGCTGAACCCCCCGGCGGCAATCGGCCGCGCCGAGTACAAGCCGTACCAACTCCACCAGGCCGTCCGAGCCGGGCTTGCCGTGCCGCGCACCCTGGTCACCAGCGACCCCGAGCAGGCCCGGGCGTGGTGTGCGCAGGTCGGCGACGTCGTGTACAAGCCCCTCGGGGCCGCCACATGGTCCGAGGACGGCAGCCACTACGCCGTGTACACCACCCCGCTCAGTCCCGATGAGTGGGGGGATCCTGCGATCGGCCGCACCGCGCACCTGTTCCAACGGCGGCTGGACAAGCAGTACGAAGTGCGGCTCACCATGGTCGACGACCAGGCGTTCCCCGCGGCCATCCACGCCCACTCGGACCGGTCGCGCACTGACTGGCGGACCGACTACAAGGCGCTCACCTACAGCATCCCGCCGGTCCCCCGGCGTGTGCTCGCCGGTGCGTGCACCCTTCTACGGCTCCTCGACCTGCGATACGCCGCCCTCGACTTCGTCGTCGAGCAAGGCCAGTGGTGGTTTCTCGAAGCCAACCCGAACGGCCAGTACGGGTGGATCCAACACCAGACCGGGCAACAGATCGGCGACGCCATCGCCGACGCCCTCACCAGAAAGGAACCGAATGTCCACAATGATCACTGACGCGTTCCCGCTCGGCGTCGGGGCCGAGCCGATCCGCGACGACCAGCCCACTGACTGGCGGCCGTGGGGCATGCGACACGGCGTGCAGCCGCAGGGCGGCCACGCCATTCCCGCGGACCTGGTGTTCGACCACGACCTCCAGGTCCTCACCCGGGACGGTGAGGTCTGGGCGGCCAAGGGCGACCCCACCGCAACCTTTCCCCCCACTTACCGGGACGGGCAGACCCCCAACACGCCAGCCGACTTCGAGAAGGACTCGGACACGGAGAACTGATACTGACATGCCCGGCTCCGGGACTCTGTCATACCCGGGGCGGGAGTTGGCCGACCTGCTCGTACACGGCGGCCACCTCACCTCCCCGGAATGGGTTACCGCGTTCACCGAGGTGCCCCGGCACGTGTTCATGCCCCGCGTGTACGTGCCCTGCCCGGAGGGCGGGTTCCGGGTCGTCGACGTGGACGGCACCGCCCCTCTGGCCTACCAGGACGAGGCGTGGGTGACCCAGCTCGACGGCGGCCATCCCGCCCCTGACGATAGTGGGGTTGTCCACGGGGCGCCGACGTCGTCGACATCCGCGCCCAGTCTGATGGCCGCCATGCTGGAAGCCCTGGACGTGGCCGACGGGATGCGGGTGCTGGAGGTTGGCACGGGCACCGGCTACAACGCCGCGCTGCTGTGCCACCGGCTCGGCGGCGACCGGGTCACCACTGTCGAGTTCGATCCCGAGCTGGCCGAGCAGGCGCGGCAGCGGCTCGGCCAGCTCGGCTGTCGGCCGACCGTGCACGTCGGGGACGGGGCCGTCGGCTACCCTCCGAACGCTCCGTATGACCGGGTGATCGTCACCTGCGCGCTGCCCCACGTACCGTGGTCCCTCGTCGAGCAGGCCCGGCCGGGCGGGGTGCTGGTCGTGCCGCTGTGGCGCGGCCACCTGCCGTGCGGGCTCATGCTGCGGCTCACCGTGGACGGTGACGGTCGCGCCCAAGGCAGTCTGCTGGACCAGTACGGCGGGTTCATGCCGACCCGCGGCGTGCCACCATCGCAGGCCACCCAGCTCCTGGCCCGGCACGGCACGGACGCCGGCGACGAGCGGGACACCGACCTGACCGGGCATCCCGTCTACGAGGGGGAACCCTGGGCGTGGTTCGCGGCGCTGACGGTACCCGACGCCGAGCCGGTGATGACCGTGCACACCGACGGCGCCACCCGCCACTGGCTGTTCACCCTCGACTCGTGGGGCTACCTCACCAGTGACCGGAGGGTGGTGCAGGGCGGGCGGCGGCGCCTGTGGGACGAGATCGAGGCGGCCCGCGACGAATGGCAGCAGCTCGGCTGCCCCGACAGGAACCGCTTCCAGGTGGCCGTGGACCGCGAAGGAGCACGACTCCTGTTCGGCGACAGGGAGTGGCTGGTCGTGTAGTCGACTCCCTTGAATGAGCGGTGGTCCCGCCGCCCGACTGCCGGGCGGCGGGACCACCTGGTTGACCGTTGCAGGCCACGGGTTTCCTCAGAAAAGCTGATGCCCCCGAGCCTTCTCCCCCGAATACTGACGGCTCGACGCCATTGAACTTTTGTTGGAAACGACGGTGTCCATCCCCCGAATCTTGGCCGCCTTCGGCGTACTCGCTGGCTGCGGAACTCCCGTTGAACCGTCAACGCCTGCAGAGGACGTCTCCGGCATGGACGCCATGGAGGGGTACGAGGCGTCGCCCGACGAACCGACCGTCCTCGGTCTTGACCAGACCCACACCTGGCCCGACGGCCTGGAGGTGAGCGTGTCGGAGTTCGAACGGTGGAATGAGGGCGACCTCGGCTACTCGGACAGCGAGGACTACGCGTCGTTCAAGGTCACGTTCACCAACGGTGGTGAAGCGCCCGTCACGATCGACCGGATCGTGCGCGGCTGCATCGTCGGCGGCGTCGAGGAGGACTACGAGGCGTTCGAGCACCTGGCGTCGGACTGGCCGTCGATGATCCAGCCGGGTTCCGAAGGGCTGTGGGAGCCCGCATGCCCCACGCCTCCGGAAGGGACGGAGTTCCAGTTCCACCTGGACCTCTACGCCACCCCGACGACGTCGACCCCACCCGCCCGACTGTCTACTTCGCGGGAGACATCCCCTGATGACCTGCAGGGCGACGCCCCGGGGAAGATGGAGCCGCACCAACCCCGGGCGTCTCAGTTCCCCCTGACGCGAGGAGGCCGCTACCCCGTTTCGCATCGATTGGGAACTCAGTACCCGTGCATGCGACCAGCTATCTGCCGGCCACTACAAAACCCCTGCCAGCGAGGGCGTTCGAGTCGCTGATACCTGTGCAGACTTGCGCAGACCCGTCCCCGCCGGATGCGCACGTCCACGCCAACCTGTACGGTCCTGCCGAATCGAGTTGTGGCCGGCGTGGAAAACCGGCCTGAAAGCCCCTGCGCCCCTGCGGCGCGGGGGCTCTCCTCTCTCAGGGCCGACCGACTGCCCGCGACGAGTCGTCCCCGCCCCGGCGATCGAGGACCCCGGCCACCCGTCGGACTCCATCGACACCCGGGGTGCGCGTGGCGGTCCTGTCCCTTTTGCGGAGCAGAACCCGGTCAGCGTCCGTCGGTGAGGTGGCGGCCGGCGAGGTAGCCGAAGACCATGGCGGGGCCGAGGGTGCCGCCCGCGCCGCCGTAGGTCATGCCGAAGGGGGACGCCATGACGTTGCCGGCGGCGTACAGGCCCTCGATGGGGCGGCCGTCGAGGTCGAGGACGCGGGCGTGCTCGTCGGTGCGGGGGCCGCCCTTGGTGCCCAGGCCGCCGCTGACGACCTTGATGGCGTAGTAGGGCGGGTCGTCGATGGGGCCCAGGGTGCCGCGGACGTCTCCCTTGTAGGCCGGATCGCCCCACCAGCGGTCGTGGGCGCTCTGCCCGCGGCCGAAGTCGGGGTCGACGCCGTTGGCGACGTGGTTGTTCCAGCGGCGCACGGTGGCCACCAGTTCCTCCGCGGGCAGGCCGATGTCCTCGGCCAGGGCCTCCAGGGTGGGGTGGCCCTTGAGCCAGGCGGGCGGCTCCTCGCCGGCGGGGTGGGGGCCGATGGTGCCGTAGGCGCGCAGGTAGCCCTGGTCGAAGATGAGCCAGGAGGGCAGGTTGGCGTAGTCGAAGGCGGTGACGTCCTCGACGTGGAAGGCGCCGCCGAAGGCGTTGTAGTTGGCGGCCTCGTTGGTGAAGCGCCGTCCCCTGCGGTTGACCATGATGGACCGCGGCCGGGTGCGGTCGGCGGTGATCATGGCGCGGTTCATGGGGTTGATGCCCTCGGGCAGGTCGGCGGCCGGGATCCACCAGGCCTCGCGCATGTTGCCGAGCATGGCGCCGGCCTTCATCGCCATGTACAGGCCGTCGCCGGTGTTGGTGGGGACCGAGACCGGGTGGGTCAGCGGGCCGCGCAGGAACGCCCGCTTGTACTCCTCGTTCCACTCGAACCCGCCGGTGGCCAGCACCACCCCGCGTCCGGCGCGTACCCGGCGGCTCCCCTCGGGGGTGTCGAAACGCACGCCGACGACCCGGCCGTCCTCCACCACCAGTTCGCGGGCGCGGTGCCGTGTCTGCGGCTGCACCCCGGCCTCCAGCAGGGCCTTGAGCAGCCGCCCCACCAGTGCCTGGCCGCGGCCGCGCTCGTCCCGGACCGCGCGGCGGGCCATCTCCTCCTCCGAGGGCACCACGGGCACGGCGGCGCCCAGCGAGGTCTCGCTCATCGTGAGGTGCTCGGTGGAGTAGTAGGGGGTGTGGGTGACCCGGTCCTGCCACTCGCCGAGTTCGGTGAAGGGGAAGAGGGGGCACTCGATGGTGCGTCCGCCCCCGGGCTTTCCGCCGGGGTGTTCGGGATGGTAGTCGGGGAAGTCCGGCACGGCGTAGAACTCGGTGCCGGCCTCGCGGTCCAGGAACTCCACCATCTCGGGCCCGGCCGCCACATAGGCGCGGACCAGCTTCTCCTCCAGCAGGCCCCGCGACAGCGACATGATGTAGGTGACGGCCTCCTCCGGGCTGTCGCTCACCCCGATGGCCGCCTGGTGCGGGTTGCACGGAATCCACACGTGCCCGCCCGACCAGGCCGTGGTGCCCCCCACCTCCGGGGCCTTCTCGAACAGGCCCACCCGCGCGCCGTTGCGGGCCGCGGTCACCGCCGCGGTCAGTCCCGCGGCCCCCGTCCCCAGCACGACGACGTCGAACTCATCGGTCATGACGGCTCCTCTCCCGGTAGCCCCCTCTTTCTAATATATCTTCCTATTGACGTTCAAGGGAAGGTTTGCGAACGTTCTGGGGAACCTACGAGGGGAGTCCGGCAAATGCTGTTTCACGAAGTGATGGCCCGTGCCCTCGCCGACCACGGCGTGGACACCGTCTTCGGGGTCCTCGGGGACGCCAACCTGTACATGATGGACAGCTTCCAGCGGGTGACCGGGGGGAGGTACTACTCCTTCTCCAACGAGGCGGGGGCCGTCCTGGCCGCCAACGGCTTCGCCCGCACCTCCGGACGGCTCGGCGTGGCCACGGTGACCCACGGACCGGCCCTGACCAACACCGTGACCGCCCTGGTGGAGAGCGTGCGCGACCGCACGCCGGTCCTGCTCGTCGCGGGCGACACCGCGGTGGTGGACCGGGAGAACTTCCAGAACATCGCACAGCGCGACGTCGTCCTCCCCACCGGCGCCGGATTCGAACAGGTCCGCTCCCCGCTGACCGCGGCCGAGGACGTGGCCACCGCGATCCGGCGGGCGCTGCTGGAGCGGCGGCCCGTCGTGCTCAACGTGCCGGTCGACTTCCAGTGGGAGGACGTCCCCTACCAGAAGGTCGCGCCCAAACTGGTCGAACCGCAGTCCGTGGTACCGGATCCGGACGCGCTGGACGCCGCCGTCGGAGTCGTCGCCGCCGCCCGCCGCCCGATCGTGCTGGCCGGACGCGGCGCGGCCACCCCCCGGGCCCGGGCGGCGCTGCTGCGCCTGGCCGAACGCATCGGCGCGCCGGTCGCCACGACGCTGCGCGGCAAGGACCTGTTCCGCGGCGAGCGGTGCAACCTCGACATCTTCGGCACCCTGTCCCACGACGTCGCCGTGGAGACGATCCTGAAGAGCGACTGCGTCATCGCCTTCGGGGCCGGTCTCAACAAGTGGACCACGGCCGAGGGGTCGCTGCTGGAGGACAAGCGGGTCGTCCACGTCGACCTGGACCGCGACAGCATCAACCGGTTCTCCCCCGTCGACGCCGGGGTCGTGGGGGACGCCGCGACCGTGGCGGACACGATCGTCGAGTGGCTGGACCGGGCGGGGGTCCCCGCCACCGGCTTCGCCTCCGCGGACCTCGCCGCGCGACTGGCCTCCCGCTCCCCCGCGGACTTCACCGACCGCAGCACGGACGAGACCGTGGACATCCGTACCGCCATGCTCCGCATCGACGAGGAGTTCCCCGCCGACCGGAACCTCGTCTTCGACGGCGGCCGGTTCATCTTCCACGCCTTCACCATGCTGCACTGCCCCGAACCGAGCGCCTACGTGCACACCGTCAACTTCGGCTCGATCGGCCTGGGCATGGGCAACGCGATCGGCGCCGCCCTGGGCGCCCCGGGACGCCCCACCCTGCTCGTCACCGGCGACGGCGGGTTCATGCTCGGCGGGCTGGCCGAGTTCAACACCGCGGTGCGCCACGGCATCGACCTCGTCGTCGTCCTGTTCAACGACAACGCCTACGGCGCCGAGCACATCCAGTTCCGCACCAAGGGCATGGACCCGGCCATCTCCATGTTCGACTGGCCCGACTTCGGCCCGGTCGCCACGGCGCTCGGCGGGCAGGGCTTCACCGTGCGCAACCCGGCCGAACTGGACGAGGCGCTCGCCGCGCTCAAGAACCGGGACCGGCCGGTGCTCATCGAGGTCAAGATCGACCCCGACAAGGTGTCCGACCCCGGCCACTGAGCCCGGGGGGCGGGCCGACTCACCGCCGTCGGCCCGCCCCCGTCCCCGGCAGGAAGGCCGCGACGACTCCGCCGGCCACCCCGCAGACGCAGGCGAGGACGAAGACCGCGGCGAAGGACCCGGTCGTGTCGGCCAGCCAGCCGCCGACGGGCGGGCCGACGACCTGCGCCAGGCCGAGGCCGGCCGTCACACCGCCGAAGGCCGCCGCCATCCGGGCGGGCGGGAGGAGGTCGCCGAGGTAGGCGACCATCACCGCGCCGACCGACGTCATCACCAGCCCGTAGAGGAGGTTCGCCGCCAGGACCGCCTCGCCCCACCCCAGCGGGACGACCAGGGCCAGCAGGCCTGCGGCGGCGATGCAGACCGCCAGGACCGGACGGCGGCCGATCCGGTCGGAGGCGCGGCCGCCCGCCGCGCCCCCGACGATGCTGGCCACACCGAGGAGAGCGAAGGCCAGCCCGGCGTCGTCCGGGGAGAAGCCCAGGTCGTCCCGGAGGGCCACGACGAGGTAGGTGGTGTAGAGGACGAAGCTGACCCCGTACAGGAAGTAGGAGGTCAGCAGTCTGCCCCCGCCGGGCAGCGCGGTCCGCCCGGCAAGGCGCGGGGACGGTTCCGCGGCCTCGGCGCGCACCGGCCTGAGGAACAGCAGGAGCAGCAGGACCACCACCGCCAGGGCTGTCTCCAGCGCCCACACCGGACGCCACTGCCCCGCGCCGAACACCCGCTGGAGGAGCGTCACGGCGGGTCCGGTCACCGCGATGCTGACCCCGATGCCCGCGGTGGCCAGGCCGAATCCGAGGCCCCGGTGGCGGGCGGGGACGTGGGCGCCGACGACCGAGGGAATCGGGATCCAGACCAGTGAGCTGCACAGGCCGGCCAGTCCCATGCCGACGAAGAGCACCGGTACGGAGGGGGCGGCCGCCACGACGGCCAGGCCCAGCGCGGTCAGCGCCAGCCCGGTCCTGAGCAGCCGGGTGCTCTCGAACCGGTGGCCGACCGAGGCCAGCACGACGACGCCGACGAGGTAGCCGCCCAGGTTGGTGGCGCTGAGCAGGCCGGCCGTGCCGTAGGAGCCGAGCAGGTCGCGGGTCATGTCCGGCATGACGTAGCCGAGGGTGAAGCGGACGAATCCCTGGGAGACCGCCGCGGCGCTCATGACCAGCAGGACCGGCCAGATCCAGGTCCGCAGCGGGGTGTCGGCGGCGGGCGTCCCGCCTGCCGGGCCGGTGGTCTTCGGCGGTTGGGCGGCCATCCGGATGTTCCTTCCGCAGTCCCGACGATAAACTTAACCCTATACGTAAAACGTGCCATGAGATAGATTCGCGGTGGGCTCAGACGATCCGGAAGGTGGTGCGATGAGCAAGTACGACGTGGTGGTGCTCGGCACCGGCGCCGCAGGCCTGACCGCCGCGCTGGCAGCGGCGAGCAACGGCGCCTCGGTGGGACTGTTCGAGAAGGCCGACCGGGTCGGCGGCACGACGGCGCTCTCCGGCGGCGTCGTCTGGCTCCCCAACAACCGCCACGCCGCCGAGGCCGGTGTCCACGACAGCCGGGAACAGGCGCTGACCTATCTGCACTCGCTGTCCAACGGCAGCATGCGCCCGGAGCTGGTCGAGGCGTTCGTCGACAACGTTGCCCCCACCCTGGACTGGCTGGAGAGCCAGACGCCGCTCCGCCTCGAACTGGTCCCCCGCTACCCCGACTACCACCCCGAGCACCCCGGCGGCCTGCCCGGAGGCGGCCGCTCCCTGGAGCCCGCGCTGTTCGACACCCGGCGGTTGGGCCCCTGGCGGGAACGGATGGTCGGCACCGTGCGGCGCCTGCGCCTCAGCGAGATCCCCAGCGGCGGCGGAACCGGGGTCATCGCCCCCGAGCTCCTGCGCCGGCGGACCGAGGCGTCCCAGGAGGGGCTGGGACGGGGCCTGGTCGCCGCTCTGCTCCGGGGCTGTCTGGACCGGGGGATCACCCCCCGTACCGGAATGCGGGCCGTCGACCTGCTGGTCGACCGCGGCCGCGTCACCGGCGTCCGGTTCGCGACGGACACGGGGCCGCACGAGGTCCGCGCCCGCCGGGGGGTCGTCATCGCCACCGGCGGCTTCGAGCACGACCGCGAACTGGTCCGGGACCTGGTCCACGGCCCCCTCTCCCACCCCCCGGGGGTACCGAGCAACACCGGGGACGGACTGCGCATGGCGATGCGCCTGGGAGCCCGGCTCGGCGGCGTCCACGAGGCCTGGTGGGTGCCCGTCGTCCTGGTTCCCGGCCCGGACGGCTCCCCCGCCCCCACCCTGCTGCTGCGCGAGCGGACCCTGCCCGGCACCCTCATGGTCAACGCGCGCGGCCGCCGGTTCGCCAACGAGGCCGCCAACTACAACGCCCTGGGCGCGGTGTTCCGCACCTTCGACAGCGCCTCGTTCTCCTACGCCAACGTCCCGGCCTGGCTGCTCCTCGACGACGCCTGCGTGCGCCGGTACGGCGTGTTCGGCACCGCCCCGGGCCACGGCGCCCCCGACTGGGTGACCAGCGCCGCCACCCTCGACGGCCTCGCCGAGCGGATCGGGGTCCCGGCCGACGCGCTCACCGCGACCGTGGCGCGCTTCAACGACCACGCCCGGAACGGGCACGACCCCGACTTCGGCCGCGGCGAGAGCGTGTACGACGGCTGGTGCGGGGACCAGGCGTACTACGGCACCCCGCAGGCCACCCTGGGCCCCCTCGGCACCGGGCCGTTCCACGCCGTGCCCGTGCACCCCAGCGCCCTGGGGACCAAGGGCGGCCCCCGCACCACCCCCGACGGCCAGGTCCTCAGCGTCGACGGCACACCGGTGGAGGGGCTCTACGCCGCGGGCAACGCGATGGCCGCCCCCACCGGCATGGCCTACGGAGGCGCCGGGGGCACGCTCGGGCCCGCCCTGGTCTTCGCCCACCTCGCCGGACGGCACGCGGCCACGCACCGGAGGACGGGCCGATGACGGAACCGACCGCGCACAGCCCGCTGTTCCAGCCGATCCGGGTGGGCCGCATGGACCTGCGCAACCGGATCATGCTGCCGCCGCACGGGCAGCTGACCGGCGACCTGTTCGGCAGCGAACGCCAGGCCCGCGCCACCATCGCCTACTGGCGGCGGCGCGCCGAGAGCGGGGCCGCCTGGATCTGCGGCCTGAACGGATTCGTCGGCAACACGGTGATCCCCGGGTTCGAACCGACCGGGCTGGGGGCCACCGTCCGCGGCGTCTTCCGGCTGCCGCACTTCCGCGAACGGGCCGCCCGCTACGCCGAGGCGGTGCGCTCGGCCGGCGCCTACGCCTCGGCCCAGCTGATCATGCAGGGCGGCATGCCGCACTCGCCGTCGGGCCGGCTGGCCAACCACACCAACAACCAGGTCCCGCACGTGCTGGACACCGCCGAGATCGCCCGGCTCGTCGAGGAGTACGCGTTCTCCGCCGCAGAGGCCAGGGCCGCCGGACTCGACGGGGTGGAGGTGCACGCCAACCACGAGGACCTGTTGCAGCTCTTCCTCTCCCCCGCCACCAACCGGCGCGACGACGCCTACGGCGGCGACCACGGGCGGCGGATGCGGCTGCTGCTGGACGTGCTGCACGCCATTCGCCGGGAGGTCGGGCCGGACTTCACCGTCGGGGTGCGGCTGAACATGGACGAACTGTTCGAGGGCGGCTACGACCTGGCCGAGGGGCTGGCCATCGCCTCCTCGCTGCAGGCCAGCGGCACCGTCGACTACCTGCACTGCGTGGTCGGCAACAACTGGGGCGCCCCCAGCTACATCCAGACCCACCACTACGGCGTCGCGCACTGGGTCGGGCCTGGCCCGCAGGTTCCGGGAGGCCCTGGACATCCCCGTGGTCTACACCGGACGGGTCGCGACGGCCGCCGCGGCGGCCCGCGTCGTCGCGGAGGGGCACGCCGACGTCGTCGGGATGGCACGGGCCATGTTCGCCGACGGCGACCTCGTCGCCAAGGCCCGCAGCGGACGCACCGCCGACATCCGGCCCTGCATCGGCACCAACGACTGCCTGCACCGGGTCGTCGTGGACGGCGTGCGGTTCGGCTGCTCGGTGAACCCGCGCACCGGACGCGAGGCCGAGCCGCCACCGCCCCGGGCCAGGGTCCCCAAGCGGGTCCTCGTCGCCGGGGCGGGGCCGGCCGGACTGGAGCTGTCCGCGCTGCTGGCCGAACGCGGCCACCGGGTGTGGCTGTGGGAGCGCGAGGAGGAGGTCGGCGGGCAGATGCGGATCGCCGCGCGGGCCGCCGAGAACTCCTCCTACACCGACTTCCTGGCCTTCCAGCAGCGGCGGCTGGCCTCCCTGGGTGTCGGGGTCGAGCTGGGCCGCGAGGCGACGGCCGAGGCCGTGGCCGGGGCCGGGTTCGACGTCGTGGCGGTGGCCACCGGCGCCCGGTCCCGGCGGCCCGACATCCCCGGCGTGGACCTGCCGTTCGTGGTGGACGGACGCGAGGTGCTGCTGGGCCGGGCCGAGACCGGCCGGCGGGTGCTCGTGGTCGCGATGGAGGACCACATGCAGCCGCTCACGGTCGCCGGACACCTGGCCGACCTCGGCCGGCAGGTCACCGTGCTCTACCCGACGCCCGCGATCGCCCCCCTGGTGGGCCGGTACTCCATCGGGGCGCCCCTGGCCAAGCTCAGCGCGGCGGGCGCCCGGATCGAGGTGACGGAGCGGGTGGCCCGCATCGAGCCGGACCGCGTGGTCTCGCGCAACGTCTACTCGGGGGTGGAGCGCGAGCACACCGGTTACGACTCGGTCGTGCTGGCCTGCGGCGGGGAGGCCGAGTCCGCCCTCTACACGGAACTGGAGGGACGGGTCGCCCAGCGGCACGTCCTGGGGGACGCCTACGCACCGCGGCGGATCTCCTACGCCACCAGGCAGGCCTACGAACTCGCGCTCCGGATCTGACCACCGCACGGGCGGGGCACGCCCCGCCCGCTGCCGTGCGGACCGACACGCCGGGTCGCCGTCCCCGGTCCTCCGCGGGGCGGCCCGGTTGCGGGGTTTACCCGGAGCACCGTGATGTTATATAACGTTGAACGTAAACTATTAAATATTGCGGCCGCTCGCGAGCGGCCCCGGCAGGACAGGGAGTCCCCGTGTTCGACCGCTACTACGACGAACTCGCCGTCGGCGACAAGCGCTCCTTCAGCGGCCTCACCATCACCGAGACCCACGTGGTGAACTTCGCCGGCGTCACCGGCGACCACTTCGGCCTGCACATGGACGCCGAGTACGCCAAGACCACACCGTTCAGGCAGCGCATCGCGCACGGCCTGCTGGTGCTGTCCTGCGGCGCCGGACTCATCCCGCTGCTGCCGGGCCGGGTCATCGCGTTCCTGGGCATGGAAGAGGTGAAGTTCCTCGCCCCCTGCTTCTTCGGGGACACCATCCACCCGGTCATGGAGGTGCTCGCCAAGAAGGACAAGGCCCCGGGGGGCGTGGTGACCCTCAAGGAGGACATCCTCAACCAGCGCGGCGAGACGGTGGTCTCGGCCCGCATCAACATCTGGGTCGGCTCCAGCCCCTCCGCCCGGGCCGCCTGACAGCCCCGGGAGGAACCCGTGGCAGCCTCCACCCCGGCCGACGGCCACAGGGACGAGCGGCGCGGCCTGCTCAGCATCGGCGAACTCGCCCGCCAGGCAGGCCTGTCCACCCGCACCATCCGCTACTACGAGGAACTCGGCATCCTCCCCCCGCCCGAGAGGACAGCGGGCGGGACACGCCGCTACTCCCGCGACTACTTCTTCTACCTGGAGGGGACCCGCATCCTGAAACAGCTCGGCTTCGACCTCGACGAGATCGCCGAGCTGGGCCGGTTCGCGCTGACCGGCGCCACGGCGTCGAGCCGCACGAAGGCGATCCTGCAGGAGAAGGTCGCCCAGCTCGACCACCGGATCCGGGTCCTCAAGCGGCTGTACGCGCTCGTCAGTGCGGCAGCTTCCGCCCGCCCCGGCCCCGACGCCTCCGGGCCGCAGCTGCTGCGCTGGATCAGCGAGAAGAGCAGCACGGAGACGGCGACGGAGGACGGAGCGGACGACCACCCACGACCACGCTGGAGCTGACGATGGAACGCACCCTCTTCGACCCCGTCCACAACGACTTCCGGGACTCCGTACGGGAGTTCGTCCGACGCAACGTCGTCTCCGAGTACGAACGCTGGGAGTCCGCGGGCCTGGTCGACCGTGAACTGTGGAAACAGGCCGGTGAGGCGGGGTTTCTCGGCACGGCCGTGCCCACCGGGTACGGCGGCGGCGGTGAGCCGGACTTCCGCTACAACGCGGTCCTCGTGGAGGAGTTCGCGCGCGCCGGCGCCCTCTCCCTCAGCTCCGGCTTCGGTCTGCACAACGACGTCGTCGCCCCCTACCTGCTGGAGCTGGCCACCGAGGAGCAGAAGCGGCGCTGGCTGCCCGGCTTCTGCTCCGGAGACCTCGTCACCGCGATCGCGATGACCGAGCCCGGCGCGGGCAGCGACCTCAAGGCGGTGCGCACCACCGCGGTCCGCGACGGCGACCACTACGTCCTCAACGGCTCCAAGACCTTCATCACCAACGGCATCCACGCCGATCTCGTGATCGTCGTGGCCAAGACCGACCCGTCGGCCGGGGCGCGCGGCATCAGCCTCCTGGTCGTGGAACGCGACATGCCCGGCTTCCGGCGCGGCCGCAACCTGGCCAAGGCGGGCATGCACTCCCAGGACACCGCGGAACTGGTCTTCGAGGACGTGCGGGTGCCCGCGGCGAACCTGCTCGGCGAGGAGAACCAGGGCTTCGGCTACCTGATGCGCAACCTGCCGCAGGAGCGGCTGTCCATCGCCGTCGTCGCCGTCGCCGCCGCACAGGCCGCCCTTGAGTGGACCGTGCGGTACTGCCGGGAGCGCAGGGCCTTCGGCCAGGAGATCGGCCGTTTCCAGAACAGCCGGTTCCGACTCGCCGAAATGGCGACGGAGATCGAGATCGCGCAGACCTACGTGGACCGGGCCGTCCTCGAACTCAACGCGGGGACCCTCAGCCCGGTCGACGCGGCCAAGGCCAAGTGGTGGACCACCGAGCTGATGAAGCGCACCGCAGACGACTGCCTGCAACTGCACGGAGGCTACGGCTACATGGACGAATACCCGATCTCCCGCTTCTGGCGCGACGCCCGGATCCACACGATCTTCGGCGGCACGACGGAGATCATGAAGGAGATCATCGGCCGCGACCTCGGTTTCTGACCGGGCCCCGGGACCATGACCGAGCGTGAGCCCGATCACAGATGGCTATCTCATCCCACGGGCAGCGATAGACTGGGAACGACTTAACGGGATTCGTTAAGTCGCAATGTTCCCTAGGAGTCCATCGATGTCCACACACACCTCTGCCAGGGAAAGGAGGACGTCCCCGCCCTCCTCCAGCGAACCGGAGTCCGGCTCCCGGTCGTCCTCCGGGAAGCCTTCGAGCGCCTCCTTCAAGGGGGACCTGCTCAGCATCGGCGAGCTGGCCAAACGGGCCAGGGTCTCCCCCCGCACCATCCGTTACTACGAGGAGCTGGGGATTCTCCCCACTCCCGAACGCACCGCCGGGGGCAGCCGCCGCTATCCACACGAGTACATCTTCTACGTCGAGGGGGCACTCCTCCTCAAGGAGATGGGCTTCTCGCTGGAGGAGATCCGGGATCTCGGCCAGTGGGCGCTCGACCGCACCAACGCGGCCTCCGAGCGCACCCAGGCCATCCTGGAGAGCAAGGTGGCCGTGCTGGAACACCGCATCCGCGTGCTCACCCGGCTGCACGACCTCGTCATCGAGGCCACCCGCAGCCGCGAGGAGGAAGACGAGATCACCCCGGAACTGCTCCGCATGCTCGGGGAGGAAGCCCAGTCCACCGACCTCGTCTCCACCGCCGGAAGCTCCGAGGGCTGAACAGCCCCACGCCACCGCGACAACCGGTACGGCGCTCCACCACCCGCCGTCCGGCCTCCGAGCAACGGCCGCGGCAGCCCCGTCGGCGGAGCTACCGCGGCCTGAAGCGCGCCCGGAAGACGGCGCACCGACGGTCCGGCGGCCCACCGCCCCGCCGCCCTCCGGCTCTCCTCAGCGGCCCCGCCCCGGGAACCGGGGCTGTCGCGGGGCCGGCCGCGACCACGCCGACGTCCTGCGCCCGGTGAAGGGGCAACCGGCGAGCGCCACACCCTTCCCGGTCGGGGCAGTGCCGGGTCGGCGCCCGCCCACAGCGGAGCGCAGGCCGAAGGCGCCGACGTCCGGCCACCGGCCCGCGCCGGCCACCGCGGCCAGGTCGATCACGGGGACACCGGTGAACAGGGCCGGGACGACGAGGAAGCCCCGCACCGGACGGGCATCCGGCGACGGGGCGGACCGGGCCGGTCCCCCCGAACCCCGGCCAGGCGATGGCCGTCGGCCGGCCGCAGCACTGCTGCGGGCTGCCCCGGAGCCCGGCACAGCTCCTCGCCGGAGGCCCCGTCGATTCCCCCGGCCCCGACCCGCGGCAGGCGGTCCGCGCCGCACGGACCTCGTCGAACCGGCGTGGTCCGCCCGTGGGGCGGTCCCGACGGGTCATGGGCGGCCAGAACCGGAGGGGAGGTCACGGGCGTCCCGGTCCGAGCGCGGTGTCCCCGCAACCGTCCCCCGCCCCGCGGCCCTGCCTCCGGAAACGGTGTCCCCGTTGCTTCCCGCGCAGCGCACGGAAACGGCGTGCCCGCATCCCCCTGTCCGCCCCCGCCGGCGCCTCGGCCGCGCGCTCCGCCCGGGACACCGCGTTCGGCGCCCCCGCCGAGCGCCGCCGCGGCGAACGCGGTCCGGGCGGCCGGCGCGCTCAGCCGCGCTCCGGGGCGCGGCGGCCCCTCCGGCTGCCCCGGTAGGCGCTCTCCCGGGCCCGGGTGAGCCAGCCGGGGGCCGGCGTCCACTCGGGGGGACGGTTGAGCACCGGATCGAAGGAGACCCGTCCGGCCTCGGACACCGGCAGCACGGTATGCAGGACCAGTGCCGCGACCGGACGCCACCTGCCGCTCCCCGGACCGGCCAGCAGTGCCAGCCGCCACGGCCGGTCGCGCACCCGCTGTTCCAGCAGGCCCAGGGAGGCGGGGGCGAGCGGCTCGCCGTGCGGCACGGCCAACAGCCACACCAGCCGTCTCCCGACCCGGTAGGGCAGCAGACTGCCGTACCGCGCCCTGCCCCAGCCGGTGGCGGGCAGCGGCAGGCAGCGGGTCGCCGTTCCGATCCCCGAGGAGGACAGCGCCAGGTCCCACGGCCCCCCGAGACCGCCGCCGGGCCCGACGTGCAGCCCCAGGCCCAGCACGTCGGGGCCGCCTCCGGGGACCCCCGCGCCCTTGGACAGCCGGGCGGTCACCGGTCTGCTCCCCTCCGCCACCGGCAGCAGGCTGCCGGGCACGGGGGTCAGCTCCCCGGCGAGCCACAGGCCGCGCGGATGGAACGCGCGGGCGTGCCGGAGGCGCGCCAGACCGTGGAAGCCCGCGTCCAGCAGTTGCTCGGGGACGCTTCCGGCCCCGTCCGCCCCGGGACGTGCCCCGGAGGTGAGGAGTGCTCGTCGTGCCACACCGGCCGACTGCCCGCCGCGGCGCCGCCCAACCGCCCCGCCCGCGGGCCGCGGCCACGGCGTGAGAGCATCGGCACCGTGACCGACTCCCCCGCTCCCCGCCTGGTCCTGTGGGACGTCGACCGCACCCTGCTCACCGTGGGCGCGGTCAGCCGCGAACTGTACGAGTACGCGTTCACCGCCGTCATCGGACGCCTCCCGGACACGGTGGCGGACATGGCCGGACGGACGGAACTCGCCATCATCACCGACACCCTGCGCCGCAACGGGGTGGCGCCGGAACCGGACCTGCTCTCCCGGTTCTCCACGGCACTGCGCCGAGCCGCCGAGGAGCTGCGTCCCCGGATGCGCGAGGCGGGCCGCGCCCTGCCCGGCGCGCACGCGGCCCTCGAAGCCCTGCACCGTCTGGGGGCGGTGCAGACGGTGGTGACCGGCAACATCCGGGAGCTCGCCGCCGCCAAGCTCACCGTGTTCGACCTGGCCACCCGCCTCGATCTGGCTCTCGGCGGCTACGGCGACCACAGCACCGACCGGGCGGATCTGGTGCGCTGGGCCGTCGACCGCGCCACCGAACGGTACGGCGCCGCGATCGAACCGTCGACCGTGGTGGTGGTCGGCGACACCCCGCACGACGTACGGGGCGCCCACGCCGCGGGGGTCCGCGCGGTGGGGGTGGCCACCGGCCGTAGCAGCCGCGCGGACCTCGCCGCGGCGGGCGCCGACGGCGTCCTCGACGACCTGGCGGACACGGCCGCGGTCGTCCGGATGCTCACCGAGGCCGTGCGGAGGGGGGCGGGCCGCCGCTGAGCCGGACGGCCGGCGTCGGCGGGGGCTGCCGCGCCCCCGCTGTTCCGCGGTGTCGCCGGAGGGTCGGCGCACCGTCCCGGGGTGCTCCCGGCGGGGCGCCGCGTCGCCGTGCCACCGTGTTCCCGCACGGTCGGCCGGCGGACGCCCGGCCTCCCCGTCGGACTGCCGGCCGTGGTGCCGTCGCCGCGTTCAGCGCAGCAGCGCGAAGACGGGCGCGCAGACCACCGCGCCCTGCAGCACGCCCACGACCGCCTGCGCGACGGTGTGGTGCTCCAGTTCCACCCGCGACCAGGCGACCAGGGCCACCAGGGGGAAGGCCGCGGCCATCGCCCACCCGTAGGTGAGGGTGAGCACGGCGGCCACCCCGGCGGCGACGGCGGTGTGCACCGACACCTTCCACCACCTGCTCACCACAGCGGTGCTGACCAGTCCCACCAGGATGGCGACGACCAGCGCCAGCACGACGCTCGGGGCCCCCAGGAGGGCGAGCACGGCGATCCCCGCCGCCACGCAGCCGATGGCGATGAGGAAAGGGACGGTCCGCTGGCGGCGGTCCCGGATGTGGTGGTCGTTCCAGTAACCGAGCCACACTCCGGCGAAGACTGCCGCGTACGGCACGACGGCGCAGAACAGGGCGGCGAACAGTCCCCACCCCGCCCCCGCCAGGCTGTGGGTGCCGCCCCAGCCCACCACGGGCAGCGCTCCCGTGACCAGGATGCCGGGGGAGAAGACCTCGCCGACGAGTGTGGCCGCGCGGCGCCGCAGGGTGCGGGACGGAGCGGGGGCGGTTCCGGTCACGGTCGGTCCTGTTCTCTGTCGGGACTCGGGAGGGTACTGGGCACCATACACGCGGCCCGGCCGCCCGGAGCCGCCCTCACCGCGGGGCCGTGGGACCGCCACCGCGGAGTGGTCGACGTGGGCGGGCGGCCCGCCCTCATCCCTGTTCCTCGGTCGGCACGGCCTGTCCCGCGGTCCCGCGGGGCGGTGCCGCGGACTCCTCCTGTGCGCGCGGTTCGAGTTCGCCGCTCACCGTGAGCACCGCCGTGGCCGCCAGCAGGCACAGCCCGCAGCCGATCCAGAAGATGGCCGCCGAGTACCCGGGAACCACGAGCGGCACGGCCACCCCGACGACCGCCCCCAGTTGGAAGATCGCGACGAACAGGCCGATACCGCCGGAGACCCCCGAACGCATGACCTGGCCGAGCAGGACCACGGCGATGCTCTGGAACCCGGCGGTGAAGACCGCGTAGAGGACCTGGGCCACCAGCAGCCCCGCATTCCCGGTGTCGACCGCCACGAGCAGGAACGACAGCGTGCCGACCAGGCAGACGGCGACGAGGGTGCGTACGCTGCCGAACTTCTCGGTGGCCGCGGCGAGCGGGACCAGGACGAGGATCTCCACCACCGCGGTGAGGGCGAACAGGCCGGGGATGACCGACTCGGCCATGCCCTTGTGCAGCGCGTACAGCGGCAGGTAGACCTGGCGCAGGTTGTCGGCGCCGCGGAGCAGGAAGATCGCCGCCACCGCCAGCGCGACCAGCCACCACGCCCGGCGGCCCGGCTCCGCCTCCCCGGCCTTCTCGCTCTTCCCGCTCCGCCGCGCGGCCGGCAGGACGGCGCTCAGCAGCAGGACGCACACGTAGAGGGCCAGCCCCGCGTGGATGGGGCGGAACAGCGGGCCGACGGTCTCCTCGGCGAGGAACATGGCCGAGGCCAGACCGAGTCCCGCGACGTAGCCGACGACGAACACCGTCCGCACCAGGCTCATGACGCGGGCCCCGGAGAGCGTCCCGTTGTCCAGGAGCGCCACGAACGACGGGTAGATCAGGCTGCCGAAGGCGCCGCAGACCGCCGCGACGTGGACCGCCCAGTCCGGGGTGGGCGCGGCCAGCAGCCCCATGCCGACCAGGCCCAGCGCCGCGCCGAGGGCACTGCCGGTCCGGTGCCGTCCGGTCTCTCGGCACCACCGGCCGACCACCAGGTTGACCGCCATCGAGACGGTCCCGAACAGCACGTAGAAGGCGACGATCACCGGTTTGTCGGCGCCGCGTTCGTTCAACAGCAGCGGTAGGACCACGGTGTAGAGACCGGCGAAGGCCGCTGCGATGAAGACGCCGAGGACGGGCCGTCCGAGGCCGGCTGTTCTCCCCAGGGTGCTCACTCGAATTCCCCCGTTCACGGCTGGGTCCCACAGGTCAAGGGGGCGGTCCGACCTGGAGCGGGTCTGCCCGGTCGGGCTCACGGTGTGCCGGAACGCACGACATCCCGCTTGGGAGCGCTCCCAAAGTTGGGAGCGTCCTCCCCCGGAGGCAGGGCGGACCCCCGGGGGTCCGCCTCCTCACCATGAGGGACCATCTCTACCACACTCGGAGAGGTAGGGCCACCGGTTTCGTCCTGGTCCCTCCCGCCTGCCGACGAGGATCAGGAAGGGACGCCGAGAGCGGCGAGCAGTGCGGCGAGAGTCGGTCCCAGGGAGGCGTCGAGCCGCACCAGGGCGTGGGGGTCGCCCCGGGTGGCGCCCCGGTTGACGATCGCGACGGGAACGGCCCGCTCCGCGGCGCGCCGGACGAACCGGTGACCGGAGGCCACCGTCAGCGAGGAGCCCAGCACCAGCAGCGCTCCGGCGTCCTCGGTCCACTCGAAGCAGTGCTGGACTCGGGGGCGCGGCACGTTCTCGCCGAAGAACACCACGTCGGGTTTGAGCACTCCCCCGCAGGAGCGGCAGTCCACGACGCGGAAGGAGTCGATCCACTCCTCGGCGAGGACCACGTCGCCGTCGGGGTTGACCTCCTCGGCGCGGGCGTCCCAGCCGGGATTGGCCTCGCGCAGCCTCCGCTCCAGCTCACGGCGCGCGGTGCGCTCCCCGCAGTCCAGGCAGCGGACCCGGTGCAGGCTGCCGTGCAGCTCCACCACCCGTCGGGCGCCGGCGGCCTGGTGCAGGCCGTCGACGTTCTGGGTGATGATTCCGGAGACCAGGCCGCGCGCCTGGAGGGCGGCGACCGCCCGGTGCCCGGTGTTGGGCAGGGCCCGGTCGATGTGCCGCCAGCCCAGGTGGCCGCGCGCCCAGTAGCGTCGACGGGCCGCGGCACTGCCGACGAAGGTCTGGTAGGTCATCGGCCGGGTCCGCCGCCTGCGTCCGGTCTCTCCCCGGTAGTCGGGGATACCGGACTCGGTGGACAGGCCCGCACCACTCAACACCACCACGTCGCCGTCGGCGACCAGGTCGACGAGCAGGCGGAACTCCGGACCGGTGAGCAGGGCACGGGGGCCGGGCACCTCGGAACGCGTGCTGGATCGCGTGTCCCTGCCGCCGTCGGTTCCCTCCCGCATCTGCCCAGGGTATGGCACGCCCCGGGGAAGGCGTCGGGGCGGGACGGCATGCTGTGCGTCACGTCCCCGGCCTCGGAAGAACACGTCGTGGCGACCGGCCGCACCAATGGTCCGGACGGCTCTTCTCCGCCGCAGGCGAACCGGATCCGCCGGGCTTTCTTCTTGCACCGCAGAATCCGGTTCCGCCCTTTTCCGGGATTTCCCGGATCCGCGGCCGGGCGGCACGGCGGCCCGGCTGTGCCGCCCGGCCGGTTCGTCCCGCGGGAGATTTCCGTCCCCGAATGCCCGTCCTGGCCTGCCGCCGTGACCAGGGTCTCTGTTCCGGGGCTCTCGTGGGATTTCCGGAACCGGCAATTGAGGGCATAATATGAAGTCGTTCCGTGAATCCACCGTTTCCGTATGGCGCCTTCTCCACCTGACCGGCGCGGAGCACTTCTGGGCTCGCCTTCCCACAGGCCGGGAGCACCGTCCGGATTGACGGACCCCTCGCCGTCCCGAAGACCATGCCAAGGGAACAATGACGTTTTCTGCTCCGAGTCCCGTCGCGGACCGTTCCTCCGTGGCCCGTGCCCCCGGTGTCCCGGCAACTCCACCGCCCGGTGCTCCCGTCCGCACCCCCGTTCCCGCTTCCGAGGAGGCACGATGAGGGAGCGCTTCCCCGCGACACGTCCGCGGCCGGTCACGGAACTCTTCGGCGCGTCCCGGCGGCCCGCCACCCGCCTCCTCCCGGCCAGGGCCGACTTCTTCGGTTCCGCCCAGGAGCCCGATCCGCGGCGGGCCACCACCCCCGCCGCTTTTGTCTCGGCCATGCGCCACTACCGGGCCTGGGTCGGCTCCCCCTCCTATCTGGAAATGGAGTACAACTGCGGCGGGGTGTGCTCGGCCTCCCGCTTCCGCCTCACCCTCAACAGCGACCGCCTTCCCCGGCTGACCGTGCTGAACGCCTTCGTCGTCGCCTGCGGCGGGGGCGAGGCCGACTACCAGCGCTGGGCCGCGGCCTGGCGCCGTGTCCGCACCGCCTCGGGGAACGGCACCCCTTCCTGAGTACTGAGTACCAGCCCCACGGCCTCCGGTGGCGCACGCCGCCGTAGGCCGCCCGCTGGCCACTCCCCGGGTACGGAGCCGCGGAGAACCGGAGGGCAGACGGTCCCGGACAGACCTTCCGCGCCGTGCCGGTGGAGCCGCCCGTCCGGTGCCGCGTTGCCGGTTCTCGGGTCTTCGTCACGTCGCCGCCGCGGGTGCGGGCTGGCAGTGCCGGCAGGGGCGGTAGCCCGCCGTCTCGGCCTGGACGACGGTGCGGAAGCCCTTCCGGTGGGACGGGGCGATGCGTCGGGCGTGGTGGCAGGTCGGATAGCACACGATTCCGGTGGTGTCGCTGGCCACGTAGAAGATGCCCCGACGCGCGAGGCTGTGCGCCTCGTCGAGGTTGGTGTCCTCGGCGTGGAGCAGGTGCCGTTTGAGTTCGGTCCCGAAGATGTACTCACCCACCGAGCCGTCGGAGCGGACCACCCGGTGGCAGGGGATCAGCAGGGGCACCGGGTTGGTGGCCAGCGCGGTGCCGACCGCCCGCACCGCGCGGGGACGGTTGATCCTGCGGGCGATCCAGGAGTAGGGGCGCACCTCGCCGCGCGGGATGGCCTGGGTGGCGCGCAGCACCTCGGCCTGGAAGTCGGTCAGTTCGCGCAGGTCGAACTCGATACCGCTGGTCCGTCCGGTGCGCAGCGCCGATGCCAGTCCGGCGGGCGGGCGGGCGGCGCGCAGCAGCGGCCGCCCGAAACGCCTGCGGAACTCCTCGCGCACGTCGTCCGAGGCAGGCCGGACATAGGCGATGCCGCGGTCGGTGTAGGCGACGAACAGCTCGCCGATGGGGCCGTCAACGGTGACCCAGCGGGCGGCGATCCTGTCGATCAGGTCGTCCGGAGCGTCGGTGACCAGTTTCGCGAGCTGCTCCAGCAGCGGTCCGTCACTCATCGGACACCTCCCTGGGTGAGTTCGCGGAGCTTCTTGAGCCCGCGGGAGACGTGGGATTTGGCGGTCCCCTCGGGGACCCCGAGGATCGCGGCGACCTCGCTGATGGACAGGTCCGCGACGTACCGCAGCACGACCGCCTCCCGCTGCGCGTCGGACAGCTGCTCCAGCAGCGCGGCGAGTCTTTCGCCGGTCTCGTTCCGTTCCGCCGCACCGGCCACGTCCTGACCGGGGTCGGCGACGTCGACCCCCTCGGTCAGCGGTGCGGGCGGCGGCCTGCGCGCGGCCGTGCGCGCCCGGTTGCGCCACAGGTTCCACAGGATGGTCATCAGCCAGGCCCGGGGGCGCACCTGGGCACGGCGTTCGGGGGTGTAGTCGCCGGCGGCCCGGTACGCCCGCACGAACGTCTCGGCCGTCAGGTCCTCGGCGTCGGCCCAGCGTGCGCACAGTCTCAGCGCGGCCGAGAACACCGGCCCGCGGTGCTGGTCGTACAGGTCGACGAACCAGCGGTCGACGTCGTCGGAGGTCTCCGCGATAACTCTCACACCCCTGTAACCCCGCACTCCCCCGATCGGTTGCACCGGCCGGCGGTCAGTTCCGGGCCGCATGCTCCCCCAGGAAGGCCAGGACCAGGTCGGCGACCTCGACGGGATGCGTGACGGCCATGCCGTGGCCGGCGTCGAGTTCGCGGACGTGCACGTCGGGCCGTGCGGCGGCCAGCGCGCCGAGGTCGCGGCGCAGGGCGGCACGGTGGGCCAGCATGAGGTCACGCAGTTCCTCGGGCATCCGCGGCACCTCCCAGGCGGCGAGGACGACCAGGAGCGGCGCGGTCACCGCGGCGAAGACCGGCAGGCAGTCGCGGAACTCGGCGCACTCCCGCAGGGCGGCGGTGGTCTCCGGCCCCGGCCGCAGGAACCACCGGCCGTCGCGTTCCTCCAGGCCCCGCCGCACGGCCGCCAGCCACTCCTCCTCGCTGATCCCCGTGTCGGCGGCGAAGGCGCGCTGCTGGTCGAGCAGTCCCGCGACCTGTGCGGCATCCATCGGCCGGGCCATCACCTCGGCCTGCGCGGTGAAGACCGCCCGCAGCCGCTCCAGGTCGCGGTGCACCCGCTCCTCGGGCAGTCCGGCGTAGTGGGCCGGGTCGGTCTCGGCCGCCCGGTGGCCGTCGAGGCTCACCGCCGCCGGGCAGTCGGGTGGGCGGCGCGCCCAGGCCCCGGCGAGCATCCCGCCCAGGGAGTGTCCGACGAGCGCGGGAGACCCCAGTCCGCAGTGGTCGACGACGGCCTCGACATCGTCGAGGGCCCGCTCCCACTCCCAGGGGGCGTCGTCGGAGCGGCCGTGTCCGCGCAGGTCCATGGCCACGACCCGGTGCGCGGTGGCGAGCCGGGCGGCGACCCGGCCCCAGTGCAGGAGGTTGCCGCCCGCCCCGTGCAGCAGGAGCACGGGCGGTCCGTCTCCTCCGTGGTCGCGCACCGCGACACGCGTCCCGTCCCGTGTCCGCACCGTGGTCTCCTGCTGTTCAACGCGCATCGCGAACCGCCGTCCTGCCGTGCTGCCGACCGTCGGTGGAAAAGGCGGATCCGCGCAGTCGGTCGCGCACCGACGCCGAGGTGACACCGCCGTCGGGATGCCGGGCCAGCTTGCCGCGGCGGACCAGGTCGTGGACTCCCTGCCGGGTGATACCGAGCATCGCCCCCGCCACCGAGTAGGACACGTGGTCTCTGGCCGTGTGCCCGACACGGCGGGCGACCACCCTGCCCAGCGGGGTCCGCCACCAGTCCTCCGGCGGGTCGAACGGTGCGTCCCCCGGATACAGCGCGGCCAGCACCCGGACGGCCGTCCGGGTGGCGACCGCGTCGTCGGGGCCGAGGAGCTGCGCCGCCCACATCTCGGCGTCGATGTGGAGGCGGTCGCGTAGGAAGGCGATCCGCTCCTCGTCCCCCAGCAGGAGGAGCAGCGGGTCGAGCAGCCGGCTGCGGACCAGCCGCCGCAGGTCGGCAACGAGTTGGACGTGCTCGGAGGTCGACGCGCCGGACATCGTGGCACCACCCCTTCCAGTACTTGACAGACAATAGCAAGTACTTGACAAGAGGTGTCAAGGAAAATCGGTGGGTCGCGGTACCGTCTCCCCCGGGCCGCACAGCGGCTCGGCGGACCCGCCGAGGACCGCCTGTCCGGCCCCGGTGCCGCCGGGGGACCCCCGGTGACACGGCCGGACGGACGCACGGCGCACCGGGCCAGCGGTACCGGTGGGGTGGATCGGGCACTCGGGGGAGGAAGCGCACGGCGCCCCACAGCCGCCCCGCCGCGGCGTTCCGCGGCGACCCCGCGCGTGACCCCAAGTTCGTTCGGGGGTGCCGGCTGGTGCCCGCAACACCGGACCACACCGAATCCTGGAGCCCCCGTGTCTGCGCGTCGGTCGACCGAGCACTCCCCCGTTCCCTCCCCCGTCGTCCCGGACTGTCCTGGTGGCAGGGGCCGCGGCCGTCCTCAGCACCGTCGCCGCTCCTGCTGCTGTGGGGCACCGGCCCTCCGCGGGCGCGTCCACGACCCGCCCCGACCACCTCACCGGGGCCGTGGTCACCGCCGCAGACGTCGCCTTCGCCTCCACCGTTCCCCTGGGCGCCGGGTCCGCCGTCGCGGTGGCGCGGTCCCCGCTGTGGCGGGGGTCCCTGCGAACCACGCAGGCCAACGGCACGTGGTACCGGCCACGACCGCCGCTCTCGACGCCGACACCGCGACCCGTGTCGTGCTCGCGTCGCTGCACGTGGCGCCGGCCCCGGCGGGGTGGCCGAGCCCGGCTGCGGTGCGCCGCGCACGCCGCCCCGGCCGCTCCCCCTTCCGGCCCCGCCCGGACCGTCTCGTGGGACCGGCCGGGGCGCCGCGCCGAGGCCGCGCGTCCCGTTTCCGCTGCGGCGGCCTCCAGCGGTTCCGGCGGCACGGAGGTCTTCCGGACGCCGTCTTCCCCGCGCCCCGAGGTCCTCTCACGAGAACCGCAACCGAACCCGCGCCTGCGGGGTTCAATCCCATGACAGGTCTTCCCGCATCCAGGAGAATCCCGTGGATCTGTGTTCGTCGGACCGTGCCGCCGTGGCCACCGAAGCCTTCGGCGCCGGCGCGGCCTCGTCCGTTTCCCGCTCGGCGCCGCTGTTCGCGTGGTGGCGCCCCCGTGCCGCCCCGCCCGGAGCCGTCCGCCCCGCCCGGAGCCGTCCGCCCCGCCCGGATCGCGGGACTCTGCGGGCGACAGCGGCCCCGGCCGCAGCGCGCACGGCGGGTCCGTGTCCTCGCCCCCGTCGCCGACACCCGCCGTGCCCCGGGGCGCCGATGTTCCGTCAGCGTCGGTGTTCCCCCCTCCCCGGTTCCCGACCGGCCGGGCAACCGCAACGGAGGTCGGACACCGTGAGCGCCTCCTCCGCCCCACGCGCACCGGGACCGTCCACCGGATGGGCCGTGGCGCGTCCGCACCCCGTGCTGCGTCCGCTGGTCGCGCGGTACGTCGGCTACACCCGACACGCGGTCCCGCTGACCGTGCACCGCGGCCTGCCCTCCCGGCACGTCACACTGGTCATCGTGGTGGACGCGCCGGTCCGGATGCTCGGCGGCCCCACACCGGACGGGGGTCCGATGACGGTGCGCACGGGCGCCTCCGGGCTGCACCTCGGTCCGGCGCTGATCCGTCAGGACTCCCACCAGCGTGGCCTGTCGCTGCTGCATCCGCTGGGAGTGCGCGCACTGCTGGGGGTGTCCGCCGCGGAACTGGCCCGGACCACCGTCGAAGCCGCCGATCTGCCCGTCCCGTGGGGCGGACGCCTCGCCGACCGGCTGGCCGAGGCGGCCACCTGGACGGAGGCGTTCGCCGTGCTGGACGAGGAGTTGGCCGCGGCGGTGCGGCCCGCGCGGTCCGCACCCGAGATCCACCGGGCGTGGCGGGCGCTGCTGGCTTCCGGCGGCACCCGACCGGTCGCCGCCATCGCCGCGGAGGTCGGCTGGAGCAGACGCCACCTGACGGAGCGGTTCGCCCGGGAGGTCGGCGTCCCACCGAAGCAGGCGGCGCGTCTGATGCGGTTCGAACGGTCCGTCGCCGCGATCCGCGCGGGCGGCCACCACGCCCTCGCCACGGTCGCGGCCGACTGCGGCTACGACGACCAGGCGCACCTGACCAACGAGTGGCGGACACTGGTCGGCTGCTCCCCCACCGTCTGGATCCGGGAGGAGCTCCCCTTTCTCCAAGACCCGTTCGCCGAGGTCGGCCACGATCCAGGACATGAGTGAGAACACGAACCGGCCCGGAGTGTGGCCCTGCCTGAGGTACCAGGACCCGGAGGCGGCACGCCGCTTCCTGGCCGGGGTCCTCGGCTTCGTGGAGACCGCGACCTTCCGCGACGCCGACGGACGCATCGAACACGCCGAACTGAGCTGGCCGGAGGGCGGAGGGGTGATGTACGGCCCCCTGACGGGGGAGTCGGCGGCCCTGTCGACAGTCGAGACCTACGTGTGCACCGCCGACCCCGACGCGGTGCACCGTCGCGCGGTCGCCGCCGGAGCGCGGATCGTCCGGGAGCTCATGGACACCGACTACGGGTCGCGTGATGTCAGCATCGTCGACCCCGAGGGGAACGTGTGGGCTTTCGGCACCTACCGAGGCGCTTGACTCCCCGTCCCCCACCCACCTGGCACCGGACGGGGGACGGGGAGACGGCCGGGTATGCGGGGCGGCGGGCCGCCACGGCACCGCCGCAGGGGCGGGCCTCCGGGCGGCTGACCGGGACGGTCGCCCCGCTGGGAGGGCCGGCCCGGACCGACGTCCCGGAGACTGTTCCGCCGCGTCCCGGCGGGAGTACTGTGGCGGATCGGTGACCGTCCACCGTGTCCGGCGGCCGCGGTGCAAGCCGTCCCGACGCCGGATGCCGCTGGTCCACTGCTTCCGGCGCCGCTTCCACCGCGGAACCGACGGGACCACCGACCCGCCCAGGACACGTCGCCGCTCAGGAGAGGACTGATCGACCAGCACGCCTTCACAGGCTTGAAAAACACAGTCCGCCCCTTGGGGAAGGGGGATGTCGTCAACTCCAACCACGGGGGCAGGGTGGCCGGTGCCCTGAGTCGACCTCGGGATCACCCGCGTCGGCGAGCTTGACCTGGCGGGGGCCGGAAACCGGTCCCCATTCCTCTTCCTCCGGCATTGCGTCCGAATCAGTCTGCCCCGCCAAACCCCCGAAATCAACTTTTGTCTAAAAATGTAGACAAATGCTTATTTTGATGACTCTTGCGGCCCACTCCCTCGCTATCCTGCCGCTATGCCACTTCGGTTCGGTCCTCCTGAGCACTCCTCCAAGGGGCAGGTGACCCGACACAGGATCCTGGAGGCGCTGCACGACCTGCTGCGCACCTCCCCCGCGGCACGGGTGAGCGTGGCCGACGTCGCGCAGCGGGCGGAGATGAAGCGATCCAGCGTCTACAACCACTTCAGGACCGTGGACGAGATGTGCCTGGCGCTGGTCGACCGCTCCCTCTCCGCGGTGTTCGCCGGCTTCGGCCGGGCGGACGCCACCAACCTGGGCACCTACTTCAGTTCCGCTCTCATGAGCACGTTCCGCCTGTGGGCCCTGCACCGTGTCGTGCTCGTCATCGCGTTCGAGATCTACGCGCGCGACCGCGCCTTCGCCCGGGCCTGGGACGAGCGGGTCACCCGGGAGTGGACCGAACCGGCCCTGGAGGTCTACCAGGCCGACGTCACGGCCGGACGGCTGTCCCCGCTCCCCGACCCGAGGGGTCTGCTGGACCTCCTCGCCTTCACCATCCAGCACCAGCTCCACCGACTCTGGCGGGACGGTACTCCCTCGCCCCAGGACTGCCACCGGGAGTTGGAACTGTGCGCCACCGCCTCCTGGCGGCTGCTGGGCCTGCCGGGGGACCCCGTGCTGGACCGGGCCACGGTCGACGAGATCCTGGTCCTCGCCGGGACGAAAGACTGACGGCCCCGACCGCCCGGCTCCCCGCACCGTCGTTTCTCCGTCTCTTCTGACGCTGGTCTTCCTTCCCGCGGGCGTGTGCTCTCTCTTTCCCCGCGCTGCCGAGAACGAGGACCGGGGGAGAAAAGAAGCGGCCTTCGCCGGCCTCCCCGCCGGCTCCGGCGGACGCTGCGCCACCCGCCCCGGCCCGGAGGCTCAGGCGGACACCCCCGCCGCGGCACGCACCGCCTCGGTGATCAGCTCGCGCCGCCGTGTGAAGGCGGAGTCGGCCCGGGGATCGTCCAGGCGGGGCAGGTCGGAGCTCTCGTCCAGGACGATCCGTCCGGGACGGGCGCTGAGGACGACGATGCGGGTGCCCAGGTACACCGCCTCGTCCACGTCGTGGGTGATGAACACCAGCGTCTTGCCGGTGAGCCGCCACAGGTCGCGCAGTTCCTCCTGCATGCGTTCCCGGGTGAGCGCGTCCAGGGCGCCGAAGGGCTCGTCCATGAGCACGATCCCGGGGTCGGGAGCCAGTGCCCGGGCGATGGCGACGCGCTGGCGCATGCCGCCGGAGAGCTCGTAGGTGCGCATACGGGCGGTGTCGGCGAGTCCCACCAGTTCCAGTTGGCGCATGGCGCGCTCCCGCCGCTCCTCACGGCGCATCCCCGCCATGCGCAGGCCGAACTCGACGTTGGCGAGCACGCTCAGCCACGGGAACAGGGTGGGCTGCTGGAAGACCACGCCCCGGTCGGGGCCGGGCCCCCTGACCGGGGCGCCGTCGACCGTGACGGCACCCCGCGAGGGCCGGTGGAATCCGGCCACGAGCCGCAGCAGCGTGCTCTTCCCGGATCCGGACGGGCCCACGACCACCAGGTGCTCTCCCCGTTCCACAGACAGGTCGACTCCCTGCAGGGCGGGCACCGTCCCCTCACGCCCCCGGTAGTCGTGGCCGACACCGCGCAGCTCCAGTGCGGCCGCCCCGGCGTCAGGGCGTGGCGACACTCTCGACTCCCTGGGTGGCGAGCGCGGCCTGGAAGTCCTCCAGGGTGGGTGCCGCGTCGATCTCTCCCTGCTCGGCGAGGAACTCGGCGGTCAGGAGGAGGGCCTCGGCCAGTCGGCCGGGTTCGTCGGCGGTGCCGAGGTAGTCGGCGGAGGACTGCTCGGCGGCGTCGAGGAAGACGAGCTGGCCGACCTGCTCCTCGGCCTCCGCGGGCTCCAGGTTGAGTTCGGCCGCGATGGCCTCGACCGCGGCGGCCCTGTCCTCGTGCAGCAGGGTCACCGCGCGGTTCTGCTGCTCCACCCAGGTGGCCAGGACGTCGGGGTAGGTCTCGGCGAACTCGGTGCTGACCACCGCGAGGTCGGCGGTGACCTTGCCCCGTTCGGCGAGTTCGCCGCTGGTGACGAGGATGCGGCCGCCGTCGGCGCGGAGCTGTCCCAGCACCGGGTACCACACGAAGGCCGCGTCGATGTCGCCGCGCTGCCAGGCGGCCTGGATGTCCGGCGGCTCCAGGTCGAGCAGTTCCACGTCGTCGACGGCGAGGCCGACCTCGTCCAGGGCGGCGATCAGGTGGTAGTGGGTGGTGCTGGCGAAGGGCACCGCCACCGTCCTGCCCGCGAGGTCGGCGACCTCGTCGATTCCCTCGGCGGCGACCAGCGCCTCGTTGTCGCTGATGACGTCGTGGATCCAGGGCACCTGGTAGTCGATGTCGAGAGGCTGGGACAGGCCGCGGACGACCGGGGCGCTGCCGACCAGGGCGATGTCGAGTTCGCCGGCGAGGAAGGCGGTGTTGACGTCGCCGCCGGAGTCGAACCTGTTCCACACGATCGCGGTGTCGGGCAGCGCCTCCTCCAGCCAACCGTTGTGCTTGACGACGAGGTCGCCGTTGGGGATGGACTGGTAGCCGATGCGCAGCTCGGCGGGCACTCCGTCGGCGGTCTCCGACCGGTCCTCGGCGGTGCTGCAGGCCGAGGCCATCAGGATGGCGGCGGTGAGTGCGGAGGCCGCCGCGAGGGTCCGGGAGGTGCGGGAACGACGGATCGGTGTCATGGGGATCTCCTGCGGGATGGTGGTGAGGGGTGGAGGGGATCGGCGGGGTCAGGTGCGGCCCCGCCACGGGGCCAGGACGCGGTCGACCAGTTGCAGCAGCCAGTCGATGAGCAGGCCGGACAGGCCGATGACGATGAGGCCGAGGATGACCGTGTCGGTCTGGTTGTAGCGCTGGGCCTCGCGGACCATCCCGCCGATTCCGGGGATGCCGTTGACGGTCTCGGCGGCGACGACGGAGGTGTAGGCCACGCCGACCGCGATGCGAATGCCGGTCATGACCTCGGGGAGGGCGTGCGGGAGGACGACCCACAGCGGCAGTTGCCAGGAGCGCGCCCCCAGGGAGCGGGCCGCGTTGAGGTAGTCGGGGGCGACGTTGCGGACGGCGTCGGCGGTGGCCACGGCCACCGGCGGCAGGGAGGCGATGACGAGCAGCCAGATCTTGGGCTCCTCGTTGATGCCGAACCAGATGACGAGCAGGCTGAGGTAGGCCAGCGGCGGCAGGGTGCGCACGAAGGAGATGAAGGGGCCCAGGAGCGCGCGCACGGCGGGCGCCAGTCCGATCAGGAGGCCGAGCAGGACTCCGCCGAGGGTGCCGTAGCCGCTGCCGACGAGGATGCGGCGCATGCTGACCCACAGGTGTTCGGGCAGGGTGTGGCCGCTGAAGCCCTCGGTGGTGGTGGCCACCGCCTTCTCCCAGACCGCCTGCGGCGAGGGCAGGATGACCGGGGGCCAGATCTCGGCGCGTGCCACCGCCCACCACAGCAGCAGGAGGCTGCCCACCGACAGGGCCCGCAGGCCCAGGGACCGCACCGGTGCGGGGGTGCGGGGACGGAAGCGGCCCCGGGTGGAGTTGTTGTCGAGGCGGGTCCCGGGGCCGCCGTCTGCGGGGCCCGGGCGGGCCTCGGTCACGGCGCTCACGACGCCGGTTCGGGAGTCGGGGAGGGCGTGCCGAGCCGGGGCAGGACGTACTCGCCCACCCGATAGGCCTCTTCGAGGTGGGGCCAGCCGGAGAGGACGAACTCGTCCACCCCGAGGGCGTGGTACTCCTCGATGCGCTGGGCCACCTCGGCGTAGTCGCCGACCAGCGCGGTCCCGGCGCCCTCGCGGACCAGGCCGACCCCGGCCCACAGGTTGGGCGAGACCTCCAGGGAGCGCGTGGAGCCGCCGTGCAGGGCGGCCATGCGGGCCTGGCCGACGGAGTCCATGCGGGCGTAGTAGCGCTGCATGGCCTCGATCCGCTCGGGGCTCATGCCCTCCAGCAGCCGTTCGGCGTCGCGCCAGGCCTCGGCGGCGGTGTCGCGGGCGATGACGTGCAGGCGGATGCCGAACCGGAGGCTGCGGCCGGTCCGGGCGGCCAGGGCGCGCACCCGTTCGATCCGCTGGGCGATCATGGCCGGCGGCTCGCCCCACATGAGGTGGACGTCGCTGTGGGCGGCGGCGACGCGCTCGGCCGCCGGGGACGCGCCGCCGAAGTAGATCTCGGGCGCGGGGTCGAGCGGCTCGGCGGCCTCCCAGCCCTCGATCCGGTAGTGCTCGCCGGAGAAGTCGACCGGCTTTCCGGTGAAGGTCCGGCGCAGCACGGTGAGGAACTCGTCGGTGCGGGCGTAGCGCTGGTCGTGGTCGAGGAAGTCGCCGTAGGCGCGCTGCTCGACCGGGTCGCCTCCGGTGACGATGTTGACCAGCAGTCGGCCGCGCGACACCTCCTGGAAGGCCCGTGCCTGCTGGGTGAGCAGGGTCGGCAGTACGAAGCCGGGGCGGAAGGCCACGAGGAACTTCAGCCGCTCGGTGTGCTGGGTCAGTGCCGCGCAGGTGATCCAGGGGTCCGGGCAGCCCGCGCCGGTGGGGGTGAGCGCCGCGGTGAACCCGGTGCTCTCGGCGGCCCGGGCCACCTGGGCGAGGTAGCCCAGGTCGGCCGGGCGCGAGGGTGCGGTGACCCCGTCGACGTCGAGGCGGATCGTGGAGTTACGGACCGCGTACCCGTCGCCGGTCGTGGGAAGGAACCAGTGGAAACGCATGCCGAGGAGCCGCCTTTCGCGGAGGTCGTCGCACCGGGAAACAAACCCAACTATACAGGTAGGAAAAATTATTTGGAAGCAGTGGCCTCCGGGAACACAGTGACGGGAGTGCCGCGGCGGTCCTCTCCCCCGGCCCGGTCGGACGCTGCCGCCCGGCGCCCGGCGCCGCGCAGCAGCGGGAGGACCTCCTCGCCCACCCGGTAGGACTCCTCCAGGTGGGGCACCCCGGCCAGGATGAACGCGTCGACGCCCAGCGCGATGAGCTCCTCCAGCCGCTCGGCGACCTGCCGGTAGCTGCCCACCAGCCCGAACGCCGGACCGCCGCGCAGCAGCCCGAAGCCGCCCCACACGTTTGGCTGGACCTCCAGGTCCCGGTAGCCGGTGACGGGGCCGCTGACGAAAGAGCGGCTGCGCGCCACGCCCACCGAGTCCCCCGCGCCGCCGTCGAGGCCGCGCAGGTCCGCGGCCTCGAAGCCGCGGCGCACCTCCTCCCAGGCCTCGCGTTCGGTGGGGCGCGCCACCACGTCCAGCCGGACCGCGAAGCGGGGGACGCGCCCGGCCGCGGCGGCGTGCTCGCGCACCGCGGCGAACTTCGCGGCCAGCGCGTCGAAGGGCTCCAGCCAGGACAGGTAGTAGTCGGCGTGCCGGGCGGCGACGTCGAGGGCCGCCGCCGAGGACCCGGAGAAGTAGATCTCGGGGAACTCCTCGGCCGCCAGGGGGTCGGGCAGCGCGCCCCCCGCCACCCGGTAGAAGCGCCCGTCGAAGTCGAAGGGGCGCTCCTGCCACACCCCCCGGTGCACCCGGAGGAACTCGTCGGTGCGCGCGTAGCGGTCGTCGTGGGCGACCTCGTCGCCCCACCACGCCTGGGCGGGGCCGCCGCCCCCGGTGATGACGTTGTAGACGACCCGGCCCCGCGAGGCGCGCTGCAGGGTGGCCGCCATCCGCGCGGCGTGCACCGGGTTGAGGAAGCCGGGCTGGAAGGCGATCATGAACCGGAAGGTGCGGGTCTCGCGCGCCAGCATCGCCGCGGAGGCCCACGGGTCGTCGGTGAAGGGGAACGACGGCATCAGCCCGCCGTAGAACCCGGCCGCCTCGGCGGCCCGCGCCACGTCGAGCATGTGCTCGACGTAGGCGTAGCCGTCGGGCTCCCCGTGGCGCAGCGCGGGGGCGATGCGCCCGGGCACGTGCGGGGCCCAGTCGCCGCGGCTCTCGGCGCGGCGGCGCAGCGACGGCTGGTCGCCGTGCATGCCGATCCGCCAGTAGAAGTCAACGGACACTCTCGTACTCCTCCTCCAGTGCGGGGCGCAGGTGCTCGCCCAGCCGGTACGCCTCCTGTAGGGCGGGGGCCGCCTCGACCGCGAAGACGCGCACTCCCCGGCGCGCGTAGTCGCCCAGCAGCTCGGCGGCCTGCCGGTAGGAGCCGACCAGGCCGGCGGCCACGGTGTGGCCGAGGGAGGCGAAGCCGTCCCAGCGTCCGGTCCCGCGTCCGGGGGCGCCCGCGTGGTGCCACGCCTCCTCGGCGTCCTCCCTGACCAGCAGGGACAGCTCCAGGCCCAGGTCGACCCGGCGGCCCAGGGGTGCGGCGCGCTCGGCGAGGCCGGCGCGCACGGCGTCGATGTCGTCGTCGAGTCCGACCAGGTGCACGTCGGCGTGGCGGGCCGACAGCTCCAGGGCGGCCTCGTCGGTGCCCGACAGGTACACGCGCGGGAACGGGTGCCCGGCCAGGGGCGGCGCGAAGCCTCCGCCGCGGACCCGGTAGAAGCGCCCGTCGAAGTCGAAGGGGCGCTCCTGCCACACCCCCCTGGCCACGGTGAGGAACTCGTCGGCGCGCGCGTAGCGGTCGGCGCCGTCGACGAAGTCGCCCTGGGCGGCGCGCTGGGCGGGGTCCCCGTCGAGGGACAGCCGCCAGCCCAGTCGGCCCACGGAGAAGCGTTGCAGGGTCACCGCCGTCTTCGCGGCGTAGACGGGGGTGGCGGCCCAGGGCGGGAACTCGGCGACGACCCGGAGGTGGCGGCTGTGCCGCAGCGCCCCCGCGGCGACGGTCCAGGAGTCCTCCCCCTGCGGGTCGTGGGGGGCCAGGACCCCGCCCAGGCCGGCGATCTCGGCGGCGCGCCCGGTCTGGAACAGGCGCTCCAGGGGGCCGTAGTGGTCGCCGCGCACGTCGCGCGGGACGGGGCCGAGGTCCGGCGGGGGCTGGTGGCGGGTGGGGAGTCTGAACAGCAGTTCGGTCATGGCGTCCTCGGTGGGGGTCGGGGCGGGGCGGGAGGCGGCGGGCCTCCCGCCCCGGGCGGGTCACTGCGCGTCGGCGCCGGGGATCGGCGGGACGAGGGCGTTGACGCTCGGCGACACCGCCGAGGAGACGTCGACCTTGCGGGGCAGCAGGCCGTTGGCGTGCAGCAGGTCGGCGGCGCGCTGCTGCTCGGCGACGAACTCGTCGGTGACCGGGAGCAGGCCGAAGGGGCGGGTGCGCAGGGCGTGCTCCCAGGCGTCCAGGTCGGCGCGGGGGCCGCCGCGCTTCTCGGCGTCGGCGACGAACAGGGCCGCCGCCTCCCTCGGGTTCTCGCGGATCCAGGCGTCGGACTCCTGGAGGGCGTTGACGATGGCGGCCAGCGCCTCGGGGTTGTTCTCCGCGAAGTCGCGGCGGGTGAACCAGAGGGAGCGGTGGCTGAACAGCCCCTCGGTGGCGACCAGGTCGCGGGTGGCCACCTGCTCCTCCACCGCGCGCAGCACCGGGTAGGAGCCCACCCAGGCGTCGATCTCGCCGGAGAGGAACTGCTGTGCGGCGTCGACCCCGGTGTCCACGGGCACGATGTCGCTCCAGGACAGGCCGGCCCGGTCCAGGGCGAACAGCAGCAGGGTGGTCTGCCAGGAGCCGTGCGCGATGCCGACGCGGCGGCCGCGCAGGTCGGCCGTCTCCTTGATGTCGGAGTCGGCCTTGACCAGCAGGCGCCCGTTCTCGTGGCGGGGGCCGGAGACCGCGACGTAGACGATGTCGTGCCCCTGCCCCTGGGCGGTGATCGGCGGGGTGAACCCGGTGCCGATGAAGTCGTAGCCGCCGTCGAAGAGGCGGTCGGCGTGCACGGTGGGCAGGCCGCGGGTGGGGTCGGGCCGCGTCCCCTGCGGCAGGTCGCGCAGGTCGACCCACTCCACGTCGGGCAGGGAGCGCTCCAGGATGCCCCGGTGGCGCAGGACGAACAGCGAGTTGTTGTGGGGGAAGTATCCGACCTTGACGCTCATGCTCGGTGTCTCCTCTCGGGTTCGTTGTGTCGGGTCGTGGGGTCGGTCGGTCAGGGGGTGGCGCGGGCGAGGGCCTCGCGGGCGGCGGCCAGCGGCTCGTGGGCGGCCCAGGCGCGCACGTCGACCCGTTCGGCGAGGAAGCCGTGCCGGTGGAGGAAGTCCTCCTGGGCGGCGAGCAGGTCCAGCCGCTCGTCGGACAGGTCGGGGTGCAGCCCGGTGTGGAAGCCGTCGGCGTAGGCGCGGGCCACCCCCTCGGCGCCGGAGTGGGTCTCGGCGGCCAGGATGCGGCGCACCCCGTCGGGGTCGGTGGCGGCCCAGTCGGCGGCGCGCAGGGTCTGCACGAGGAAGTCCGTCACCAGTTCGGGACGTTCGTCGAGGATGCGCTCGTGCACGGTGATGGGGCGGGGGGTGCCGTTGTTGACGCGGTGCCTCCGGTCGGGGACGGCGTCCAGGTCGACCGCCACGGTCGCGCCGATCGCCGCGGCCTCCTCGGCGGCCCGGGCGCCCTTGACGTAGACCGCGTCGACGGTGCCCGCGGCGAGTTCGGCCAGTCCCGGCCAGGTCGGGGCCGGCGAGTCCGGCTCCGGGCGGCCCGACAGCGTCGGGGGGACCTCGACGTGCTCGACGTCGTCGAGGGTGAGCCCGGCCAGGGCCAGGGCGCCCCGGAAGCCGTGCAGGGCCATGGCGCGGGGGAAGCTCTTGGCGCGGGTGTCGGCCCAGGCGGGCACGGCGATGCGGCGCCCTGCGAGGTCGGCGGGCGAGGCGATGCCGGTGTCGGGGCGGGTGAGCACGGCCTGCCCCTCGTCGATCCAGGTCAGTCCGATCAGCCTGGTCGGTGCGCCCTCGGACCTGGCGACCAGGGCCGGCACGTTGCCGCCCTCGCGGAACAGGCCGAGGAGCCGGTGGTCGAAGTGGTGGCGGGCGATCTCGGGGGGCGCCTCCTGCAGGACGCCCACCTGCAGTCCCCGGGCGGCGAAGGCGTCGGAGAGCCAGCCCAGGTTGTGGGCCAGGCCGCTGGCGGTGGGGACGGGGCAGCGGGTGTACCAGATCTTGTCCACTGCGGGTTTCGCGGGTGCGGTGGTGGTCACGGGTTCCTCCCGGTGGGTGGCGGGTTCAGCGTCCGGTGCCCACGCCGAGGCGGGCGAGGAGGTCGCGGCGGTGGGCCAGGACGGCGGGGTCGTCGCGGTCGCGGGGGTGCTCGGCGTCGATGCGCACGTCGTGGACGAAGCGCCCGCCGCGCAGCACCGCGACCCGGTCGGCCAGTCGGACGGCCTCGTCGACGTCGTGGGTGACGAGCAGCACCGCGGGGCGGTGCCGGACGCACAGGTCGGCCACGAGGTCCTGCATGTGCAGCCGGGTCAGCGCGTCCAGGGCGGCGAAGGGCTCGTCCAGGAGCAGCAGTTCGGGGTCGCGCACGAGCGCCCGGGCCAGGGCGACGCGCTGGGCCTCGCCGCCGGAGAGGGTGGCGGGCCAGGCCCGGGCCTTGTCGGCCAGGCCGACCTCCGCCAGGGCGCGCAGGCCGGCCTGCCGGGTGGCGGCGCCGCGGGGCTGTCCGATGGTGACGTTGGCGAGCACCCGGCGGGCCGGTACCAGGCGCGGCTCCTGGTAGACGGTGGTGCGCCGGGGCGGCACCCAGACCTCGCCGGCGTCGGGCGTCTCCAGGCCGGCGAGCACGCGCAGCAGGGTGGTCTTGCCGGTGCCGCTGGGGCCCAGCAGGGCGAAGAACTCGCCGCGGCGGATGTCGAGGTCGACTCCGTCCAGGACGGTCTGGGCGCCGTAGGACTTGCGCAGTCCGCGGACCTGGACGGCCAGGTCGGCAACGGGCGGGCTGGCCATGGCTTCCTTTCGGGCGGGCGGGTCAGCGGGCGGCGACGTGGCCGCGCCAGGGCATGAGGACGCGTTCCAGGACCCGGATCACCAGGTCGATGAGCAGGCCGAGCACCGCGTACAGGGCGATGCACAGCACCATGTAGTCGGTGCGGTAGTACTGCTGGGCCAGGGTGACCAGGTAGCCGATCCCGGCGGTGGTGCCGATCTGCTCGGCGGCGATGAGCCCGGTGAGGCTGACCGTCATGCAGATGCGCAGCGCCATGAGGATGCTGGGCAGCGCGCCGGGGATGATGACGCCGACGGCCAGCCGCGGGCCGCGCAGGCCGAAGCCCCGCGCCGCCTCCACGACCCGGCGGTCCACGCTGCGCACGCCGAGGTAGGTGTAGGCGTACATGGGGGCGACGGCCGCGACCGCGATGAGCACGACCTTGAAGGCCTCGTCGACGCCGAACCAGGAGATGAACAGCGGCACCAGGGCCAGGAACGGCACGGCGCGGACGATCTGCATGGACGGGTCGACGAGTTCCTCGGCGAGCGCGGACAGTCCGGCCGCCACCCCCAGGACGAGTCCGGCGCCCACTCCGAGGGCGACGCCGAGCGCGGCCCGGCGGAAGGAGGCCGCCAGGAACTCGGCGAGCTGGCCGGTGGCCACCAGTTCGCGCAGCGCGTCGACCACGTCGGGCGGGCTGGACAGCACCCGGGGGTCGACGAGGCCGGCGTCCGTGCCCCACCACCACAGGGCCACCAGCAGCACGGGGACGCTGGCGCGCAGGATCGGCGACACCGCGGGGTGGCGCCGGCGGCCCCGCAGGGGGGCGGGGCGCTCCAGGGCGGACGCCGCCGGGGCGCGGTCGGCGGCGTCCGCGGAGCCGGGCGGGTCGTGGAGCAGCGGTCGGGACGGAACGGTCATGGGATGCTCCCGGCGGGTGGGCGTCTGGGTCAGTCCAGGGCGGCGGGCAGGTCGAAGACGATGTCGGAGGCGTTGACCGGCCCGTCGAGCAGTCCGTGGTCGACGAAGGTCGCGGCGACGCTCTCGATGCGGGCCAGGTCCTCCTCGGTGGGGTAGCGGTAGGAGGTCGCGGCCCTGGTCAGCTCGACGCTCTCGGCGAGGCGGTCGCCGTCCAGGGCGGTGGGGCCCTGGTCGAGGAACACGTTCTGGAACTTCTCGGGCCGGCTGCGGCCCTCCTCGATGAGCTCGTTGAGGACCTCGAAGAACACCTCGGCGGCCTCGGGGTGCTCCTCCAGCAGGTCCTTGCGGGCGACGAAGACGTTGAGGTCCGCGTCGTCGATGTCCCGGCTGGTGACGACGGTCCTGGCGCCGTTGGCGACGGCCTCGGGGTAGGCGTCCACGATCGCCCACCAGGCGTCCACCTTGCCGGAGGCGAAGGCCGCCGCCCCCTCCTGCGGGTTGAGGTAGACGCGTTCGACCTCGTCGGGGTCGACGCCCTCGGCCTCCAGGGCGCGCAGCAGCAGGTACTCGCCCTTTCCGGCCTGGTTGACGGCGACCCTGCGCCCCTTCAGGTCGGCGACGGTCCGGATGTCGCTGTCGGGGGGCACCACGAGGCCGTCGCGCAGCGGCGCGGGGTCGCCGACGAGGTCCGCGACGATGAAGATGCGCAGGTCGTCGGTGCTGGCCAGGGAGCCGACCGCGGGGGAGACGGCGCCCTGCTGGACGTTGAGGTCGCCGGACTTGAGGGCGTCGGAGGCGGCGGTGAAGGAGGCGTAGGAGCCGCCCCACTCGATGGTCGCGCCGACCTCGGCGAGGCGGTCCTCGAAGATGCCCTCGCGCTTGGCGTAGGCGAGGGGGCCGACGTTGCCGGGGTCGCCGATGCGGATGACCGCTCCGCCGGAGGGGGACTCCTCCTCGGGCCCGCAGGCGGTGAGGGCCAGGGCGGCGGTCAGCAGGGTCAGCGCCGCGGCGGCGCTTCGGGTGAAGGGGTTCATGGGAGTGTTCGCTTCCGTGACGGGGGTGTGCGGTCAGGGCCGGGGGGCGGGGACGCCGAGGTGGGGGAGGATCGTCTCGGCGATGTGCTGGGCCTCCTCCAGCAGCGGGTTGCCGGAGAGGATGAAGGTGTCCACGCCCAGGGCCTCGAACTCCTGGAGGCGTTCGACGACGCTGGCGTGCGAGCCGACCAGGGCGGTTCCGGGGCCGGGGCGCAGCAGTCCCATCCCGGGCCAGACGTTGGGGTAGACCTCGATGTCCTTGGCCCGGTCGGGGACGCGGCCCCGGTGGGACTGCACCTGGCGGCTCTGGCCCACGGAGTCGGACCTCCTGGCCAGGTCGATCTGGCGGGCGAAGGTCTCGGGCCGGGTGACCTTGAGCAGGTGGTCGGCGTAGGCCCACGCCTCGGCGTCGGTGTCCTTGACGATGAGGTGGACGCGCAGGCCGAAGCGCAGGGTGCGGCCGTGGCGGGCGGCCTTGGCGCGCAGCCGGTCGATCTTCTCCTTGAGCTGGGCCGGGGGCTCTCCCCAGGACAGGTAGACGTCGACGAGTTCGGCGGCCAGGTCCAGGCCGGGTTCGGAGGAGCCGCCGAACCACAGGGGGACGTGCGGCCGCTACACCGGTTCCAGGCCGAACCCGCTGCCGGCGCCGGTGACGTCGATGTGGTCGCCGTGGAAGTCCACGGTCTCCCCGGCGGTCAGCCGCCGGAACACCGACCAGTACTCGCGGGCCAGCGCGTAGCGCTCGTCGTGGTCCAGGTGCAGGCCGTAGGTGCTCAGGGTGCGGGTGTCGCCGTTGATGACGTTGACGGCCAGGCGCCCGCCGAAGAGGTGGTCGAAGGTCAGGGCCATCTTGGCCAGCAGCACGGGTGAGATGAGCCCGGGGTGGACCGCGACCAGGGGGCGCAGCCGGGTGGTGACGTCGGCCAGGGCGGCGCCCAGGATCCACACGTCGTGGGCGGCGGTGGCCAGCAGCGCTCCCGAGTAGCCGAGCCGGTCGATGCTGCGGGCGAGGTCTTGCAGGTACTCGCGGTCGACCTCCCTGCGTCCCTCGGGCTCCCAGGGGTAGGGGCCGTCCTGGGGAACGACGTACCAGAGGACTTCCTCGGCCATGGGGCCTCCAAGGGGTGGTGACGGACGGGGGCGAGGCGCCGGGCAGCCGCGGGGCGGCGGCGCGCTTCGTGTCGGACGGGCAGGCACACCGTATTTCCCACATAATGGGATTGTCAACTTATTCAGTAGGTTTTATAGGAAATAGGGCGACAAAGAGGCCCAGGTCACAGGGGTCCGTGGTCCGCCGGACTCAGCGGGCGGGGCGCAGCAGCACCCGCTGGAAGGCCAGCGCGTACTCGCGCCCGATCTCGGCGAGCTCGGGGACGCGCTCCAGCGGCAGCCCCTCGGTGTCGGCGCGCAGCGCCAGCGCCATCTGGACCTGGCCGTACTCGTCGGCCAGCGGCACGGCGACCGTGCGCTTGCCGAGGGCCTGCTCCTCGTCGTTGAGGGCGTAGCCGCGTTCGCGCACCCGCTCCAGCTCGGCGCGCAGGCGCCGGGGGTCGGTGATGGTCCGCGGGGTCAGCGCGGGCAGCTCGCCCAGGTCGGCGACGTCGAAGTCGGGGTTCCAGGCGACCAGGACCTTGCCCATCGCCGAGGCGTGCAGGGGGATGCTCACCCCGAGTCCGGACTCGGGGTCGGCGGGGCCGCCCACGACGACGACGGCGCGCCGCCCGCTGTGGACGGCCAGGCCGGGAGAGGTCCGCGTGACCTCGGCCAGGCTGGCGAGCAGCGGCTCGGCCCGGTGGAGCCCGCGCTGCCGGTAGAGCACCTGCCCCAGTTCGGCGACGGAGGCCCCCAGCCGGTAGCGGGCGGTGCCGGGGGCCTGTTCCAGGAACCCCTCCGCGGCCAGGGTGCGCACCAGTCGGTGTGCGGTGCTGGTCCGCAGGTCCAGGATGCGGGCGATGTCGGTCGCCCCGAGCTCGGGCCCGTGGTCGCGGAAGCAGTGCAGCACCCGCAGCGCCCGCACCACCGCCTGGGCTCCCGCCGGACGGGACTCCTCCGCCATCGCGTGCTCCTCCGTGTCGGCCCGCGGCGCGACCGGCCGCGCCGCCGCGCCGATCCCAGCGCAGCCTACCCAACTCCGGCCCGCCGCCGGAGCGGGCGGAGAGGGCCTGCGCGGCCGGTCCGGCGGACCCCCGGCATAAAAACCGACTAAACAGGTAGACTTAATTGGGTTATTGGCCCATGATGGTGTCATGACCACCAGCGACACCCACCGCCCGGTGCTCCGCGCCGACGCCGTGCCGTCCCGGCACGACGAGGAGCGGCTGCTCGGCGTGATCCCCCTGGAGGATCTGCGCAGAGTCATGGTCGTCGTCGGCCACGTCGTGGAGGCGTCGACCGTCGGCGGGGTCCCCGCCGACGGCGGCTCCGCGGACGACTCCCTCGTCATCGACCGGGCCTCGTGGCGGGTGTGGGTGCGCGGCGTCCCCGTGTCCCTCTCCTACCAGGAGTTCCGCCTCCTGGCGCACCTGGTCGCGGCGCCGGGGCGGGTGTTCACCCGCCAGGAGCTGCTGGACCAGGTCTGGTCGCCCGGATCGCCCACCACGGCCCGGTCGGTGGACGTCCACGTCCACCGGATCCGCCGCAAGCTCGGCGACCTGGGCGACCGGCTGGTCACCGTACGGCGGGTCGGCTACGTCTACCGGCCCCGGTGACCCCCGCCCCGGGGGCTCCCCCGCCTGCGCGGACCGCTCCGATCCCGGAAGGAAACACCTCATGTCCCTGACGTTCCACTGGTTCCTGCCCACCCAGGGCGACAGCCGTGGCATCGTCGACCCCGTCACGGAGACCGCCTCGGCGTGGCGCTCCCGGGAGCCGTCCTTCGGCTACCTCCTCCAGGTGGCCCGGGCCGCCGAGCAACTGGGCTTCGAGGGGGTGCTGACCCCGACCGGCGCCTGGTGCGAGGACGCCTGGGTGACCACCGCGTCGCTGCTGGGCACGGTCCAGCGGCTGAAGTTCCTGGTGGCCTTCCGCCCCGGGCTGGTCTCGCCCACCCTGGCCGCGCAGATGGCCGCGACCTACCAGCGGCTCAGCGGGGGCCGCCTGCTGCTCAACGTGGTCACCGGCGGGGAGAGCGCGGAGCAGCGCGCCTACGGCGACTTCCTCGACAAGGAGGAACGCTACGCCCGCACCGACGAGTTCCTGCGGATCGTGACCCGGCTGTGGGAGGGCCGGACCGTCGACTTCAGCGGAGAGCACCTGGTGGTCGAGGGGGCGGCGCTGCACCGTCCCCCCGACCCCCGGCCCCGCCTCTACTTCGGCGGCTCCTCCCCCGCCGCGCTCCGGGTGGCGGCGCGCCGCGTCGACACCTACCTGACCTGGGGCGAGCCGCCCGCGGCGGTCGCCGACAAGCTCGACCGGGTGCGGCAGTTGGCCGCCGAGGCCGGGCGGAGCCTGGAGTACGGGATCCGCCTGCACGTCATCACCCGCGACACCTCCGCCGAGGCCTGGCGCGAGGCCGAGCGGCTGCTGGAGCGCCTACCCGCCGACACCGTGGCGCAGATCCAGGCGGGGCTGGCGCGCAGCGAGTCCGAGGGGCAGCGCCGCATGCTCGCCCTGCACGGCGGCCGCCGCGACAACCTGGAGGTCCACCCCAACCTGTGGGCCGGCGTCGGGCTGGCCCGCGGCGGAGCGGGAACCGCCCTCGTGGGCAGCCACACCGAGGTGGCCGACCGCATCGAGGAGTACCACCGGTTGGGCATCACCGAGTTCGTCCTCTCCGGCTACCCCCACCTGGAGGAGGCCTACTGGTTCGGCGAGGGGGTCCTGCCGCTGCTGCGCAGGCGCGGCCTGTGGCAGCATCCCGGAGCCGGGCCCGAGGCCGCGTCCGCGCACGTGCCCTTCCTGGGCGCCCCGCGGGTCCCGGCCGCCACGACCTGAGAACAGGAGAAACCACCGTGTCCGTCACCGTCCTCGTCGGGAACCCCCGCCCGGGGTCCCGCACCGCCACCGCGGCGCTGGCCGCGGCCCGCCACGTGGCCTCGGCCCTGGGCCTGCCGGGCGACCCCGACCTCGTCGACCTGGCCGCCCTGGCCCCGTCCCTGCTCCTGCCCGGTCCTCCCCCGGAGGTCGCCGAGGCGCTGGAGCGGGTGACCGGGGCCGAGCTGCTCGTCGTGGCGAGCCCGACCTACAAGGCCACCTACACCGGCCTGCTCAAGGTCTTCCTGGACCTGCTGCCCGGCGGCGCCCTCTCCGGCGTCACCGCCCTGCCCCTGCTGGTCATGGGATCCCCCGCCCATACACTCGCCGTGGAGGTCCACCTGCGCCCGCTGCTCGTCGAGCTCGGCGCGCACGTGCCCTCCCCCGGCCTGGCCGTCCTCCAGGACACCGTTCCGCGCGACGGGGCCTCCGGCCCCGACCTGGACGCCGTGCTGGCTCCCTGGGCCGAGCGGGTCGCGCCCCAGATCCGCTCGCCCCGCCGCAGCCGGGCGGCCGTGTGACCGCCCCGGCTCCCACCAGACCGCACACCGAGGAGGTCCCGATGGGCAACCCCGACACCGCCCTGCGCCCCGCGCAGCCCCGCGACGAGGTCAGCGCCGAGCAGTTCCGCCAGCTCCTGCGCCAGCACCCCGCCGGGGTCGTCATCGTCACGGCCGACGTCGCGGGCCGGCCGGTGGGGCTGACCGCCACGTCCTTCACCAGCGTCAGCCTCAACCCGCCGCTGGTCTCCTTCTACATCGCCACCACCTCGTCGACGTGGACGCACCTGAGCCGGGCGGACTCCTTCAGCGTGCACCTGCTGGGCGAGGACCAGGCCGACCTGGCGGCGCGCTTCGCGGCCAAGGGCGTGGACCGCTTCGCGCCGCCGACCCGCTGGTCCTACGGCCTGGACGGGACGCCCGCCCTGGAGGGGGTGGCCGCGCGGCTGGTGTGCCGCAGGTACGACACCCAGCTCATCGGCGACCACTGGCTGGTGGTGGGCCGCGTGGTGCACAGCGCGGTCCACGACGCCTCCCGGCCCCCGCTCCTCTACCACCGCGGCTCCTTCGGCGGGTTCGCGGCGCTGTGACGCCGCGCTGAGCCCTCTTCGGCCACGACCGGCCACGTCCTTGCCCGGGCCCGGCCTTCTCCCAAAAACCTACTTTTTCAGTAGGGAAAGTTGGTATATCTGGTGGTGCGGCCCCGCGGCCGCCCCGACCCCCGAAAGGAACAGCACCACCGTGTCCGACCAGTCACCCGTCCCCGAACCCCTGAAGTTCGCCTACTGGGTCCCCAACGTCAGCGGCGGCCTGGTCACCAGCACCATCGAGCAGCGCACCCACTGGGGCTACGACTACAACCGCGAGCTGGCGGTCCTCGCCGAGAACAACGGCTTCGAGTACGCGCTCACCCAGGTGCGCTACATCGCCAGCTACGGCGCGGACCACCAGCACGAGTCGACCAGCTTCAGCCTGGCCCTCGCCCTGGCCACCGAGCGGCTGCGGGTCATCGCGGCGGTGCACCCCGGCCTGTGGCACCCGGGCGTGCTGGCCAAGTGGGTGGCCACCGCCGACCACCTCACCCACGGCCGGATCGCCATCAACGTGGTCAGCGGCTGGCTCAAGAGCGAGTTCACCGCGCTGGGCGAGCCGTGGCTGGAGCACGACGAGCGCTACCGGCGCACCGAGGAGTTCATCCGCTACATCCGCGCCGCCTGGGAGGGCACCCCCCGCGACTACGTCGGCGACTTCTACCGGCTGCACGGCTACGACCTCAAGCCCAAGCCGCTGGACGTGCCCGGCCGGGGCCTGCCCGAGGTCTTCTTCGGCGGCAACTCCACCGCCGCCCGCGGCGTCGCGGGCCGCAACGCCGACTGGTACTTCTCCAACGGCAAGGACTTCGACGGCTTCACCGAGCAGGTCGAGGAGGTCAGCGCGCACGCCGCCCGGGCCGGGCGCACGGTGCGCTTCGGCCTCAACGGATTCGTCATCTCCCGCGACACCGAGGCCGAGGCCCGCGAGGTGCTGCGCGAGATCATCGACAAGGCCGACCGGCGCGCGGTGGAGGGCTTCCGCGACGCGGTCCGCCAGGCCGGCAAGTCCACCGCCGACGGCAAGGGCATGTGGGCCGACTCCGAGTTCGACGACCTCGTGCAGTACAACGACGGCTTCCGCACCCGCCTGATCGGCACCCCCGAGCAGATCGCGCGCCGGGCCGTGGAGTACAAGGCGCGCGGCGCCGACCTGCTCCTCCTCGGCTTCCTCCACTACCAGGAGGACGTGGCGAACTTCGGCTCCCAGGTGCTGCCGATCATCCGCGAGCTGGAGAAGAAGGTCGACGAGCGCCTGGCCGAGGGCGCGCCCGCCGAGGAGGCCGTACGGGCCGCGCGGGCCTGACCGGTCCGTCCGCCCCGGCCGGCAGGCCGGGGCCCGTCCACCCACCCGATCCCGCCGACGAACGAGGAGGCACCATGAGCACCGAGCAGACCGAACAGCCCACGCTGCCCCGACCGGACACCCCCTGGAGCGACCGGCCGACCCCGGCCACCGCCGAGGAATGGCTGGAGCGCGCCGCCGAGGTCGGCGCGGTCCTCGCGGTCGACGCCGTCGAACGCGACCACGCCGGACTGACCCCCCACTCCGAGGTCCGCCTGCTCAAGGACTCCGGACTGGTCACCCTGCTGGGGCCGGTCGAGCACGGGGGCGGCGGGCAGACCTGGGAGACCGCCTACCGCGTCGAGCGGGAGATCTCCAAGGCCGACGGGTCGATCGGCCAGCTTCTGGGCTACCACTACCTGTGGGCGTGGGCGGTGCGCTTCCTCGGCACCCCCGAGCAGATCGCCGCGGTCGAGGAGCTCTACACCGCCAACCGGTACTTCTTCGGCGGCGCGGTCAACCCCCGCGACAAGGACCTGGTCATCACCTCCGACGGCGACGAGCTCGTCTTCAACGGGCGCAAGACCTTCTCCACCGGCAGCAAGGTCTCCGACCTCACCGTGCTGGAGGGCGTGCTGGAGGGGACGGACAAGCACATCTTCGCCATCGTCCCCTCCGCCCAGGACGGCATCGTCTACGGCGACGACTGGGACAACATCGGCCAGCGCCTCACCGAGTCCGGCAGCGTCCGGATCGAGAACGTGCGCGTGTCCTGGGACGACGCGGCGGGCTACGTCAACCGCGAGTTCCGCCCGCTCGTCTACAACACCCTGAACCTGCCGACCATCCAGCTCGTGTTCACCAACCTCTACCTGGGCATCGCCCAGGGGGCGCTGGAGACCGCGGCCGCCTACACCCGCTCCACGACGCGGCCGTGGCCCTACGGCGGGGACAACAAGGACTCCGCCGTCGACGAGTGGTACATCCTGGAGGCCTACGGCGACCTGCAGTCGAAGCTGTGGGCCGTCGAGGCCCTGGTCGACCGGGCCGGCGAGCGGATCTCGGCGATCCTGCACGGCGACCGCGAGGCCGTCACCGCCCGACAGCGCGGCGAGATCGCCGTCCTCGTCGCCGCGGCCAAGCAGCGCGCGATCGACACCGGCCTGGAGGTCTCCTCCCGCATCTTCGAGGTCACCGGCGCCCGCGCCACCGCGTCCTCGGTCGGCCTGGACCGGTTCTGGCGCAACCTGCGCACGCACAGCCTGCACGACCCGGTGGCCTACAAGCGGCGCGAGGTGGGGCGCTACGTCCTGCTCGACGAGATCCCCGAGCCCACCTGGTACACCTGACCCCTTCCGGGACCGGTGCACCGGACCCCCGGCGCCCGGCCCGCGCGGGCCGGGCGCCCTCCCCCCGCAACCGACACCGGCCCGGTCCGACGCGGGCCGCGGCGGAAGGAGAGCTCCCCCATGACCGACACTGTGACCGCCCACGTCGTCTCCGACGACGACGAGGCCGTGCGGATCGCCCGGGACCTCGTGCCGCGCCTGGCGGTCGGGGCCGACCGGCGCGACGCCGAACGGGAACTGCCCTGGGAGCAGGTCGCCCAGATCAGGGCGAGCGGCCTGCTGGGCATCACCGTGCCCCGCTCCCACGGCGGCGCCGGCGCGGCCGCGGCGACCGTGGCCGAGGCGCTGCGGCTGGTGGGCACGGTCGACCTCAGCCTGGCGCAGATCCTCCAGCCCCACTTCGCGTTCCTGGACTCGCTGCGCCGCAGCGGCGGCGAGGAGGTCCGCAACCGGGTGTTCGCCGACGTCCTGGCGGGCGCGCTGGTCGGCAACGCCCAGGCCGAGCGCACCGGCCGCAACTCCCACGAGCAGCGGACCCGCCTGGAGCCGGCCGGCGACGGCCGCTACCGGATCACCGGGGTCAAGTACTACGCGACCGGGTCGCTGTTCGCGCAGTGGCTGGCGGTGACGGCCAAGGTGGAGGTCCCCGGCTTCGGCGAGCCGCAGCCCTACGTCGTCTTCGTCCCCCGCGACGCCCCCGGCGTGGAGGTGGTCGACGACTGGGACGGGATGGGGCAGCGCACCACGGGCAGCGGCACCGTGCGCCTCACCGGCGTGGAGGTCCCGGCCGAACGGGTGGTCCCGCACTACCTCACGTTCACCGGGCCCACCACCTACGGCGCGTTCGCGCAACTGGGGCACGCCTCGATCGACGTGGGCCTGGCCCGCGGCGCGCTGGAGCGGGCCGCGGAGTTCGTGCGCACCAGGAGCCGGGCCTGGTTCGAGAGCGGCAGCGACACGGCCTCGGAGGACCCGCTGGTGATCCAGCAGTTCGGCGAGCTGGAGCTACAGGTCCGCGCGGCGGAGGCGCTGGTGCAGCGGGCCGCCGCGGCGGTCGACGCCGCCAACGCCGACCCCACCGACGACACCACGGCCGAGTCGTCCATCGCGGTCGCGGCGGCCAAGGCGGCGGGCGGCCGGGCCGCCGTGGCGGTCTCCAGCGCCCTGTTCGAGGTGGCGGGCACCCGTTCGGCCACCGACGGGCTCAACCTGCACCGGTACTGGCGCGACGCGCGCACCCACACCCTGCACGACCCGGTCCGCTGGAAGATCCAGCACATCGGCCGCTACTCGCTCAACGGCCGGCGGCCCCCGCGCCACGGCCAGATCTGATCCGCCGGGGCCGACCGTCCCCCGCCGACGGGTGCGGTCCCCCGCGACCGCGGGCCCCAGGGCTCCGGGGACGGCCCGCCCGTTCCACCGATCCGGACGGCGGGTCTTCCCGGTCGCTGTCCCGGCCGAGCCGGTGGACGCGCCCCGGTCCGCCTCTCCCCCGGCGGCGGGGCGCCGGCCGCCGCGGAACGTCCGACCGCGACGGGGTGCTCTATCCTGGACGGCATGTCGGGCACCACCGGGGACGAGGACGCGTTCCGGTCCGACTTCGTCCGGCGGTTCGCCGAGTACTGGCAGTCCCAGGGCCGTCCCAAGGCCGAGGGGCGCATCGTCGGCTACCTGCTGCTGTCCGACAGCGGCGGGGTGAGCGCCACGCAGATCGCCGACGGCGCCCAGGTCAGCCGGGGGTCGGTGTCGACCGCGGTGCGCCGCCTGGAGGAGCTCGGCTTCGTCCGGCAGGTGCGGGTCACCGGGCAACGCCACCGCCTGGTCGCGATGGACGACGACGTGTGGGGCAACTTCCTCCGCAACGAACGGCGCTACCTGCGCCAGCAGCGCGACCTCGCGCAGGCCGCCCTGGACCGGCTGGGCGACGGCCTGAGCGCGGCCGGCCGGAGCCGACTGGTGAACATGCGCGACTACATGGTCTGGCTGGACGGCTACCACGACACGCTGCTGGCGCACTGGGAGGCCCACAAGGCGCGGCGCGACGCCGCAGCGGCGCGCGGATGAGCGTCAGCGCCGCCGCTCGTGCGGGATGACCAGGGGGGTGCTGGTGCGGGGGTCCGGGACCACGTCGCAGCGCAGGCCGAACACCCGGTGCACCAGGTCGGCGGTGAGCACCTCGCCGGGGGGCCCGTCGGCGACCACCCGGCCCGCGTCCATGACCACCAGCCTGCTCGCGAAGCGGGCCGCCTGGGCGAGGTCGTGCAGCACCGCGACGACCGTGCGTCCCCGCCGGTTCAGGTCGGCGAAGAGTTCCAGCAGGTCGTACTGGTGGGCGATGTCGAGGAAGGTGGTGGGTTCGTCCAGCAGCACGATCCCGGTGCGCTGGGCGAGGATCATGGCCGCCCACGCCCGCTGCCGCTGCCCGCCGGACAGGGCTTCGACCGGTGTGTCGGCGCGGTCGGCCAGCCCGGTCAGCTCCAGCGCCTCGCCGATCGCGGCCTCGTCGTCGGGGCTCCACTGCCGCAGCAGCGTGTGGTGGGGGTAGCGGCCCCGCGCGGCCAGGGAGCGCACCGTGATGCTCTCGGGGACGGCCGGGTTCTGCGGCAGCAGCGCCAGTTGCCGGGCCACTTCCTTGGAGCGCTGCGCCCGGATGTCGCGGCCGTGCAGCAGCACCCGCCCGGACTTCGGCCGCAGCACCCGGCCCAGGGCTTTGAGCAGCGTGGACTTGCCGCAGCCGTTGGGGCCGACGATCGCCACGAACTCGCCCTCGGCGATCCGCAGGTCGAGGTCGCGCACCACCGGGGCGGCGCCGTAGCCGAGGGTGAGGCGTTCGGCGCACAGTCCCCGTCCGGTCGGCGTGTCCGCCGCGGCGAACGTCTTCTCGTTGGTCGCGGTCTGGTTCACAGCACTCCCCTACGCCACTCGCGTACCAGCAGGAATCCCAGGTAGACGCCGCCCACGGCCAGGGTGGCGATCCCCACCGGCAGCCCGTCGGCGAACGGGAAGTGCTGCACGGCGAGGTCGGCCAGGGTGAGGACCAGGGCGCCGACCAGGGCCGACACCACCAGGTTGGGGCCGGAGGCCCGGGTGAGGCGCCGCGCGATCTGCGGCGCGGTCAGCGACACGAACGCGATCGGCCCGGCGACGCTGACCGCGGCCGCCGACAGCACCACCGACAGGGTGATCGCGCTGGTGCGGGTGCGGGCGGCGTTCGCCCCGAGGCTGTCGGCGAGTTCGTCGCCCATCTCGTTGAGCGCGACCGGTCGGGCCAGGGCTGCGAGCAGCGGCGTGGTCAGCGCCACCACCAGCCAGATCGTCAGGGCGTGCTCCCAGGAGCGGGCCGACAGGGTGCCGTTGACGTAGGCGGCGAGCACGCTGGCCTGGTCGCGGGCCAGCGCCGAGACCACGAACTGGGTGAAGGCCGCGGCCATCGCCGCCACCCCGATGCCCGCGACGATGAGCCGGCCGGGGTGGCGCAGGCCGGTCCCGGTCGCGGCCGTGACGAGGAGCACCGCGGCCGCCGCGCCCAGCAGCGCGCCCAGGGGGACGGGGACGACACCGGGGAGGGCCAGGGCGGCGAGCGCGGCTCCGGCGCCGGCGCCCCAGTTCAGTCCGATCACGTCGGGGCTGCCCAGCGGGTTGCGGGTGACGGACTGGAACAGCGCTCCCGCCAGGCCCAGGGCCGCGCCGGTGCCCAGCGCCACGACCAGGCGGGGGCCGCGCAGCCGGTTCAGCACGAACGTCTGGGCGGGAGAGGCGTCTCCGGTGAGCGCGCCCGCCAGTTCGGGGAGGGGGACGCCCAGGCGGCCCAGGCAGAGGGTGGCCGCGGCGGCGGCCAGGAGGGCGGCCAGCAGCAGCAGGGTCCACAGCAGGGAGCGCGGGTGCAGCGGCAGTGCCACCGCGGAGCCCACGCGCAGCATCGGCGGCCGGGCGCTTCTCATGCGGTCTCCCGCATCCGGCGCACCGCGTAGAGCAGGAAGGGGGCGCCGACGAACGCGGTGACCACGCCGACCATCAGTTCGGCGGGGCGCAGCAGGAAGCGGCCCACGACGTCGGCCAGCAGCAGCAGGGTCGGGCCGGCCAGCAGCGCGAGCGGCACCCGGTGGCGGAAGTCGCCGCCGGCCAGGGTGCGCACCACGTGCGGCACGGCCAGGCCGACGAACGCGATCGGTCCGGCCGCCGCGGTGGCCCCCGCGGCCAGCAGGGTGGCGGCGACCAGGCCGCCCGACCGCACGAGGGTGGGGTTGGCGCCCAGCGAGGTCGCGGTCTCTTCGCCGAGCGCCAGCGCGTTCATGCCGCCCGCGAGCAGCAGGGCCAGCAGCACGCCGACGCCCACGAAGGGCAGGACCGCGGCGACCACGTCGAATCCGCGGCCCGCCAGGGAGCCCACCACCCAGAAGCGGTAGTGGTCGAAGACCTCGGGCATGCTCAACGCGACCGCCTGGACGTAGGCGGTGAGCACCGCCGAGACCACCGCTCCGGCCAAAACCAGGCGGACCGTTCCGCCGGTGCTCTCCCGGCCGCCCACGGAGTAGGCGACCAGTCCGGCCAGCAGCGCCCCCGGCAGCGCCCACCAGACCGTCGCCGTGGTGGAGGCGGGGCCGAGCAGGGCGATGGCGGTGACCACGGCCGCCATCGCGCCCGCGTTGACGCCGAGCAGGCCCGGGTCGGCGAGCGGGTTGCGGGTGATGCCCTGCATGAGCAGCCCGGACAGGGCCAGGGCCGCTCCGGCGAGGACGCCCAGCACGGTGCGGGGGTAGCGGCTGGCCACCACGGCGGCGATGTAGGGGTCGGCCGTGTGGGTGAGTGCCGCCCACACCTGTCCGGGGGTGGTGGGTTTGCTGCCCACGGCGAGGCTGAGCAGGACCGCTCCGCCGAGGGCGAGGAGCGCTCCGCCGAGCAGCAGGGCGGTGCGGGCGGGTCTGGCCTGGGGTGGCGCCGTTGTCGTGGTCACGATCGCCTTCGGGGTCGCGGGGAGCGGACGGGGCGCGGCCCGGGGTCGGCGGGCCGCGCGTCTGGACCGGTCAGCGGTCGAGTGCCTCGACCGCCTCGTCGATGAGGGGGAGGTAGCGGTCCAGCACCCACGGCACGGTGAGCGGGTTGATGATGGAGGAGGCGGTGACGAACGAGGTGTCGTCGCTGACCACCACCGATCCGCGTGCGATCGCCGGGATGGACGCGTACAGTTCCTGCGCCTCGATCTCCTCGCGGGTCTCGGCGTCGGTGTAGAAGGTGAAGATGAGGTCGCTGTCCTTCAGTTTGTCGGCGTTCTCCAGGCCGATCACCGCCGAGTCGGTGCCCTCGGTCTCGGGCAGGGTCTCCACGACCGGGTCGACCTGCAGGCCGAGGCCGCGCACCATGGCCACGCGCTGCTCGTCGGGCATGAAGACGCCGAGGGTGCCGGGGCCGTCGGTGTAGATGTAGGAGAAGGTGAGGTCGGCGTACTCGGGGCGGGAGGCGGCGGCCTCCTCGAACTGCCGCTCGATGTCGTCGATCAGCCCCTGGGCCTCCTCGCTGCGGCCCAGCGCCTCGCCGATGATCTCGATCTGCTGGTCCCAGTCGGTGCTCCACGGCAGGTCGGGGTAGGCGACGGTGGGGGCGATGTCGCTGAGGATGTCGTACTGTTCCTGGGTGATGCCGGACCAGGGGGCCAGGATGACGTCGGGCTCCAGTTCGATGACGGCCTCGAAGTCGATGTCCTCGCCGCCGGTGAACTGGACCGGCAGTTCCTCTCCGGCCTCGGTGACGGCCTCGTGGATCCACGGCAGGTAGCCGGTCTCGTCGCTGCCCCACTCGTAGCTCTCGATGCCGACGGGGACGGTGCCCAGGGCGATGGCGGTCTCGGCCGATCCCTGGCCCAGGGTGACGATCCGTTCGGGGGCCTCGGTGATCTCCGCGACGCCCAGGGCGCTCTCGATGCTGACCGGGAACGCGCCGCCGGCCGAGGGGGCGTCCTCCCCGCCTCCCGCGCCGGAGCCGCCGCAGGCGGCCAGGCCGAGGGCCAGGACGGTGGCGGCACCCGCGCCGCCGGCGCGGCGGGTCAGGGTGCGGAGCTTCGAGTCCATGCTCGCTTCTTTCTTCGCTGCGTCGGGAGACTGCGCCTTCGTCGGGGACGGGGGTGGGCCCTCGTCACAGAGGCGGCCGCTTCCTCCCAGAAAAGAGCAAGCAACCGCCAAACCAGACAAAAGCGAACAATACGCCAAAAACAAAGGTAAGTCTAACCTTAGTCATTTGGGATTTCAAAAATTTTGAACCCGGTGCGGTTCCGGGGTGCGGAGGAGAGGCCGGGGAGCGGGGCCGCCGCGCTCAGAACCGCCGACGCAGGCCCGGCATCGGCGGGACCGGCCCGCCGGGGTCCGCACCGCGCCCGACCGGCCGCGGGTCGCGGTTCTGCGCGACGCAGCGCAGCACCTCGGCCGCGGCGAGCCGACCGGCGGAGCAAAACCCCCGCTCGGTGGAGTCCACCTCACTCCAGACGGCGTCGCGGAGCACCAGCCGAGCGGCGAAGACCGGCCGGCCGCGGCCGCGCCGCTCCAGCACCTCGCGCGCCCCGCGGCCGAACGCGGCGGCGTAGGCGTCCGGCAGCGGCTCGTCCGGGAGGGGGCACGTCGCGGGCAGGGCGGTGGCGAACTCGAGGTCGTCGGCCGCGCCGCCGGGCAGCGGTTCGGCGTCGGCCCACACCACGGCCCACGGGCCGAAGCACGAGGTCTGGACGATGTTGCGCACGTACACGCCGCGCACTGCGCGGGGCAGCGCGGGAGGGCGGCCGAGCGCCTCCCGGCCGACCGGGCGCGGTGCGCGGTCTTCGGCCAGCGCCCGCTCCGCCTCGTCCACGGCGAGGCGGGCCGCCTGTTCGACGGTGTCGGCGGCGCCGGGCAGGCGGAGGTCGCCGTGCCAGCGTGCCTCCCGCAGCACCGCGCGGGCGCGGAACAGGGGACGGCTGCCGCCGCCGGTCTCCCGCCACGCCTCCCCCAGGCACCGGCCGAGCCGCGCGAGCACGTCCGCGGCGGGCGCCGACGCGGTCTTGGGCAGGGCGGCGGCGAACTCGAGGCCGCCGGCCGCGCCGCCGGGCAGCGGTTCGACGTCGACCTCGAAGGCGATCCGGACGCGCCCTCCGCCCGGCCCGCTGTGGTCCACGCGCACCCCGGTCACCGGCCTGGGCGCACCGCCGTCGGGCATGGACGCCTCCTCTCCTCCCGGAGGGCCGGCGCTCCCCGGCCCCCGACCGGCGGGGAAGGGGAAACCCGATCGTCCGCAAGGAACCGGCCACTTTCCCCCAAGAGCATGCCGCCTTCCCTCCCCGCTTCGCCAAGCCGGACAAATCATCGCCCAGGGTTGCGTGGCCCAGGAATGCCACTCCGTCCCCCGGGGGGTACTGGCCGGGGCGCCCGCCAGTCGGGTCCGGTGCCGAAGGGGCACCGGCGACGTCCCAGGGGAGATGTCCATGGACAGAAGGAAACTGGCCCTGCTCGCGGTCGCGGTCCCGGTCGGCGCGCTCGCGGCCGCCGCGCCCGCCCACGCCGACGGCGCAGCGGTCCTGCACGCGAACCTCAGCCCGGTCAACCAGTCCGGCGCCCACGGCACCGCGAAAGTAACCGTCAAGGGCACGCGGGTCACCGTCCACATCGAGTCCGGCGGGCTGCTCGCGCATTCCCCGCACGCCCAGCACTTCCACATCGGCGGGCAGCACCGCTGCGCACCCCCCGAAGCCGCCGACGACATCACCGACGACGGGCGGCTCAGCACCACCGAGGGCGAGCCCTACCTGGGCGGCGTACGCATCTCCCTGACCACCGAAGGCGACACCAGCCCCGCCAGTGCCCTGGCGATCGACCGGATGCCCGTCGCCGACGCCCACGGAACCGTCGAGTACCACCGGACCTTCGAGGTCCCCGAGGACGTCGCCGCGGCGCTGCGCAGCGGCAAGGCCGTCCTCGAACAGCACGGCGTCGACCACAACGGCAACGGGACCTACGACTTCCAGGGCGCGGGCAAGAGCGACCTGGACCCGTCGCTCCCCGCCGAAGCCACCGACCCCGCGACCTGCGGTGAACTGGTCCCCGCCCCCAGAGGCGGCATGGCCGCGGGCGCCGGCGGCACCGCCGCGCCCTCTGTCGACACCGCAGCGCTCGCCGCGAGCGCGCTGCTCGCCGCCGCCGCGGGGGCGGGAGCCGCCGTCCGCCACCGGTTCGCGGGCACCGCCCGCCGTGGGTGAGCGCACCCCGCCGAGGAAGACCTGATGGACACCGACCGTCCACCGTCCGGTGGCCGCCGGGGAAGCGCCCCGGCGGCCACCGCCGCGGCCCGCGCGGCGGGACTGGTACTGGCCCTCACCCTGTGCGGCGGCTCCGGGTACGCCGGTGCCCCGCCCGCGGCCGCCCCGGCCCCCGTGCCGCCGCCGGCCGGGGCGGCCGCGGTGGCGCCGCTGCCCCGATCCGAACCCGTGGCGCTGGAGGTCCCCGCGATCGGCCTGCGCACGGACGGCCTGGTCGGGCTCGGCCTGCGCCCCGACGGGGAGATCGAGGTGCCCCGCGACTACGGGCGGGTCGGCTGGTACACGCACGGCCCCGCGCCGGGCCAGGTCGGCGCCGCGGTGCTCGGCGGGCACGTCGACTCCGGCACCGCCCCCGCGGTCTTCCACCGCCTGGCCGGACTGCGCCCCGGCGACACCGCCGCCGTCGACCGCGCCGACGGGAGCACCGCGCTGTTCACCGTCTACGCCGTCCACCGCTACCCCAAGGCGGACTTCCCCACGGACCTGGTCTACGGGCCCACCGGCGGCCGCGCCGAACTCCGGCTCATCACCTGCGGCGGCGAGTTCGACCACGCCGCGGGCAGCTACCGCGACAACACCGTCGTCTTCGCTCGGCTGAGCGCCGTTCGCCCCGAGGCTCGGCACCGCCCGTCCTGACCGGGGCCGCCCGCAGCGGCCCCGCCCCGCCTCCATCGTCGAAGCATTACCCAAAACGTATCCCCCGTTGTGGGAATCCCGAAGCGAACTGGTCAGCAGTCCAGGACAGGCACCGCAAGGTGACCGCAACGACCGAGGAGAAGGCATGGCAGAAACCGCCACCACCCGCAGTGAGCAGGCCGAGACCCGCCAACAGGCGCGCGTGCCGCAGGGGCGCACCGGCACCGACGTCCCGGCCACGGAGCGCGGCAGGACCTCCATCGCGGACAGCGTGGTCGAGAAGATCGTGGGCATGTCCGCCCGCGAGGTGCCCGGCATCCACAGCCTCGGCAGCGGCGCGAGCCGTGCCCTGGGAGCCGTGCGCGAACGCGTCCCCGGCGGCCAGCGCAACATCGCGCGGGGGGTGAAGGTCGAGGTGGGGGAGCGCCAGGCGGCCGTGGACCTGAACGTCGTCGTCGAGTACGGCATCCCCATCATGGACGTCGCCCGGGACGTGCGCAGCAACGTGATCTCGGCCGTGGAGCGCATGGCCGGCCTGGACGTCGTCGAGGTCAACATCGCCGTGGACGACGTCCACCTGCCGGAGGAGGAGGAAGAGGAGGCTCCCGAGGGTCGTGTGGAGTAGGCCGCGCCCCGCACAGCCGTCCGCGACCTGAGACAGGAGAAGTGAGTGATGAACCGAGCGACCGTGGGCCTGGCCGCCGGCATGGCGCTGGGCTTCGCCGGAGCGTTCGGCGGGTTCTGGGCGTTCCTGCTGGTGGCCGTACTCGGAGCGGCCGGCCTGGTGGTCGGCCTCGCCCTGGACGGCACCGTCGACGTGGGCCGGTTCGCCCGGCAGTGGGAGCGGCGATGACCGCTGAATCCTTCACCGGACCGGTCGGCTCCGCGCCGGCCCCGCCCGGCGGCCGGGAGTCGGCCGGGCCTCTTCCGCCGCCCGCCGAGCGGGGCACGACCCTGGTCCCGGACCGGGTCGTGGCCAAGATCGCGGCCCGCGCCGCCCGCGAGGCGCTGGAGAAGCGGTTCGGCGCGCCGCCGGGCCGCCTCGGACTCGGCACGCCCAAGGCGTCGGCGTCCGTGCGCGGCGGCTCGGCCCGGGTCGCGCTCGCCCTCGACCTGCCCTACCCCGTCGACATCGCCCGTTCCGTCGGCGTACTGCAGGAGCTGATCAACCGACGGGTCACCGCGCTGACCGGCCTGGCCGTGGACGAGGTGGACCTCACCGTCCGGCGCCTCGTCCTCACCGACGGGCCCGACCGCCGCCGCGTCCGCTGACCCGGTCAGGAGCACACCCATGTCCCTGGACAACCCGCCGTCCCCGACTGCTCCCGCGGCCTCCGTGCAGGAGTCCGCGCCGCGCCCCGACAGCGGGGGCGCCTCCGCCGCGACGGACTTCCGACCGCACCGGTCGAGGAGGCTGTGGTCGCGGCGGAACCTTCCGGCGTCGCTGGTGGCGCTGGCGGTGCTGGCCGCGTGTGCGGCCCTGCTGTACGGCGCCGCCGCCGTGTGGGCGGGGGCAGGCGGCTGGTTCCGCGGTCTGACCGGGGAGCTGACCGCCCGCCCCCTGAGCGACCCCTGGGTGCTCGCCGGAGCCGCCGTCGCCGCGGTCCTGGGCCTGTGGCTGCTGGTGCTCGCCCTCACTCCCGGGCTGCGCAACTGGCTGCCCCTCATGGCGCCGGGGGACGGCCCCAACGCGACCAGCGCCTACCTGGACCGGGGCGGCGCGGCTCTCCTGCTGCGCGACGCGGCCCTGCGGGTGCCCGGCGCGGGGCGGGTGCGGGTGCGCGTGGGGCGGCGCCGCGTCCGCGCCCGGGTGGACGTGCGCTTCCGCGACCCGCGCGAGGTCCGCGGCGAGGTCGCGGACGTGCTGCGCGAGCAGGTCGACGCCCTGGGACTGGCCCGTACCCCGCGGATCGCCGTGCGCGCGCGGCGTCTCGCCTGAGCGCGCGGCACGACGCGCCCACCGGAGGAAGCCGATGAACACGCGCACCGCGATCAACCGGATCCTGCTGGCCCTGGTCGGCCTCGCCCTGCTGGCCGGCGGCCTTCTCGCGCTCGCCGGCGGCCTGGACCTCTACCGGCGCTGGGGCCTCACGCCCCCCGGCCGGTGGCCCTGGTCGGCCCCGGACGGGGTCCTGCTCGACAGCGCCGCCCTGAGCGGCCTCAGCGACCGGTTCTGGTGGTGGCTGGTGCCGACCGTGCTCCTGGCGCTGCTGGCCCTGTGGTGGCTCCTGGGCCGCTCCAGGCGGCCCGACCTGGAGATCCCGACTCCCGACGGCGCCTCTCCGGCCGGCGGCGTCACCCTGGACGACAGCGCGCTGGCCGACGCCATCACCGCCGACACCGCCCGGCTTCCGGGTGTCGACCATGCCCGCACCCGGATCGTCGGCGGGGCCCGGCGCCCCCGGGCGCTCGTCTCCGTCACGCTCACCCCGCACGGAGCGCCGGCGTCGGTCCTGCGCCAGCTGTGGACGGGGCCGCTGCGGCGCGTGGTCCACTCCACCGGCTGGGACGGCCTGCCCGCCGAGGCGCGGTTCAGGGTCGCGCGCCACCGCATGCGGCGTGCCGAATGACCACTGCCGGGCGGGCGCGCCCGCGGAACCGCCAGCCGTCCGCGCTGCCCGCCGGAACGGAACAGAACGAGGAGGAGTGCATGGGCGACAGGCCCCAGGCCCCCGGTGCGGAGACGGCCGCCGCGGACTTCCCCGCCCGGCCGGACGACCGGCTGGACGACCGGCTGCTCGCCGTGCGGGCCGCCGAGGGAGACGACGACGCCTTCGCCGAACTCGTGCGCCGGCACTGCGGCGCCCTGCTCGCACTGGCCCGCCGGCTGCTCGGCGACCCGGCGGCGGCCGAGGACACCGTGCGGGACGCGTTCGTCAGCGCCCGGCAGCGCCTGCCTGACCTGCGCCGCGACCTTCCGTTCGACACCTGGATGCACCGTGCCGTCACCGACCGGTGCCTCGCCGCCCCCTCCACTCCCCCTCCTGCGGCCCGCACCGCCGGGCCCCCGGAGGAGGCCGTCCTCGCCCGCGCGCTCGCCCGGCTCTCCCCCGGGCAGCGCGCCTGCTGGGTGCTGCGCGAACTGCAGGGCCTGTCCTCCGAGGAGGTCGCCTACGCCACGCGGAGCGACGAGCGGACCGTGCGGGCCCGCCTCCTCCAGGCGCGGCGCCTCCTGGCGGAGGAGGCGGGGCCGACGGCTCCGGAGGAGCTGGGCGGGGCCGCCCGTTCGCTGCGCGGGCGGCCGGCGGTGGACCGGGAGGCGTTCACCGGCCGGGTGGCGGCCGCCGTCCGCGCCGTGACCGGTCCCGGCCGCCCGCTGCCGCTGGGAGCCCCGGACGAGAGGCTGTGGGTCGCCGACACGGCCGCGGCCGGGGTGCTGCGGGCGGCGGCCGACTCGGTCCCCGGCGTGCGCGCCGCCAGCTGCCGCCTCACCCCGCGGGGCGGCGGGGTCCGCGTGGCCATGACCCTGGCCGTCGCACCGCACGCCCCTCTGGCCGGACAGGCCAGGAGGGCCCGCCGGGCCGTGTTCGCCTCCGCCGCCCGGGCGCTCGGCCTCGACCTGGACGGCGTCGACCTCGAAATCGCCGACCTGCTGGAACCGTCTGCCGACGCCTCCTGGGGGAAGCCATGAGCACGTCCACGGCACAGCGGATCGCCGAGACCGCCGCGCGGGTGGCGCTCACCGTCCCCGGCGTGGCGGGGCTGCAGCCCCGGCCACCGGAGCCGTCCGCGGAGGGCCCCGCCGCCCCCCGGCGGGACCCCGTCGGCACGGCGGACCCGGCGGAGGCGGACGTCCGCGTCGACCACGCCGGCGGCTGGCACGTGGAGGTGCGCTGCGTCCTGGACGGGCGCGTCCGCGCCCTGGACGCCGCCCGTGCGGTCCGCGACTCAGTCACCGCGCACCTCCTCACCGGCCCCGCCCACCCCGAGCCCGTCTCGGTCTCCGTCGTCGTCACCCGGATCGCGGCCCCGTCCCCGGCCGGCTCCGCCGCCGACTGACCCGCGCCGGAGCGCGGCCCCGCCCGCGGGCGGGGCCGCGCTCCGGCGCGGGGGCCTCTGGTGCGGCGCCCGTCCTCAAAGCCCCCTGCCGCCGCGTGCGCCGGACTGCCGACCGCGCCCCAGAACGCGCGGCCGAACCCGGTGCGCGGTGTCCGGGGCGGCGTGCGCGGGGCTCCCCCGGCGGGCGGGCGGCCTCGCGGCGGACCGGCGGGAGCCCGAGTCAAGGCCTGAGGCCCCCTTTCCCCTCAACAGTAATATTGTTAACATTCATTCGCATTGATTGGTTACCCCAGAACCATAAGGAGCACCATGGCCGGGCAGCAGTCTGTCGCCTCTCGCCGACACCCACCCGAGGAAGTGGACGTTCTGGTCGTGGGAGCCGGCTTCTCCGGCCTGTATGCCCTGTACCGCCTGCGGGAGCTGGGCCGCACGGCGCACGCCATCGAGTCCGCCGGCGACGTGGGCGGCGTGTGGTACTGGAACCGCTACCCGGGGGCGCGGTGCGACATCGAGAGCATCGAGTACTGCTACTCGTTCTCCGAGGACGTCGTCCAGGAGTGGGACTGGAGCGAGCGCTACGCGGCGCAGCCGGAGATCCTCCGCTACATCAACTTCGTCGCCGACAAGTTCGACCTGCGCAGCGGGATCACCTTCGACACCCGGGTGACCGCGGCGGCCTTCGACGAGGACAGCGGCACCTGGAGGGTCGAGACCGACCGGGGCGACCTGGTCACCGCCCGCCACCTGGTCATGGCCAGCGGACAGCTGTCGGTCGCCCAGCTGCCCGACATCCCCGGCCTTCGCGACTTCGCCGGCGAGTTCTACCACACCGGGAACTGGCCGCACGAGCCGGTGGACTTCTCCGGCAAGCGCGTCGGCGTCATCGGCACCGGCTCCTCCGGCATCCAGGTGAGCCCGCAGATCGCCAAGCAGGCCGACGAACTGTTCGTCTTCCAGCGCACCCCGCACTTCGCCATGCCCGCGCGCAACGCGCCGCTGGACCCCGGCTTCCTCGCCGACCTGAAGGCGCGCTACGCCGAGTACCGCGAGGAGGCCCGCAACAGCCCCGGCGGCACCCACCGCTACCAGGGGCCGAAGTCCGCGCTGGAGGTCAGCGAGGACGAACTGGTCGAGACCCTGGAACGGTACTGGGAGAAGGGCGGCCCCGACATCCTGGCCGCCTACCGCGACATCCTGCGCGACCGGGAGGCCAACGAGCGGGTCGCCGAGTTCGTGCGCGGCAAGATCCGCGGCCTGGTGCGCGATCCCGAGGTGGCGGAGCGGCTGGTCCCCAAGGGCTACCCGTTCGGGACCAAGCGCCTCATCCTGGAGATCGACTACTACGACATGTACAACCGGGACAACGTGCACCTGGTCGACACGCTGTCCGCCCCCATCGAGGAGGTCACCCCCCGGGGCGTGCGGACCTCCGAGCGGGAGTACGAACTCGACTCCCTGGTGCTGGCGACCGGGTTCGACGCGCTGACCGGCGCGCTGTTCAAGATCGACATCCGCGGGGTCGGCGGCGCCTCCCTGAAGGAGAAGTGGGCCGCGGGCCCGCGCACCTACCTGGGCCTGTCCACCGCCGGGTTCCCCAACCTGTTCTTCATCGCGGGCCCGGGCAGCCCGTCCGCGCTCAGCAACATGCTGGTCTCCATCGAGCAGCACGTCGAATGGGTGACCGACCACATCGAGTACCTGTTCAAGAACGGGCTGACGCGCTCCGAGGCGGTCCTGGAGAAGGAGGACTCCTGGGTGGAGCACGTCAACGAGGTCGCCGACGAGACCCTCTACCCCGTGGCCAACTCCTGGTACCTGGGCGCCAACGTGCCCGGCAAGCCTCGGGTCTTCATGCTCTACGTCGGCGGTTTCCACCGCTACCGGAAGATCTGCGACGAGGTGGCCGCCAACGGCTACGAGGGCTTCGTCCTGTCCTGAGCACACCCCGCCGGGTCCGGTCCGGCAGGGGCGGGTGGCCGGGGAGGAGCTCCCCGGCCCCGTCCCTCCTCCCGGCGCCCGGCCCCGGGAGGAGGCCGCCCCCGGCGACGCGTGGTGGTCGCCGCCGGTCCCCGCAGGGACGTTCTCCCCGGCCGTCCGGAACGACCCGCCACCGGAGGAGGCCTCCTCGGGCCGACGGCCCGCCCACCGCGCAGCGGGCACACCTCCCCCGCGTGCGGCGGGGGCGGTGTCCGCGGCCGGAGAGCCGGTCCCGGACACCGCGCCCTTCCTCCCCGTCACGGGGCACGCCGCCCGGCGGGGACCGCGCCGCGGCTCACCCGTCGGCGGCGCGGGCGGGGGTGACCACGGCCCGGCCACGCACCTGGCCGCGCTCCAGCCGCTCGTAGGCCAGGAGCGCCTCCTCCAGCGGGTACTCCTCCACCTCCACCGTGATCCGGCCCGCGCGGGCCAGGCCGAGGACGTCGACCAGGTCGGACCGGGTCCCCCAGTAGGGGGTGCGCACCGTGGCCCCGAGGGGCACCAGGTTCACGGCCACCGGGAGCCGGCCGCTGCCGACCCCCACGACGCTGATCTCCCCTCCGGGGCGGAGGCTGTGCGCGGCCGTGCGCAGGGTGGCGTCGGTGGCGACGAAGTCGAGGACCACGTCGGCGCCGGCGCCGCCGGTGAGCTCGCGCACCTGTTCGGGGACGGTGTCGTCGCCGAACAGGGCCGAGTCCGCGCCGCACCGCAGCGCCAGGTCCAGCTTGTCGGCGGCCAGGTCCACCGCGACGATCCGCGCCGCGCTGAGCGCGCGCAGGATCTGGACGGCCACGTGCCCCAGGCCGCCGATCCCGATCACCAGGACCGTCCCGTCGGGCGGCAGCCCGGGCAGCGCGGACCTGACCGCGTGGTAGGAGGTCAGTCCGGCGTCGGTCAGCGGTGCGGCGCGGACCGGGTCGAGGCCGCCCAGGGGGACCAGGTGGCGGGGATGGTCGACGAGGAGGTAGTCGGCGAGGGCGCCGTCCGCCCCCAGCCCGGGCGGCAGGATGCCCGCCGCCCGGGCGTACGGGCAGTGGTTCTCCGCGCCGGCCAGGCAGGAGCGGCAGGCGCCGCAGCCCCACGGTCCGTACACCGCGACCTCCTCTCCCCCGGACAGGCCGCGCACCCCGGCGCCGACGTCCACGACCACGCCGACCGCCTCGTGGCCGAGGGTGATCGGCAGGTCGTAGGGCAGGTCCTGCGGCGGGCGGCTCATCACCGCCAGGTCGGAGTGGCACAGTCCGGCGCCGGTGACCTCCAGGACCACCTGTCCGGGACCGGCGGTGGGGGCGGGGACCTCCTCCAGGTACGGTGCCTTGCCGTCGTATCGCAGTGCTCTCATCGATCACCTGGACAACGCAGTGCTCTCATCGGCGACTAGACGAGCGCGGCGAGCGCGTGGGCCTGCTGGGTGGCGAAGGTGATCCGCCGGGGTGCGTAGGCGTCGCCGAGCAGGTGCACCTCGACTCCGCCGCGCCGTTTCAGCTCGTGGTAGAGGCCGTCGTCGGGCACGCCCCCGGCTGCCACGACCACGCTGTCGAAGCCGGTGATCTCCCCGGGGGTGTCGGAGTAGACGTTGCGGATCCGCAGCCGGTCCTCCTCGATGCGCACCACCCGGCTCATGAAGGTGAACTCCGCGCCCGCTGCGGTGAGCTTGGCCAGCGGGGCGCCGATGCTGTACTTGCCGACGAGCGGGGCGGGGCCGGGGGTCTGGTAGACGAGGTGCACCCGGTGGCCGTGGTCGGTGAGGTGTCCGGCGATGCTCAGCGGCTGCATGTGGTCCTCGGCGGCGACGACCACGACGCGTTCGCCGACCGGTGCCGCCCTGGTCAGCGCGGCGCGGCCGTCGACGACGAAGGGGGCGTCCGCGCCGGGGACGGCCAGGCGGCGGGGGGCCGCTCCGGTGGCCACGGCGACCACGTCGGCGCCGAAGGCCAGCACGTCGTCGGCGGTGGCGGTGCGGCCGAGCTCCACCGCGACGCCCGCGCGGCGCAGCCGTCCCTCCTGCCAGGCGATGAAGTCGCGGTAGGCGGCGTTCTCGGCGGCGCGGGCCGCGACGCGCATCTGGCCGCCCAGTTCCTCCTCGCGTTCCCACAGGGTGACCGGGTGTCCGCGTTCGGCGAGCAGTCCGGCCAGTTCCATGCCGGCGGGGCCGCCGCCGACCACCAGGACGTGCCGGGGGGAGCGGGCCGGGGGCAGGGGGCCGTCGATCTCGCGGGAGGCGTGCGGGTTGACCGCGCAGGCGAAGGGGAGCTTGTCGACGAGGCGGCGGTGGATGCACTCGTTGCAGCCGATGCAGGGGCGGATCTCGTGGACGCGGCCCCGGGCGGCCTTGGCGACGATCTCGGGGTCGGTGATGATGGCGCGGGCCATGCCGACCAGGTCCGCCTGTCCCCGGGCGATGACCTCCTCGGCGGTCTGCGGGTCGCTGACCCGGCCGGTGTAGACGACGGGCAGGGAGACGGCCCTGGTGACCTGCGCGGCCAGGTCCGCCCACTGGGCCCGCCGGTAGTGGTGGGGCTGGATGTAGCTGGGGGCGCCCCAGTTGTCGCCGACGACGACCGACAGGTAGTCGATCTTGCCGGTGGCTTCCAGGGCCCTGGCGATCTCCACGCCTCCGGCCGCGTCGTAGCCGCCGTCGAGGGCCTGGTAGAGGTTCATCCGCACGCCCAGGGTGAAGTCGGAGCCGACCTCGGCGCGGATGGCGTCGATGATCTCGGTGAGGAAGCGCATCCGCCCCGCCAGGTCGCCGCCGTATTCGTCCTCGCGGTGGTTGGAGGCCGGGGAGAGGAACCATTCGAGCAGGTCGTCGTGGTTGGCGTGCAGTTCGACGCCGTCCAGGCCCGCTTCCTTGCCGCGCCGGGCCGATTCGGCGTACTCGTTGACGAACCAGGCGATCTCGTCGCGGTCGAGGGCGTGGGAGACCTGGTTGGCGACGTAGGCGGTGACCGTGGGCGAGGGGCCGTGCGGCATGCCGCCCTGCATGATGATCTGCGCGGTGACGCGGGCTCCCGCCTCGTGCAGGGTGTCGGTGAGCTTGCGGATGCGGTCGTGGAAGTGGGGCAGGCGGAACACCCCGTGGGCGGCCGCGCCCACGCCGGTGGGTTCGAAGCCGGGGACCAGGCGGTTCTCCAGGGCTGCGCTGATTCCTCCCACCCAGCCCAGTCCGGCGCGGGCCCGGGCCGCCCAGTAGGCGATGTTGCGGTCGGCCTCCGCCTCGTCGGGGCTCCACAGGTTGCCGATCGGGGTGGCGTGCGGCGTGGCCATGATCCGGTTGGGCAGCTCCATCCGGCCCACGCGGACGGGGGTGAACAGGTGGGGGAACCGTGTCGTTTCCCGCGTTGTCATGAGAGGCGCCTTTCTGGAGGGAAAGTCAGCCGGTCACGTCGGAACCGGACACCCACTGGCATAAATTAGTTACTATCATTAAAATTAAAATAATTAAAGGATTTTTATATCCGAGAAATGACGTCTCCACCCCCCGGAGGTTCGATGCCCGCCCCCGTGGACCCCGCGATCGCCACCCTGGCCGCCGCCGCGGCCGCCGTGGCGGCCCCTCCCCTGCACACCCTCACCCCGGCCGAGGCCCGTGCCCGCGTGGCCGCGGGCCACGGCTCCTGCGCCGACGGCCCCGAACTGCGCTCGGTCGACGACATCCGCATTCCCGTGGCCGACGGCACGATCGGCGCGCGCGTCTACTCCCCCCACCGCGCGCCGCAGGCCACACTCGTCTACCTGCACGGCGGCGGCTGGGTCACCGGTGACCTCGACTACTGCGACGAACTGTGCCGTTTCATCGCCGACCGGCTCGACTGGACCGTGGTGAGCGTCGACTACCGGCTCGCCCCCGAACACCCCTTCCCCACCCCCCTGGACGACGCCTACGCCGCGCTGCGGCACGTCGCCGCCGAGATCGCCGGGAACGGACCGCTGGGGGTGGGCGGGGACAGCGCTGGCGGCAACCTCGCCGCGGCCTGCACCCTGCGCGCCCGCGACGAACACGGGCCGCGGCTGGACTTCCAACTGCTCGTCTATCCGGTGACCGACCACGACTTCACCCGCGGCTCCTACCGGACCCACGCCGCGGCCTTCCCCATCGGGGCCGCGGCGATGCGCTGGTTCTGGGACCACTACCTGCCCGACGTCGCACGACGGGACCTGCCGACCGCCTCCCCGCTGCGCGACGACCTGGCCGGGCTGCCGCCCGCCCACGTCGTCGTCGCCGGGCACGACCCGCTGCGCGACGAGGGCGTCGCCTACGCCGAACGGCTGCGCGCGGCCGGGGTCGACGCCACGCTCGCGGAGTACCCGTCCCTCGTCCACGGCTTCTTCCGCTTCACCCGGGTCGTGCCCGCCGCGCGCGCGGCCGTCGACGACCTGGTCGCCGCGCTGCGTGCCCTGACCGCCCGCGGCTAGCGCGGGCCCCGGGGACCGGCCCCTTCTCGCCGGGGCCGGTCCCCCGCCCCGTGCGGGGCGGGGGACCGGCCGCCGCGCCGTGCTCAGGCGTCGTTGCCGGGGCGGCGCTGCTGCATCGCGTCGCTCCACAGCTGGTCGAAGTAGGCCTGCAGGTCGGGCTGGTCCTGCTCGTACCACTCCAGGAACTCGTCGTATCCGACGTCGAGCCCCGGGGCGGTCTGCTCGACCTTGTCCGTCCACTCCTCCAGGGCCTGTTCGAGGGTGGCGACGAACGCCTCGCCGTCGCCGATCGCCGCGCTGTCCGCGGCCTCGACCAGGGCCTGCTCGTTGTAGGCGGCCAGCGCCTCGCGCGCGTCCCCGGCCAGCGGCAGCACCGCGCCGTCGTTCTCCTCCACCTGCTGCAGGCTGTCGGCGATGTTGTCCCAGGTGGCCTCGTAGTTCACCGCCAGCAGCACGTCCAGCCGGTCGTACAGCAGCTGCTGGGCGGCCAGCGGAAGCGACTCCCAGGTGTTGAGGCTGATCGCGATCGACCCGCCCGCGTTGCCGAAGCCGACCTCGGGGTCGACGACGAAGTAGGGGGCGGAGGGGATGTAGCCGTTGAGGGCGGCGACGGTGAACGTGCCGAGGGTGCAGTCGACCACGCCCCGCTCCAGGCTCTCGAACATCTCGGTGTAGTTGACCGTCGACGGCTGCATGCCCAGCGCCCGGACCTGGTCGTTCTGCACCCGGCTCTGCGAGGCGATCGTGGCGCCGTCCAACGCGTCCAGGTCGGCGCGCTCACTGGTGCAGGAGTAGGCGATGGCGCCGGACTGGAACGCGGGCAGCAGCAGCTTCATGCCCCGTTCCTCGAACTCCTGGTAGAGGGCGTCCTCCTGGACCGCGGCCTCCAGCACCGCGCCGTGCCACTGCAGCAGGCCGTCGACGGGGGTCTGGCGGCCGACGAAGCTCACGTCCCACATGACGTTGTTGGCGGGGAACTCCGCGGGCTCCAGGGACGGCATGACCGAGCCGACGTCGAGCCGGCCGTCGGCGAGCGCGTCGTCGACCTCGTTGGCGGGGGCGATCGCGTTGGAGAAGACGATCTCGAAGGTGATCTTGCCGTCGGACCACTCCTCCACCGCCGCGGCGTACTCCTCGAAGCGCCGCCCCGTGGCCGCCCCCTTGGGGGCGGTGCTCTGCAGGGTCAGCGTCACCGGCGCCATGTCCGCCAGCGCGGCGGCGTACTCCTCCTTGGAGGCGCCGTAGTCGACGGACCGCCCGCCGCCGCCGTTGCCGCCGGAGCCGCCCTCGGCGCACCCGGTGGCCACGAGCGCCGCGGCCGCCAGCAGCGCCGCGGCCCGCAGCGGCCTTGCGCGTCCCGTCCTCCCCGTTGCAAACACCGTGATTCTCCCTCCCACACAGACAACAGCGAAACAGCTGGTCCCGGCGGTCGCGGGCCGCTCAGGACCCGGCGACGAGCCGCGCCACCGGGACGGACTCCCCGCCCTCGGGGCGGACGAACTCCACCCGCACCGCGGCGCCCGCGGCGGGGGCCACCTCCTCGGCGTTGACGATCCGCAGCGTCAGCCACGGTCCCTCCGCCGTCTCCACGATCCCCACGACCGTGTCGGCCGCGGGACGGCCGCCCCGGGAGCGCCCCGGGATGACCGTCCAGCTGACCAGCGCCCCCTCCCCGGAGGCGGCGCGCCACTCCAGGTCGGCGGCCCGCGACGTCGCGCACACCCGGGCCTCCGGCGGCGACCAGGCGCCGCTGCTCGGCGAGTAGCGCAGCATCAGCTCGCCCCGTGCGGCGCCGTCGAAGAACGGGGCGGAGTACTCGTCGCGGACGACGGGGGTCAGACTCATCTCGGCTCCCATGCTCATGCGGTCCTGGCGTGCGGGCTGACGATGAGCGTGGCGTGGAAGTCGAGGACCCCGCCGTTGCCGCTCACCATGATGAGGTCGTTCTTGGCGACCTGGCGCTGCCCGCCCTGGCCGCGCGCCTGGATCACCGCCTCCGACAGCGGGGTCATCCCCCACATGTAGTACGACGACAGTTCGCCGCCGCCGGTGTTGGTGGGGTGGCTGCCGCCGGGGGCCAGCGCGCCGCTGGCCACGAACTCCCCGCCCTCGCCCTTGGCGCAGAACCCGTAGTCCTCCAGGGTGATCAGGGTGGTGTAGGTGAAGCAGTCGTAGATCTCGCGGATGTCGATGTCGTCGACGGTGACCCCGGCCATCTTCAGCGCCGCCGGGCCCGCCTGGGCGGCGCCGCTGACCAGGCCGAAGTCGCTGCCGCGGTGGTTGGCGTAGCCGGGGTGCGACTGCCCCCAGCCCCACACGTGCACCGGCGGCTGGGCCAGGTCGGCGGCGCGCTCGGCGCTGGTGACGATGACCGCGATGGCGCCGTTGCTGACCAGGCAGCAGTCGAGCAGCCGCAGCGGGTCGGCGATCATCCGCGAGTTCTGGTGGTCCTCCAGGGTGATCGGCTCCCGCATCTGCGCCAACGGGTTCATCGCCGCCCAGGCGCGGGCGGCGACCGCGATCGCGCCCAGCTGCTCGCTGGTGGTGCCGTAGGTCTCCATGTGGCGGCGGGCCGCGACGGCGTAGCGGGCCGGGGCGGACTTCAGTCCCGCGGCGGCGGGCAGGGACTCCACCCCGCTGAGCGCGCGGCCGCCGCCCGCGTAGGCGGCGCCGCTGCCCTTGCCCTCCTTCAGGGGCGCGTCGGCGTAGACGCACGCGACCACGTCCGCCATCCCGGCGGAGATCGCCATCGACGCGTACTGCACCATCTGGATCGCCGAGGACCCGAAGCCCTGGACGGTCGACAGCAGCCGCAGGTCGCGCAGCTGCAGGGTGGACTGCAACCGCAGGTCGGTGTCGTTGTTGACGCCGGGGTTGACCAGCAGTCCGTCGATGTCGTCCAGGGTCAGGCCCGCGTCGGCGGCGGCCCGGGTGACGGCCTCCAGCGCGAACTGGGCGGGGGTGCGCCCGTAGACCCTGCCCAGTTCGGTCATGCCGAGTCCGGCGATGGCGGTGGGGGTGACGTTCACTCCTGCTCCTCTCCGCGCCGCGGCAGCGTGACCTCCACGGTGCCCGGCCCGACGCTGACCCCGGACGAGTTCTCGCCCCTGATCGCGATCTCGACCACGCCCGCGCCGTCCTCGACGCGGGCGTCGGCGACGCTGGCGTGGACGCGCAGGGTGTCGCCGACGTAGTTGAACGACCGCATCCGGAAGCCGCGGATGCTGCGGATCGTCCCGGCGGGGCCGATCCAGTCGCGCACGCACCGCTCCCAGGTGCTCAGCAGGAAGGAGGTGTTGGCGTACATCTCCTTGGCGCCGGTGCGGCGCGCGTACTCGGTGTTGTGGTGGATGGAGTTGAAGTCGCGGTTGGACCCCGCCGCCATCACCAGCCGGTAGACGTTCAGCGGGTAGGCGACGCTCGGCAGCTCCTCGCCGACCGCCACGTCCTCGAAGTAGCGCTGCCGCGCTGCGGTGTCAGTCATCACTCGCCTCGGTCTCGTTCTTGGGCACGTAGGCGTAGGTGCCGATGCGGATCCGCGCGACGACCTCGCCGCTCTCGGTCACCACGTCGCTCTCCCACTTCAGGAAGGCGCCGCGGCCGACCGAGGTCTCCTTGGGCACGCACGACAGCAGCCGGTTGCCGCGGCGGCCGATGCGCTCCCCCGCCACGACCGGGCGGACGAAGTCGATGTCGATGTCGGTGCCGAAGAATCCGGTGGTCTTCGGGCCCAGGGGCATGTCCTGGTTGTTGATGGGCGTGCGCACCGGTTGGGCGTCGCGTTCGTCGCTGTCGAACAGCACCTCGCCGGGACGCCACATCGGCGGGATCGTCCAGGTGAGGACCCCGGTGTAGGGCATGGTGACGTCGTCGAAGCCCGCGGCGCGGGCCGCCTCGGGGTCGGTGTGCAGCGCACAGTCGAACTCCAGCGGCTCCAGGTAGCGGCGGATCGCTCCGCGTTCGACCGGGTCGGCCCCGAAGACGGTCTGCCCCGAGGAGAAGTCGCGGCCCACCGCGTCGATGACGGGCTGCCACTCGGCCTTCCAGTCCTCGGTCCGCCTACTGCCGGTCATACCAGCACTCCGTCCTTCACCAGCTGCGCGATCCGCTCGGCGGGGTAGCCGAGGATGTCGCGCAGCACGTACTCGTTGTCCTGGCCCAGCGTCGGCGCCGCTCGGGTGACCTCGCCGGGCGTGTCCGAAAGCAGGTAGCGCGGCCCCTCCACCACCGTCTCGCCGTGCAGCGGGTGCGGCAGCCGCACGACGTGGCCGCGGTGGGCGAGCTGTTCGTCGGCGACGAAGTCGGCGCTGGAGGCGGAGCGGTGCGCGGGCACGCCAACCGCCTGCAGGCACCGTTCGACGTCCTCGGCGCGCCGGCCGGAGGTCCACCGCGCGATCTGCTCGTCGAGCAGGTCGGCGCGGGCGCGCCGCTGTTCGGCGGTGCGCAGGTCGGCGCGTTCGGCCAGGTCGGCGCGGCCCATGGCCTCGGCCAGCCGGACCCACTCCGCGTCGTCGCGTGCGGCCAGGGCGACGAAGCGGTCCCGGCCGTCCTCGGCCAGGCACGGGTAGACGCCGTGCGGCGCGAACACCTCGTCGCGGTTGCCGCGGCGCCGGGCGACGGTGCCGTCGAAGCCGTGGTGGGCCACCTGCGGGGACAGGAAGAAGATCCCGGCCTCCACCTGCGCGACGTCGATATGGCGCCCCTGCCCGGTGCGGCGGCGGTGCTCGACCGCGGCGAGCAGCGTCACCAGGGCCAGCCGCGGGCCGACGTAGTCGGTGTAGGGGCCGAACGGGCCCATCGGCTGCCGGTCCTCCCAGCCGACGAGGTTCTGGAACCCGCTCAGCGACGCGCCGACGTTGCCGTAGCCGGCGAGTGCCGCCCACGGCCCGGACTGGCCCGCGATCGACGTGCTGAGCATGATGAGCGAGGGGTTGTCGCGGGCCAGTTCGGCGTAGTCCAGCCCCCACTTGGCCATCTGCCCGGGGGAGAAGGACTCGACGACCACGTCGGCCCAGCGCGCGAGGTCGCGGACGATCCCGCGCCCCTCCTCGGTCTTCAGGTCGACGGTCATCCCGAGTTTCCCGGCGTTGCAGTTGCCGTACAGCGCGGAGTTCTCCACGCCCGCCTCGCCCCGGTGGAAGGGCTGCATGAGGCGGGCGGTCTCCACGCGGCGGCTGGACTCCACGCGCACCACTTGCGCCCCGAAGTCGGCGAGGGCCCGTCCGATCAGCGGTCCGGCCACCACCCAGGACAGGTCCAGGACCTTCAGGTCGGCCAGCGGCCGGGTCATCCGTTCACCTCCGTCGTGGTCAGCCAGTCGGCGAGGACCTCGGCGGTGTGCTCGCCGAGGCGGGGGGCTCGGCGCCGCACGCCGGGCTGTGCGCCTCCGCCGACGCGGGCGATCGCGCTGGGGATGCGGACGGCGACGCCGTCGATGTCGACCTGCGCCCAGTAGTCGCGTTCGGCCAGGTGCGGGCTGGCGGCGATGTCGCCCATGTCGTAGATCGCCATGCACAGCAGCCGGTGCTCCATGGCGGCCTGGAGCACCTGCTCCTTGGTGAGGGTGGCGAGGAAGCCGCCGACCGCGGCGCGCGCCTCGTCCAGGTCGGCGTCGGTGATCTCGCCCGCGGCGATGCGCTGGGGCAGCGTCTTCCAGTCCCAGGCGGCGATGCGGTCGCTGACCGCGCCCTCGGAGCGCAGCCAGGCGAAGAGGCGGTTGGTGAACTCGCCGGAGGCCGGTCCCATGGACAGGTGGAGTTCCACCATGCCGTCGGCGCACCGCCACTTCTTGAGGCGGTTGGGGGTGGCCGCGCCGCTGCCGCTCTGGTCCTTGCCGGCCACGGGCTGGCGGTGCCACTCCGGCTGGGCGTCGCCCACCGCGTGGGCGAGCACCCGCGCGAGGGTGGCGGTGCCCAGGCTCGCCTGCGCGGAGACGTCGACGACCTGCCCCCGCCCGGTCGCCGCGCGGCCCAGGACCGCGATCAGGGCGCCCGCCGCGGCGTCGGCGGAGGCGTGCAGGAACGCCTGGGGGACGCTGATGCGCAGCGGCGGGCGCTCCTCGTCGCGGTGCGGGTCCAGCGGGCCGCCCGCCGCCCAGACGACGAGGTCGCAGTCGGCGTAGTCGGCCTTGGGGCCGGACCAGCCGAACGCGCTGATCACCGTGTAGACCAGGTGCGGGTGGGCGGCGCGCAGCGTGTCGGGGTCCAGGCCGCGCTCCCGCAGCCAGGCCGCGGGCAGCGAGGTCACCACGATGTCGGCGCGGCCGGCCAGTTCACGTGCGGCGGCCAGTCCCTCGTCGCTGTCGAGGTCCAGGGCGACGCCGCGTTTGTTGGCGGCGAAGGTCTCCCAGAACATCGACGGACCGGTCCCGCCGTGCGCGGTCGGCGGGGCCGACCGCGCACCGGAGCCGGTGAGGGGTTCCAGTTGGACCACGTCCGCTCCCAGGTCGGCGAGCAGCCGGCCGCACAGCAGTCCCCGCTCGTCGGTCAGGTCGAGGACGCGGAGGTGTTCAAGCATCGGCGGTCGTGGTCTCCGGCAGGGAGATCGCCGACTCGGGGCAGGCGTCGACGGCCTCGCGGGCCTGGTCGCGCAGGTTCTCGGGAACCTCCAGGGTCTGGCCGCTCTGGGCGACGAAGCCCTGCTCGTCGTCGGAGAGCAGGTCGGGGGCGACCGCGTAGCAGCGGCCGTGGCCCATGCACTTGGCGGCGTCGATGGAGATACGCACGTGTCTCAGACCTCCCATTCGAGGGGCAGCGTGGTCAGGGTCAGCTGTCCGCCGCGCTCGACCAGCTGCGTCCCCTCCTTGATGCGGTAGTGGGGGATGCGCTCGTGCCACTCGCGCAGCACGATCTGCAGTTCCAGGCGGGCCAGGTGCATGCCCAGGCAGCGGTGCGGGCCGGCGCCGAAGGCGATGTGCTGGTTGACGCCCTTGCGGTCCAGGACGAACCGGTCGGGTTCGGGGAACTTGCGCGGGTCGCGGTTGGCCTGGGCGATGCCCAGCCACACCACGTCGCCGGGCCGCAGGTCGACGCCGTGGAACTCGGTGGGCTCCTGGACCTCCCGGCCCGCCTGGAACACCAGCGGGTACATCCGCAGGAACTCCTCGACCGCCTTGGGAGCCAGGTCGGGGTGGTCGATGATGGCCTGCCGGTCGGCGTCGTTGCGGGCCAGGTGGGCGTAGATGTAGCCGAGCGCGCTGCGGGTGGTGTCGAGTCCGGCGAGCATCAGCGTCAGGCAGATGGTGAGGATGTCCTCGTGGGAGATCGGCTCGCCGTCGATGCGGGCCTCGACCAGGCGGGAGACCATGTCCTCCTTGGGGTCGCGCGGATTGGCGCGGCGCTCCCGGACGGCCTGGTCGAAGTACTCCATGATGTTCTTCTTGGCCGCGGCGACCTTGACCGGGTCCTCCCCGAAGAAGCCCGCGAAGACCGTCTCCGACCAGGGCAGGAAGAACTCGCCGTCGCTGACCGGCAGGCCCAGCAGCGCGAGGAACAGGTCGGTGGGGTAGCGGATCGCGAACTCGGCGACGAAGTCGCAGCCCCCCTTGGGTTTGAGTTCCTCGATCAGCTCCACGCAGCGCTCGTGGGCCATGGGCGTCATGCGGCGCACGGCGGCCGGGGAGAAGAACGGGTTGAGTACCCGGCGCAGTTTGGCGTGGGCCTCGCCGTTGAGGTCCTGCGGCAGCAGCGGCACCCCCGGCTCGGGGTTGATGGCGCTGCGGACCTCGGTGGTCCACGTCTCGTGGTGCTGGAAGCCCTCGACGACGTCGTCGTAGCGCTGCAGCATGAGGAAGCCGCGGTCAGTGGTGTCGTTGAACCGGAAGCGGCTGGCCTCCCGCTCGGCGTCGAGCATGGCGTAGTGGCCGTAGATCTCGGTGTTGGTGTTGAAGTCGGTGTGGCTGACCGGACACTTCCGGACGGGCGTGGCCATCGCTGGTGCCTCCTACTTCTGTGCGGATGCGAGGTCGGGGATGAAGGTGGCGATCTCCGGGACGAGGATGAGGATCACGGCCACCGCGATCGACATGGGCAGGAACCATCCGACGGAGACGAACACGTCCTTGAGGGTGATCTTGTGCCCCATGTTGACCTCGGGGTCCTTGACCATTCCGTGGATGATGAAGGAGAGGATGCCGACGGGCGGGGTGACCACCGCCAGCTCGCCCATGAAGACGGTGAACACGCCGAACCACATCAGGGAGATGTCGAGCGAGTGCAGGGTGGGGATCAGGATCGGGATGGTCAGGACCATGATCGCCATGGGCTCCATGAACATGCCGAGGATGAGGTAGACCACCACCATGACCAGCAGGAACTGGATGCGGCCCAGGCCCAGGCCCTCGATCAGGTCGGCGATTCCGGTGCTGATGCCGGTGAGGGTGAGCAGGCTGGTCAGGGCCGCGGCGGCGACGAGGATGAAGAAGATCGCGCCGACGCTGCTGACGGTGGCGACCGCCGACTCGACGATCGCGGCGAACGGCCGGTCCCGGCGTTTCCAGACGAGGGCGATGACGACGGAGAACAGGGCGGCGGCGGCGCCCACCTCGGTGGCGGTGAACACGCCGGAGAACATGCCGATGATGATGAGGAGGATCAGCACCGGCACGGGCCAGATCCGCACCAGACTCATCAGGCGCTCGCCCCAGGAGATCTTCTCCCGTTCGGCGGCGACACCTCTGGCCCTGCCCACCAGTTCCGGCTTGGCGACGGCGAAGGCGATGATCATCAGGGTGAACATGACGGCCACGAGCAGGCCGGGGCCGATGCCGGCGAGCAGCTGGGGGCCGATGGGGACCTCGGCGATGCCGGCGTAGATGACCAGCATGATGCTGGGCGGGATGAGCTGTCCGGGCAGGCCCGCGACGATCACCGCGCCGATGGCCATGCGGCGGTCGTATCCGGCCTTGAGCATCTCGGGGATGCCCATGCGGGCCAGGGCGTAGGCGGTGCCGACGGAGGAGCCGCTGACCGCGGCCAGTCCCGCGCCGGCGACGTTGGTGCCCACGGCCAGGCCGCCGGGCAGCCAGTTGAGCCACTTGCGGCCCGCCAGGTAGATGCCGTCGGTCAGGCCCGAGCGCCACAGCAGCAGGCCCATGAGGACGAACATCGGGACCACGCTGAGGGTCCAGTTGGACACGCCGTTGTAGGCCAGTTTGCTCAGGGTGCTCTCGATGAGCGGCATGCCCCGCAGGGCGTACAGGCCCAGCAGCGAGGGGATGATCATCGCCACGGCGACGGGGACCCGCAGGAAGAGCAGGGCCAGCATCATGACGCAGGCCATGATCCCGATCGCCTCGGGGACCAGGGGAAGCATCACGCAGATCGCGGAGCCGACGAGGACGACCAGGGTGACCGCGGCCACGATCCACGGTCGGCGTCCCTCGGGGGCGGCCCCGTTCTGCCTGCCGGCCCGCGGTTGCCCGTTGTCGTCCAGCGCCGGGTCGGTCTGGGTTGCGCTCGTCATGGTCTTCTCCCTCCCACTACACGGAGGTGGTCTCGGCGCCCGACGACTCGTCGGCGTCGTCGGCCTCGGGGTTGCGGACGGCCTGGACCGTGGCCCACGCGAACTGCACGGTCAGGCTGGCGAAGGCGAGGGGAACCAGGAAGTAGGTGGGCCAGGAGATCACGTCGCTGACGCCCGCGGTCATCGTGATCTCCCAGGCGTGCACGGCCTCGCCCCAGCCGTACCAGGCGAATCCCGCGGCCATCAGCGCGCTCGCCGCGCAGCCGACCGCGGTGACGTAGGGCTTGGTCGACCGGGGCAGCATCCGGAAGACCAGGTCCGCGGCGATGTGCTGGCCGCGCAGCTGCGCGGCGACGAAGCCGAGAAACGCGACGATCGGCATGTACCAGTACTGCACGTACTCCAACGTGTTGGGCAGCGGGCTGTTGGCGAAGGAGCGCAGCAGGGCGTTGGCCGTGATGTGGAGCATCATCACGAACGTCACGGTGACGGCCGGCACCTCGATGAGCAGTTCGATGACGCGGCGGCCTTTCGGAGCCGGTGGTGCGGTCATGGCTTCTCCGCGGGGCTGGGGTCGGAAGAGAGAGAACGGGAGGGGAGGGGGTCCGGGGCGGGGTCGCCCGCCCCGGACGCGGATGCGGGGGTGCGGGGTCAGGAGGGGCGGTGCTCCAGGAGGATCTCCTCGTACACCCGGGTGACGTAGGGCTCCAGGTCGACCGCGTCGGCGGTGTACCAGTCGGCGAAGCCGTTGTAGTCGGTCTCGTTGGTGTAGCCGAGGTCCTCCTCGACGATCTGCAGCCACTTGGCGGCCGACTCTTCCATCCGGTCGACGAACGCGTCCCCGTCGGCGATCGCCGGGGTACCGCGCAGGTCCTCCAGGAGTTCGGCGTTGGCCTTGTTGAGGGCCTTGCGGGCGTCGTCCTCGAAGACCTCGATCGAGCCGCCGGCCTCGGCGACCTGCGTGGAGGCCTCGACGATGTTCGGCCAGATCTTGTCGGCGATGTTGCTGGTCAGGAAGACGTCCAGGCGGTCCCACATCAGCTGCCGGGCCACCAGCGGCAGCGAGTCCCAGGTGGCCTGGCTGACCGCCATGCCGCCGGGGGCCAGCGCGAAGCCCGCGTCGGGGTCGACCACGACGTGCGGGGCGGCCTCGATGAACCCGCCGAGCACGCCCACGGTGAGGCTGGAGACGCTGCAGTCGACGACGCCGCGCTGCAGGCTCTCGTACAGCTCGGGGTAGGCGACGGACGCGGCGGAGCCGCCCAGCGCCTCGATCTCCTTGCTCTGGGCCTGGCCGCCGGCCGCGGCCTGCATGCCCTTGAGGTCGTCGAGGCTGCGGCGCTCCTTGCTGCAGAACAGCGCGTTGGAGCCGGAGTTGTAGGACGGCATCATCAGCTTGATGCCCTTGTCCTCGTACTCCTGCAGGATCTCGGGGGTGTCGAAGGCGGTCTCCAGCGGCCAGGCGTTGGACTGCAGCGCGCCGACGACGACGCTGTGGTCGGAGAGGAAGCTGGCCTCGATGAGGGCGGCGTTGGCCGGGTACTCCGACGGCTCGTAGATCGGCAGGACCTGGGCGATGTCGAGGCGGCCGTCGATGAGTGCGTCGTCGGCCTCGGCGGGCTCCACGATCGCGTTGGAGTAGGCGATGTCGAACTGCAGTTTGCCGTCGGACCACTCGGTGAGGGCCTCGAAGTAGGCCTCCACGTTGGCTCCGGTGATCGAGCCCTTGGGGGCGGGGCTCTGCGTGGTCAGCGTGATGGGCTCCACGTCGGCGAAGGCCGCGTGGTACTCCTCCATGCTGGCCCCGTACTCGACGCCCTGGCCGGAGCCGCCGCCGGCGCCGGTTCCGGTCTCGGCGCAGCCGGTGAGGGCCAGTGCGCCCACCACGCCGAGCGCGACCCAGGACGCTCTGGGAGCGGCGTCCTTGCTTCCACGTCGTGTGACCATGAATGAACTCCGTTGTTGGATGGGGGGTCGGAGCAACGGCTCCACGTCGCCGACCGCTCAGCGGGATCGGCGGATCAGTGATCTACGCCACTTGGCCCTGATCATCATTAGCCTTATCTGTCCACCGGTCAAGGGTTCATGAGCATCGATTTGACCCCGGTCCCGTCCGCACCACCGCCGCTACCGTGAGTGGTTGCCCCTGGTCACGGCAGGCTGGGGAAGCCTCCCGTGCGTGAACGGCACGGGACCTTCCCGGCCCCGGCGGCCTGCGCCCGCTCAGCTCCGCAGACCGCGCCAGGCGGTCGTGCCCCCGTCGACGGGGAAGATCCCGCCGGTGACGAACGAGGCGTCGTCGGAGGCCAGGAAACACACCACCTTGGCGACCTCCTCGGCCCTGCCGAACCGGGGGATCAGGTGCGCCCCCGTCATCGAGCGCAGCCGCTCCTCGCGGTCCGGCGCCGCCTCCAGGTGCGCCCGGCTCATCGGCGTCTCGATGGACCCGGGGCAGTAGGCGTTGCAGCGCACCTCGGGGGAGAGCGCGATGGCGGTGGAGCGGGTGAGCTGGATGACCGCGCCCTTGCTCGACGCGTAGGCGGGGGTGGCGTAGCCGGTCATGCCCGCGACCGAGGCCGCGTTCACCACCGACGGGCCGCGCTCGGAGGCCCGCAGGTGGGGCGCCGCGAACTTGGTGGCCAGCCAGACCGCCTTGACGTTGACGGCGTAGACCCGGTCCCAGGCCTCCTCCGGCAGCTCCTCCAGCGTGGGCGTGTCGGTGAACGCCGAGTCCAGCACCCCGGCGTTGTTGACGAGGGTGTCCAGTCCCCCTCCGGCCGCCACGGCCTCCTCCACCATCCGCCGCACCTGCGCGGCGTCGGACAGGTCGACCACGGCCGCGTGGGAGCGGGCCCCGTGCTCCGCGACGGCCGCCGCGGTCTCGGCGGCCGCGGCGGCGTCGATGTCGGCGACGGTGACGCAGGCCGCGCCCTGCCGGGCCGCCTCCAGGGCGATCGCCCGCCCCATGCCGTGGCCTGCTCCGGTGACCAGGACCCTCTTGTCGGTCAGCATCCGGCGGTGTCCTTTCCAGACGTGTGCGGGGCGGTGTCGCACCAGGTGACGAGCGCGTCGAGGGCCTCGATGCGCTCCCCCGCGACACGCAGCGGGTTGATCTCCAAAGACTCCAGTCGGGGGCCGAGCTCCTCGGCGAGCCGCCCCACGGCGCTGACCGTCTCGGCCAGTGCGTCGACGTCGGCGCCCGGGCGGCCCCGCACCCCGCGCAGCAGCGCCGCGCCGCGCAGGCTCTGCAGCATCGACCGGGCGCGGCCGGGGGAGACCGGCAGCGGGGTGAGCGCGACGTCGTCGAGGACCTCCACGAGGACGCCCCCCAGGCCGACGGCCAGCATCAGCCCCCAGTCGGGGTCGCGGGTCACCCCGACGAGCAGTTCCAGGCCGTCCGGACGCATCGGGGAGACCAGGACCCCGTCCAGGCGGGCCTCGGGGGCCTTGGCCGCGCACGCCGCGACGATCTCCTCGTAGGCCTCGGCTGCCGCCGCGGCGTCCACGCCCAGCCGCACACCGCCCACGTCGCTCTTGTGCGGAAGGTCGGCGGAGACGATCTTCATGGCCACCGGGCCGCCGAAGCGGCCGGCCGCGGCCCGCGCCTCCGCCGCGGAGCGGACGTGCTGTGCGGGGACCACGGGGATGCCCGCGTCCTCCAGCAGGGCGCGCGCCTGGACCTCGGAGAGCGGGACGGGGTCGACGTCGCGGAGGCGCACCCGGCCGCGCTGCTCCTCCCCGGCGATCCGTTCGCGTTCCAGCGACCAGCGCGCCACCCGGGCCAGGGCGTCGATGCCCAGGTGCAGGCCGGGCACGACGTGGGTCAGTCCCCCCTGGTCGAGGACGGCGCGGGCCTGTGCGCCGATCGGCTGGGTCACCTGGGTGAGGTAGAGGACCGGGGCGGTGGAGCGCGCTGCGCCCGCGCCGATGGCGTCGACGTACTTCTGGCCGTAGAAGGGCTCGCCGTCCTCGCGCCAGGGCAGGCTGTTGACCGCGACCACCACGCCGACACCGGGGTCCTGTCCCACCGCGGCGACCGTCTCCTCCCACAGGGAGGGGTCGAGGATGGCCGCCCCGGTGATGTCGAGCGGGTTCTGCACGTGCCCGTAGGAGGGCATGACCGCCCGGATCCGCTCGGTGGTGGCCGGCGACAGCTCCGGCAGTGCGGCCCCGGCGTCCTGGGCGAGGTCGGCGAGGATGTCGCAGGCGCCGCCGGAGATGGAGACCACGCCCACCCCCGGGCGGGCCAGCGGGCCGGTGTGCGCCGCCACCCCGGCGGTGACCAGCATCGACTCGATGGTGTCGACCCTGATGACCCCGTGGCGGGCGAACACCGCGTCGATGACGCGGTCGTCGCCGACGAGGGCGCCGGTGTGCGAGGCGGCCGCGCGGGCGGCCAGTTCGCTGCGCCCCGCCTTGAGCACGACGACGGCCTTGCCCGCCGCGGCGGCGCGGCGGGCCGCGGCGGCGAACACCTCGGGCTGGCGGACTCCCTCCATGAACACCGCGATGGCGCGGGTCTGCTCATCGTCGACGAGGTAGTCGACCAGGTGTCCGACGGTGATCATCGCCTCGTTGCCGACGGTGATCACGTGGGACAGGCCCACCCCGGACAGCGCCGCGAAGTCCTTCATCGCGCCGCAGCTGGCGCCGCTCTGCGAGATGAGGGCGACGTGGCCGGGGACGGTCGGCGGGTCGGCGAGCACCATCGCGGGCACGCCCGCGGCGACGTTGGTGAAGCCGAGGACGTTGGGGCCGAGCAGCAGCAGGTCGAGTTCGGCGGCCAGGTCGACCAGCTGCTGCTGGCGGCGCCGCCCCTCCTCGCCCGCCTCGGCGAAGCCGGAGCTGAGCACCAGTGCGCCGCGCGCCCCGGCCGCGGCGGCGTCGCGCAGGGCCTCCCCCACCGCGGCCGCGGGCACCATGACGAAGACCAGGTCGACGGGGCGGCCGATGTCCTGGCAGCTGGCGTGGGCGCGGCGGCCGTGCACCCGCTCGGCCCTGCGGTTGACCAGGTAGGTCGCCTCCTCGTGGCCGGCCGCCACGAGGTTGCGGTACAGCAGCGCCGAGAAGGTCGACTTGTCGCTGGCGCCGACGAGGGCGAAGGAGCGCGGCCGGAAGAACTCCCGCAGCCGCTGGGGGGTCACCATGGCGTTCCTCAGCTCTCCGTTCCGATGCGCCGCCCGGCCTCCAGCAGGGCGACGGGGGTGGCGTAGCGGCCCGAGGTGTAGGGGGAGGGCCGGCTCGCCCCGGTCAGTCCGGCGTCCACCGGCAGCACGACGCCGGTGACGAAGGCGGCGTCGTCACTGGCCAGGTAGAGGGCTCCGGCCGCGACGTCGGCGGGCTGGATGGGGCGCCCCATGAGGGCGGTGCGGCCCAGCGCCTCCTCGGCTCCGGCGAGGTCGGTCGCGTCGTCGGCGACGACCCCCGCGGTCATGGGGGAGACCACGGCCCCGGGGATGATCGTGTTGACGCGGATGCCGTGCTGGCGCAGTTCGGCCGCGACCGAGTTGGACAGGCCGATGACCGCGGCCTTGACGGCGCTGTAGATGTGCGGTCCGATGCCGCCCAGCACGCCCGCGGGGCTGGAGGTGGACAGGATGACGCCGCTGCGCCGGGGCTTCATGACCCGGGCGGCGTGCTTCATCCCGCAGATGACGCCGCGCAGGTTCACCGCGATGGTGAGGTCGGCGTCGCTCATCCGGGTGGCGTCGATGGGGCCGAGCGCGCCCATGATCCCGGCGTTGTTGAACATCACGTCGAGTTGGCCGAAGCGGTCGACCGCGGTGTCGACGAGCGCGGCGACGTCCTCCTCGCGGCTGACGTCGGTGCGCACGAACAGTGCGCGCTCGCCCAGCTCCGCGGCCAGGGCGCGGCCGGCGTCGTCCTGGATGTCGGCGATCACGACGCTGGCCCCCTCGGCGTGGAAGCGCCGCGCGGTGGCCTCGCCGATTCCGCTGGCGCCGCCGGTGACGGCCGCGACGCGCCCGGTCAGGCGTTGGGTCATCGTCTCCTCGTTCCCTGTCGTGCCCTTCGCGTCCTTCAGGAGCCGACGGCGATGGACATGGTCTCCAGGTAGGCCCGGAAGCCCTCGGGGCCCATCTCGCGGCCGATGCCGGACTCCTTGAACCCGCCGAAGGGGGAGCCGAAGGCCTGGGGGCGGCCGTTGAGGCTGACCATGCCGGTGCGCATGCGGCGGGCGACGGCCAGGGCGCGTTCCTCGTCGTTGCTCCACACCGAGCCGGACAGGCCGTAGACGGAGTCGTTGGCGATGGCGACGGCCTCGTCGTCGCCGTCGTAGTCGATGACGGCGAGCACGGGGCCGAAGATCTCCTCCTGGGCCACGCGCATCGAGTTGTGGACGTCGGCGAGCAGGGTGGGGGCGACGAAGTGGCCTCCGGCCAGTTCCGGGGGCAGGTGGGGGCGCTCGCCGCCGACGACGACGCGGGCTCCCTCGGTGCGGCCGGTGGCGATGTAGCCCTCGACGCGCTCCTGCTGGCGCCGGCTGACCATGGGGCCGATCATCGTGGCGGGGTCGAGCGGGTCGCCGATCCGCTGGGCGGCGATGGCCTGGGCGAACGCGTCGATGAACTCGTCCCTGCGGGAGCGGGGCACCAGCAGCCGGGTCTGGGCGATGCAGGCCTGGCCGTTGACCATGAACGCCATCGGCAGCAGGGCGGGGACGACCTTGTCGACGTCGGCGTCGTCGAGGATGATCGCGGCGGACTTGCCGCCCAGTTCCAGGGTGACGCGGGCGACGCGGGCGGCGCAGGCGGCCATGATCTTCTTGCCCGCGGCGGAGCTGCCGGTGAAGGCGACCTTGTCGACTCCGGGGTGGTTGACGAGGTGGGCGCCCTCCTCCCGGTCGGCGGGGACGATGTTGAGCACGCCCTCGGGCAGGCCCGCCTCACTCAGGGCGTCGGCGAGGTTGTAGGCCGACAGCGGCGTCTCGGGCGGCGGCTTGAGGATGACCGAGCAGCCCGCGGCGAGCGCGGGGGCGACCTTGAGGGTGGGGGTGCTCAGCGGCCCGTTCCAGGGGGTGACGGCGGCGACGACGCCGACGGGGACCTGGGTGACGAGGCTGGTGTTGCTCCCGTCGCCGCGGCGCTCGTCGTAGTCGAAGTCCTTGGCCAGGTCGGCGTAGTAGCGCAGGTTGCGGAGGGGGTTGGGGACGTGGGCGCGCTCGCTGAACCAGATGGGGCAGCCGAGTTCGGAGGTGATGAGCCGGGCGAGCTCGGGGGCGCGGGCCTCCAGCAGGTCGGCGGCCCGGTGCAGGACGGCGGAGCGCTCCTCGGGCGGGGCGTCGGCCCACACCCCGGAGTCGAAGGAGGCGCGGGCGGCCTCGACCGCGGCGTCGATGTCCGCGGTCGAGGCCAGGGCGGCGCTTCCGACGCGGGCTCCGGTGGCCGGGTTGCGGACCTCGATCTGCCGGGTCTGGCTGCCGGCGGTCCAGCGCCCGCCGATGAACAGTTCGGGACGTTCCGTCAGGGACACGGCGCCCTCCCCTCTCTCCGTCGCTCGGGGCGACTCCCCACGTTCATTTAATGATGATAATTATGAGAATGATAATAATCACATTTGCCGGGTGGGGTCAAGGAAGTTCCGCGGCCCTGCCCCGCCGAGGACGAGGAGACCGGCCATGACCGCCACCGACCCGCACGCCGTGGAGGACCTGCTGAACCGTGTGCGGCGGCTCGAAGAGATGGAGACCGCCCGCAACCACCTGCACCGCTACGCCGAGACCCTGGACGACCCCACCCCCGAGGCGGTGGCCGCCCTGTTCACCGAGGACGGCGTGCTGCGCACCCGGCGCGGCGACGCCGTGGGGCGGCGCGGGATCGCGGAGTTCTACCGCCGGCTCCTGCAGCTCGACCCCGCGGAGAAGCGGCACTTCATCACCTCCCCCAAGACCACCTGGCTGGCGCCGGGCCTGGTGGAGGTCTCCTCCTACTTCCTCTTCACCGGCCGCGGCGCCGACCGTTCGGCCATCGGCTGGGGCACCTACCTCGACCGCATCCGCGTCACCGGCGACGAGGCGCTCATCGCCGAGAAGACCATCACCATGCACGTCGGCACCGACCTGGACGCGGGCTGGCCCGCCTGAGCCCCGGCTGTCCGGGGCCGCGCGGCGCGGCCCCGGACAGCCTTCTCCCTTTCTCTCCACGAAGGTCTGCACGACGCTCACAGCATCCGCTGGAGTCCGCTGATGCACTCGGCGCACTCGGCGGCCATCCCGGCGACGATCTCGGCGGTGGGCCGCAGCTCCGCGAAGGAGCCCACGACCTGCCCGACGAAGAACGACTCCAGGGCTCGGGCGCCCGGCGAGCCCGCCCGCGCCGCCGCGTCGATGCGCTGCCAGGCGTCCTTGGCCAGCATCATCTGCAGCGGCATGCCCAGCGGCTCCGGGGCTCCGGGACGCTCCCACTCGTCGTGCCAGGCGCTGCGCAGCTGGCGGGCGGGCTTGCCGGTGCGGGTGCGCGACCGCACCGTGTCGGTGCTGGCCGCGGCCTGGAACTTCCGTTTGACGTGCTCGGGGGTGATGTCCTCGACGCTGTTGAGCCACACCGACCCGCACCACACGCCCGCGGCGCCCAGCGCCAGCGCGGCGGCCATCTGCCGCCCCGAGGCGATCCCGCCCGCCGCCAGCACCGGGGTGTCCCCGGCGATCCGCACGACCTCGGGGGTCAGCACCATGGTGGCGACGGCCCCGGTGTGCCCTCCCGCCTCCGTTCCCTGGGCGACCAGCAGGTCCACCCCGGCCTCCAGCTGCCGGACGGCGTGCCGGGCGTTGCCGACCAGCGCGGCCGACACCACGCCCGCCCTGCGGGCGCGCTCCACCAGTGACGGCGGCGGCGGACCGAGCGCGTTGGCCACCAGGGAGATGTCGTGGGAGAAGGCGACGTCCAGCAGCGCCTCCACCCCCGTCGGGGCGATGCCCGCCACCTGGCCGTCGGCCGCGCCGAACCCCCGGGACAGGTCGCCGGGGTCCACCCCGTACTTCTCCAGCAGGCCCCGGACGAACTCGATGTGCTCGGCGGGGATCTGCGCGCGCAGCTCCGCCGCCAGGGCCTCGGGGTCCCGGTCCGACGTCGCGGCGGGGACCAGCAGGTCCACCCCGTAGGGGCGCCCCCGCACCTGCTCCTCGATCCAGGTGAGCTGGGCGTCGAGCTCCTCGGGGCGGTAGGCGGTGGCCGCCAGCACCCCGAAGCCGCCCGCCTTCGACACCTCGGCGACCACGGCCGGGGAGCGGCTGAACCCGACCAGGGGAAGGTCGACGCCGAGCAGCTCGGTCAGCGCGGTCCGCATCTACCGCTCCTTCTTCCGTGCCGCGCGCTCCTCGCGGGGCAGTCCCAGGCCGCGCGCGATGATGGCGCGCTGGATGTCGTTGGTGCCGCCGCCGATGACGAACATCGGCGAGGTGCGCAGCGCCCGTTCGAACCCCCCGCCCCCGGGCACGCCGGGCACCTGCGCGCCCAGCGCGGCTTCCGGTCCCAGCAGTTCCAGCACGCCCTGGCCGAAGTCCTCGGCGAGTTCCCCGCCGAGCACCCCCGCCATCGGGGCGGCCAGGTCCGAGGCCCCGCCCCCGGCCATGGCCCGGGTGGCCTCCAGCACCAGGGCGCGGGCGGCCTGCAGCCGGGCGGCCAGCGACTCCAGCCGGTCGCGTTTGGCGGAGCCGTCCGCGCCGAGCAGCCGCTCGGGGTCGGTGCGCAGGTGCTCCAGCAGGTCGTCGAGCTGGCGCAGCAGCGTGGCGGCGACCCCGCCCATGACGACGCGCTCGGCGGCCAGGGCGTCGGTGATCACCCGCCAGCCGCCGTTGACCTCGCCGACCCGCATGCTGTCGGGCACCCGCACGTCGTCGTAGAAGACGGTGCAGGAGACCTCGCCGGACAGCGCGGTGTGCTGCTGGACGGTGATGCCGGGGGTGTCCATCGGCACCAGGAAGATCGTGATGCCCGCGTGGCGCGGCACCGCGTCGGGGTCGGTGCGCACCGCCAGCCACACGTGGCTGGCGGTGTGCGCCCTGGTGGTCCAGGACTTCTGGCCGTTGATGACCCAGTGGTCGCCGTCGCGCACTGCCCGGGTGCGCAGGGACGCCAGGTCCGAGCCCGCCTCCGGTTCGCTGTAGCCCAGGCAGAAGCGCAGCTGGCCGCGCCGGATCAGCGGCAGGAACTCCGCCTGCTGCTCGGGGGTGCCGTGCCGCAGGATCGAGTGCCCCAGCAGCATGGTGGCGCTCATCGCGCGGTCGACCGGGCCGCGCGCGTACTTCATCTCCTCGTTGAGGACGGCCTGCTCGGCGACTCCGGCCTGCCGGCCGCCCGCCTCCTGCGGCCAGCCGAGGCTGAACAGTCCGTGTTCGGCCATCGCCGCGCGCAGCCCCTCCTGGTCGTGCCCCTCCCGGCCGTGCTCGTCGACGAGGCGGTGCTCGGCGAGCAGGGCGCGCACCTCGGCGCGGAACCGCTCGGCGGCCTCGCCGAGGTGGAAGGACGGCAGCGACCGGCCCTGCTCCACCAGGGCGCGGCTGATCCGCACGGCGTGGCGGGCGTGGGCGTGCAGCCGGACCACGTCGGCGTGCACCCGGCGGAACAGCCAGGCGGCCTCGTGCTCCTCGAAGAACCCGATCGCGCCCAGGGTGTGCTGCGCCCCGAACATGACGGACGTGGCCGTGTCGCCGATGTGGCGCACGGCCAGCGCCGCGGCCAGCGGCCACTCCCCGCTTCCCGCCAGGCCGTGGCCGACCGCGTCTCCGACGAGCGCGTTGGCCGCGGCCGTCTCGATGTGGCAGGCGGCGACCCGCTGCTGCACCGCGCCGAAGCCGCCGATGACGCGGCCGAACTGCTCCCGCGTGGTGGCGTGGGCGACGGCCAGCTCGTGGCCGCGCTCGGCCGCCGCGAGCGCCCGCACCGCCAGTCCCAGGGTCCACACCGCCAGGGCGTCGGTGACCGCCGCGGGATCGGCCGCCACCTCGGTCTCCGTCGCGCCGGCACGCACCCGCGACCAGGCGGGCACCGCCAGTCCGGGGGTGGGCTCGGTCCGGCTGATCGGCGCCAGCCGCACCCGCCCGCCGGCCGGGTGGACCAGCAGGAGGTGGGTGGCCTGCGGGGCGGCCTCGCAGTGGTCGGCCGTGTCGGTGTCGGGGTCGTCGACGACGGCCACGATCGGGCGCAGCTGTCCGGAGGCGACCTGTGCGCCGCGGTCGGCGTCGAGCAGCAGTCCGGCGACGTAGGCGTCGACGAGCGGCAGCGGGCAGGCCCGCGCGCCGAGTTCGCGGACCGCGGCGACGAGGAAGTCCAGGGCCCGTTCGGAGGCGAGTTCGAACCATCCCTGCTCGGCCGCGGTCCGCCACAGTCCGGCGAGGTCGCCGTGGGGCGCGGCGGTGGCGTCGCCCCACCGGTCGTCGAGGACGGCGGCGACGGTGCGGCCGAAGTCCTCGGCCTCAGCGCGGATTCCGGTAGACACGTGCCCCTCTTTACTGAACGATTGCCGTATACAAACCTGATAATGAACGGTAGCTGTTCAGTAAGTCAACCCCCGCGAGATGTACGAGTCTGGAGCCCATGAACATGTCCTCACCCAGGGACCGAGGAGGTCGCCCCCGCGACCCGGAGGTGGACCGGCGCATCATCGCCGCCGCCCTGCAGGTCTTCGGCCTGTCCGGCTGGTCGGGATTCAGCATGGAGGCCGTGGCGCGGACCGCCGGAGTCGGCAAGGCCTCGCTGTACCTGCGCTGGACCAGCAAGGCGGACCTGCTCACCGAGGCGGTGGCCAGCAGGTTCGCCCCCATCGCCGAGATCGACAACGGCGACGTCCGCACCGACCTGGTGGAGTTCGCCGACCTGCTGATGGACCTGTTCTGCGGCCCCGACGGGATGGCCGCGCGGCGCATGGCGGTGGAGTCGCGCATCATCCCCGACATCACCGAACGCTGGAGCCGGGTGCGCGAGTCGCAGATCCGCACGAGCCGGGCGATCGTCAAACGGGCGCTGGCCCGCGGCGAACTGAGCCCGCACACACCCGTGTCGGTGCTGCTCGACGCCCTGCACGGCGCGGTGGTCAACTACTCGACCGCCGCTCCCGACCACGTCCGCTCCGACGCCGCGGCCCGCCGCCGCTACGCCCGGCGCCTGGTCGACTTCCTGCTCGCCGCACTGCGCGCCCACACCGCCGAGCAGCGGGCCGCCGACACCGCACCGAGCATGGACAGCACCCCGATTTAGTGATAATCAAAACACTTGATTTGGGTATGTTGTCGGCGTCTCGGGAGGACCCATGGCCGCACAGGGCCGCTTGACGGACAAGGTCGCGCTGATCACCGGAGCCGGATCGGGCTTCGGCCGCGCCAGCGCCCTGCGTTTCGCCGCGGAGGGCGCCCGGGTCGCCTGCGTCGACCTCGACGCGGACGCGGCCCGCCGGGTCGCCGAGCAGATCAGCGAGGCCGGCGGCACCGCCATCGCCCTGGCCGCCGACGTCTCCGCCGCCGCCGACGCCGAACGGATGACCGAGGAGACCCTCGCCCGCTTCGACCGGATCGACGTCGTCTTCGCCAACGCGGGCATCCCCGGCTCCGGCGACGCCGCCGACACCACCGAGGAGGAGTGGGACCGGGTCATCGCCGTCAACCTCAAGGGCGTCTGGCTGACCTCCCGGTACGCGCTGCCGCACATGGTGGAGCGCCGCAGCGGCGTCATCATCAACCAGGCCAGCGTCGGCGGCCTCATCGGCATCCCCGGCATCTTCCCCTACGCCGCCGCCAAGGGCGGCGTCGTCTCCATCACCCGGCAGATGGCCGCCGCCTACGCCCCCGACAACATCCGCGTCAACGCGATCTGCCCGGGCGGGGTCTACACCCCGCTGGTGGAGCGCTCCCGGCAGAAGCGCGGCCTGACCGCGGCCACCGTGGCGGAGGCCAACGCCGCCGCCGCACGCCACTACCCGCTCGGCCGCCTCGGCACGGTCGAGGACATCGCCTCCCTCGCCCTCTTCCTCGCCAGCGACGAGGCCGACTGGATCACCGGGGGCATCTACACCGTCGACGGCGGCCGCAGCGCGGTCGGCACCCTCCCCACGCACTGACCCCGAAAGCCTTCCTCCTCCATCCCCCGCGTCCCCGGACGTCCCCCCGTCCGGGGGCCCACCGCTCCCCCGCCGACCGGTGCGCCGACACTCCCGCGACGCGGGGGAGCCGCCGCGGCTCCCGGGGCAACCTCGGTGCAACCCTGCCGGACCTAGCGTGATGCCCGTCACTTTCCGGGCGCGGCGGGCCCTCGGGAAACCCCCTTCCCCGTTTCCCGGCCACGGCCCGCCCCCCCACTCCGCCCTCCGGTAGGAACGAGGAGCACCATCGTGAAAGCCGCCGTGGTCACCAGCTTCACCGAGCCGCTGCGCGTCGAGGAACGCGACGTCCCCGCCGTCGGCCCCGAACAGGTCCTGGTCCGCATCGAGACCTCCGGCCTGTGCCACACCGACATCCACGCCGCCCGGGGCGACTGGCCCGTCAAACCGTCCCTGCCGTTCGTCCCCGGCCACGAGGGCATCGGCCTCGTGGCGGCCAAGGGCGACCTGGTCGACCACCTCAGGATCGGCGACCGGGTCGCCATCGCCTGGCTGGCCCAGGCCTGCGGCCGCTGCGACCACTGCGTCAGCGGCTGGGAGACCCTCTGCGAGGCCCAGCAGAACAGCGGCTACTCCGTGGACGGCGCCTACGCCGAATACGCCCTCGCCCACGGCGAGTACGTGGTGCGGGTCCCCGACGGCGTCGACCCGCTGGACGCCGCCCCGCTCGCCTGCGCCGGCGTGACCACCTACAAGGCCGTCAAGGTCTCCGGCGCCCGCCCCGGCACCCGGGTCCTGGTCTCCGGCATCGGCGGTCTCGGCCACCTGGCCCTGCAGTACGCCCGCGTCTTCGGCGCCGAGACGATCGCCGTGGACGTCACCGACGCCAAACTCGCCCTCGCCGAGGAACTGGGCGCCGACCACGTCATCGACGCCCGCACCAGCGACGTCGCCGCCGTGGCCCGGCACCTGGGCGGGGTCGACGCCGCCATCGCCCTGGCCGTCAACAACACCGCCGTGCGCGCCGCCTACGACTCGCTGCGCCGCGGCGGCTCCCTGGTCCTGGTGGCGCTGCCCGAGGACGGGCGGCTGGAGATCCCGGTGTTCGACCACGTGCTGGGCGGCAAGAAGGTCATCGGCTCGATCGTGGGCACCCGGGAGGACCTCGCCGAGGTCTTCCGCATCCACCAGCGCGGCGCCACCCGCGTGATCCGCGAGACCCGCCGCCTGGACGAGGTCAACGCCTGCTTCGAGCAGGTCCTCTCCGGAGAGGTCACCGCGCGCCTCGTCTTCGACCTGCGCTAGCCCCGGCGGGGCGGGAGCCCCGGGCCGCCCGACACGGCCGACCGCGGCCGCGCCCGCCCCGCGCCGGTCCGCCGCACAACGACGGCGGACCGGGTCGGGGGGTGAGGGGCTCGGGGGCGGAGCGTGCCGCCCCCGAGCCCCTCACCCCCCGACCTGGTCGAGGTAGGTCTGGATCGGGACGAGACCGTGCCAGAGCTGGTCGAAGTACGCGGCGTAGTAGCTCAGGAAGGTCGGGTCCTTGACGCTGAAGCCGTTCAGCTTCTGCCGCGAGCCCCCGGAGAACGCCAGGAACGCGGTGCTGTCGTCGATCAGGGCCATGTTCTGCCCGTCGGCCCCGGTCGGCCAGCGCAGGATGGTCACCTCGTAGTTGAGCAGACCGGCGGTCTCCGCGTGGTGGTCGCGGACCCAGTCGAGCATGACGGGGTCGGGGGTCCCGGCGATCTCCGGGACCCCGATGATGCGCCGCACGGTCCTCTCGCTGTCCTCGTCCACGGCGGCGCGCGCCCAGTCCAGGATGGCGGCGAAGTACTCCGCGGAGGCCGCCGAGATGTAGTGGGTGGGCGGGTGGCGGCGGATGTAGGTCACCCGGATCTCGGAACGGGCGCCGCGGACCTCCCGGGCCACCGCCCGGTAGAACTCCGGGTTGCTGCGGTACCAGACCACGGGCAGGAGGGCCCCGCCCGACGGCGCGGAGACGGCGCGCCGGGTGCGGCGGATCTCGTCGAGGAGCAGGTGGGTCTCCTCCCACAGGCCCTTCCACTGCCCGGGGGAGCTCCCGCAGGCCCGGACCAGGTTCGACAGCAGCTCCCAGTTCGGGAACCGGCGCCCGTTGAGGATGTCGGAGACCGTGGTGCGCCCGCACCCCATCTGCCTGGCCAGGCTCTCCTCGGTCGGCTGCCCCGCCCGCAGACGCAACTCCCGCAGCCGTTTGGCGAAGTCCAACTGCGGTTGGGGAAACGGTCCGGGAGGTGTGGGCACGCGAACCTCGCAGAACACGGAGCGGCGGACGGCGGGGTCTTCCATTGTCTCCTTTTTCCTGCCTCTGTCACCCCGTTCCGTCCTTTTCCTCCGCTGCCTCCTCTCTTCACCGCCCGGTGCCGCAAAAACGGACATTCCACATCGCTGCCGTTCATCATCGAAGCACCCCGGCACGAAAGGAGGCCGGAATGTAGCACGGTCCCGCCGTCGAAGAAGCGCTCCACGAACCGCGGCACCGCCGCGGCCCCCTGCGCCGAACGCCACCACGCGGGGCCGCCGCCTCCGCCGGCTCACCGGAAGCGGAGGCGGCGGCCCCGCACGAACCCTCCAGGAGCAACTCCCGTGTCCGCACTCCCCACACGGCCTCCCGAGGCCCCCAGGAGGCCCTCCCCGGCCTGGCTGCTCGTCGTCCTGGCAGCCGGCCTCGCCCCGACCGCGCTGGGAGCCGACCCGCTCGTGGTCCTCACCGTCGTGACCACGGCGGCCTCCCTGATCCCGAAAGGAGCCGATACCGTGCAGCTGCTGACGTGCCCGCACTGCGGGCGGACCACCCCGCACACCGAACTGTCGGTCCTGCCGACCTTCGACTGCACCGGACAGGTCCTCGTCGTCTACACCACCTACCGCTGCCACCACTGCGGCCGGCAGCACCGCACCCGGACCACCCCCTGAACCGGCACCGGGCGGCGCTCCCCAGCCCCGGGGTGCCGCCCCGCGTGACCGGCGGGCCTTCTCTCTCCTCGCCGCACATGCGGCGATCTTGTCCCCAATGCCATTTCGGCGGCTTTCGGTGCCTCTGGGGACAAGACCGCGGCGGGCTACTCCTCGTCGGTCAGCAGCCGGGAGCGGATGAGGAACCGCACCCCCTCGGGGGCCTCCACCGAGAAACCGCTGCCCCGCCCCTCGACCACGTCGATGGTCAGGTGGGTGTGCCGCCAGTAGGCGAACTGCGCCTTCGACATCCACACCCCGACCGGCCGCTCCAGCCCGTCGACCCGCAGGTCCCCCAGGTGCACGTCGGAGGCTCCGAGGCGGAACTCCCCCTCGGGGTAGCACATCGGCGAACTGCCGTCGCAGCACCCGCCGGACTGGTGGAACATCAGCGGACCGTGCCGTTCGGTGAGGCGGACCAGCAGCTCGGCCGCCGCGGCGGTCAGCGCCACGCGCTCGACCCGGTGCGCGGCCACGGCTAGAACAGCCCCAGCGCGCTGTCGGAGTAGCTGACCAGCAGGTTCTTGGTCTGCTGGTAGTGCTGCAGCATCATGTGGTGGGTCTCCCTGCCGATGCCCGACTGCTTGTAGCCGCCGAAGGCCGCGTGCGCCGGGTAGTTGTGGTAATGGTTCACCCAGACCCGGCCGGCCTGGATGTCGCGGCCCGCCCGGTAGGCGGTGGTGCCGCTGCGCGACCACACGCCCGCCCCCAGCCCGTACAGGGTGTCGTTGGCGATCGCGATCGCGTCGGCGTAGTCGGTGAACCGGGTCACCGAGACCACGGGGCCGAAGATCTCCTCCTGGAAGATCCGCATCCCGTTGTGCCCCTCGAAGATCGTCGGCGCCACGTAGTAGCCGCCCGCCAGCTCGCCCCCGTGCTCCAGGCGCTCCCCGCCGAGCAGGACCTTCGCCCCCTCCTTCCGGCCGATGTCGATGTAGGACAGGATCTTCTCCAGCTGGTCGTTGCTGGCCTGCGCGCCGATCATCGTCTCGGTGTCCAGCGGGTTGCCCGTCCTGATCCCCCGGGTCCGCTCCACCGCGTCAGCCAGGAAGTCGTCGTAGATGTCGGCCTGCACCAGCGCCCGCGACGGGCAGGTGCACACCTCCCCGGAGTTCAACGCGAACAGCGCGAACCCCTCCAGCGCCTTGTCGTAGAACGCGTCGCGCTCGGCCGCCACGTCGGCGAAGAAGATGTTGGGGCTCTTGCCGCCCAGCTCCAGCGTCACCGGGATCAGGTTCTCGCTGGCGTACTGCATGATCAGCCGCCCCGTGGTGGTCTCACCGGTGAAGGCGACCTTGCGGACACCGCTGTGCTGCGCCAGCGGCTTGCCCGCCTCCGCGCCGAACCCGTTGACCACGTTGAGCACGCCCGCCGGCAGCAGGTCGGCGACCAGCTCCACCAGCAGGTGGATGGACGCGGGCGTCTGCTCGGCCGGTTTGAGCACCACGGCGTTGCCCGCGGCCAGCGCCGGAGCGAGCTTCCACGCCGCCATGAGCAGCGGGAAGTTCCACGGGATGATCTGCCCGACCACGCCCAGCGGCTCGTTGAAGTGGTAGGCCACGGTGTCGTCGTCGATCTGGGAGGTGCGGCCCTCCTGGGCGCGGATCGCCCCCGCGAAGTAGCGGAAGTGGTCCACGACCAGCGGCAGGTCGGCGGCGAGGGTCTCCCGCACCGGCTTGCCGTTCTCCCAGGTCTCGGCGACCGCCAGCCGCTCCAGGTTGGCCTCGACCCGGTCGGCGATGCGGTTGAGCACCAGCGCGCGCTCCGCGGGCGAGGTGCGCCCCCACGCCGGGGCGGCCTTCTGCGCGGCGGCCACCGCCCGGTCCACGTCCTCGGCGGTGCCCCGCGCGACCTCGGTGAACGGACGCCCGGTGACGGGGGTGACGTCGACGAAGTACTCCCCCTTGACCGGCGGCACGTACTCGCCGCCGATGAAGTGGTCGTACCGTCCCCGGTAATCGACGATGCTGCCGGTCGTGCCCGGCGCCGCATAGACGGTCACTGCCGCTTCCCTCCTACAGACACGAGCGAAATGTGTGCTGCGCCACACTAGAAGCGGGAGCGTTGCAGTCCCGTTGCATCCGGCCCCGCCCGACCGGACGGACCACCGTGGCCCAGGTCACCCCGACGATCCGGCGGTCCACCACCGTCCCCCGGACGCCTCGACCCCGGAAGGGGCTTGCCCTCCCGGGGTTTTGCGGTCATGATCCGCAGCATGGCCGCCAGACACCCCCCGCCTGGCCGCCCGCACGCCACGACCGCTTCACCCATCGGACGGTGACGACGTGTCCGTTTCTTCCGGGTCCCCCTTCCGGCAGGGCCGCGCACGGGCACCGCGGCCGCCCTCCCTCCGCGCGCTGCACCGCGCCCACGACGACGTGCTCAGCGGCAACCGCGCCGGCCCCGACCTGCGCTCCGTGGTGTCCGCGTCCTGGGACCGCTCCCTGCGCGCCAGGGTCGACCCCGAGGGCAGCGCCCCTCCCCTGGTCTACGACCGCGACGAACTGCACGAGGTCCGCTCCAGCCACCCGCTGGCCGCCGTGGTGCCGACCCTGCGCCGCATCCTGGACGCCGCGGTGGACGCCTCCGCCCAACTGCTCATCGTCACCGACGCCGACGGCCGCATCCTGTGGCGCGAGGGCTCCGCCCAGGTGCGCGGCGCGGCCGACCGGGTGCTGCTCACCGAGGGCACCCAGTGGCGCGAGGACACCATCGGCACCAACGCCATGGGCACCGCGCTGGCCACCGGCCAGCCCGTGCAGATCTACGCCGCCGAACACCTGGTGCGCACCTACCACAGCTGGACCTGCGCGGCCTGCCCGATCACCGACCCCGACACCGGGCGGCTGCTCGGCACCATCGACGTCAGCGGCCAGCAGGACAGCGTGCACCCGGCGATGGTGCAACTGGTGTCGGCCGCCTCCGAACTCGCCGAGAAGGAACTGCGGCTGCGCATGCTGGCCGCCGACCAGGGCCTGCGCGAACGCCGCCTGCCCGACCTGCACCGCCTCGGCGGCCAGCCCGGGGCGCTGCTCAGCGACAGCGGCCGGGTCATCGCCACGCACCGGCGCGAGGACTGCCCCGTCGCCCTGCCCGACCGCGTCGACACCACCGGCGGCACCCGCGTCGACCTGGGCGGCGGCGTGCACGGCACCCTGGAGCCGCTGACCGAGGGATGGCTGCTGCGCCTGCCCCGCCCCAGGGCACGCGCCGCACCCCGGGGCGGCACCCGGCCCCGCGTTGCGGCCACGGCCCCGCCCCGGTCCCGCCCCGCCACGCCGGGAGCGGACGAGCCGCTGGCGCTGCGCCTGCTGGGACCGGACGCCCCCGCGGTCCGCCTGGGCGGCCGACGCGTCCCGGTGTCCCTGCGCCACGCCGAGATCCTGGCCCTGCTGGCGCTGCACCCGGCAGGACGGACCGCCGAGCAGTTGGCGCTGGGGCTCTACGGCGAGCACGGCAACCCCGCCACCGTCCGCGTCGAGATGCACCGGCTGCGCGCCCAGCTCGGCCAGCACGTCCTGCTTCCCCGCCCCTACCGGCTCGCCGCCGCCCCCGACTGCGACCTGCTACTGGTGCGCGACCGGCTGGCCGCGGGCGACGTGCGCGCGGCCCTGGCCGCTTACCGGGGCGAACTGCTGGGCCGCTCGGACGCCCCGGAGATCCGCGCGGTCCGCGACGAGGTCGCGGCCACCCTGCGCACCAGCGTCCTGGAACTCGGCGACAGCGACCTGCTGTGGCAGCTCGCCTGCCTCGACCTGGGCCGCGAGGACGTCGCGGTCCTGGAGGTCCTGGCCGCGTCCCTGCCCCGCACCTCACCCCGCAGGGCCAGCGCGGTGCAGCGGCTCAACGCGCTGCTCGCCTCGGACGGCTAGCACCGACTCCGGCCGGGAGACGGGGGCCGGGAAACGTTGTGGTCCCCGGCCCCCAGCTGTCCACCGTCCGGTTACGGCCCTCTTCCGCCACGCGGGACGCGGCGGGTGAGCGAAACAGGCGGACTACTGCCGTGAAACTGGTCTAGGCTGCCCCTACGGGCAGAAGCCGCCTGCGAAGCTGGTCACGCGGAGATAACGCTCCACAAAACCGCAGGTCATCTTCTGTGAGCCCCACGCACGTGGGGATGGACCGGCGTCGCGGTCGCACAGAACGGCGTACAGCTTGTGAGCCCCACGCACGTGGGGATGGACCGACGTACCTAAGAAGACCTCTTCCTCGGCTTCGCGTGAGCCCCACGCACGTGGGGATGGACCGGCTTATCCCCTTTTCGCAGGTTGCAGGACGGGGTGAGCCCCACGCACGTGGGGATGGACCGCTCACCTGCGCCACCCCCCACGGCCGCGCTTGGTGAGCCCCACGCACGTGGGGATGGACCGGCCCGTGAGCTGGAAGAGGCGCAGAAGTCGGAGTGAGCCCCACGCACGTGGGGATGGACCGGTGGTAGTGCGGCGCCCCGCGCCGCTGGAATTGTGAGCCCCACGCACGTGGGGATGGACCGGACCGAACATGGCCGTGGCAGCGCCGACCAGAGTGAGCCCCACGCACGTGGGGATGGACCCGCCCCAATGCCCGTTTTGTCCCGGTTTCTGGTGTGAGCCCCACGCACGTGGGGATGGACCGCACGGTGCCACGATCGGCGGCAACGAGTCGAAGTGAGCCCCACGCACGTGGGGATGGACCGTCGGCGCGCATGAGGTCCCGGCGCGCCCTGGCGTGAGCCCCACGCACGTGGGGATGGACCAACGTTCCGGCCGTACCTGCCGGGCGCGAGCCGGTGAGCCCCACGCACGTGGGGATGGACCCGCGTCTGAGTGCGTCTGAGCGCGTCTGATGGTGTGAGCCCCACGCACGTGGGGATGGACCGCTGGCCGCACGCACCCTCGCCTACGCCCGCGGCGTGAGCCCCACGCACGTGGGGATGGACCGTCCGGTCGCGTACTTGATGCGGCCGTTCGCGAGTGAGCCCCACGCACGTGGGGATGGACCGGACTTTCGGCAGGCTCTTCCCGGCGTCGGCGCGTGAGCCCCACGCACGTGGGGATGGACCGCCCAGGCGCACGCCTGGGCTGGCTGTTTGTTAGTGAGCCCCACGCACGTGGGGATGGACCGCCCCGTCCCTGACGTACCGACTGGAGAGCGCGGTGAGCCCCACGCACGTGGGGATGGACCGCTGCACGAGGTCGGGCCGGTGGTGTTCCCCGCGTGAGCCCCACGCACGTGGGGATGGACCGCGGGGTCGGCTTTTGAGCGGATGGTCGCGGATGTGAGCCCCACGCACGTGGGGATGGACCGATCAGCCATCAGCTCCGCCAGGGGCGGGGGCTGTGAGCCCCACGCACGTGGGGATGGACCGTCACGTTCAACGCCTCGTCCGGCGGTCCGTGGGTGAGCCCCACGCACGTGGGGATGGACCGGTGATCCACGTCTCTTCCCTCCGTTGGTTACTGTGAGCCCCACGCACGTGGGGATGGACCGCCGCTTAGCCCGGAAGTGAGGGCCGCGGTGCTGTGAGCCCCACGCACGTGGGGATGGACCGGCGTGGGAGCAGCAGCAGTCGCCCCCCACCGAGTGAGCCCCACGCACGTGGGGATGGACCGACCGGTACCGGGGTGGCGGAGGTGGCGGAGGTGTGAGCCCCACGCACGTGGGGATGGACCGGCATCGCCCCCATCGACGACTGCAAGCAGGCCGTGAGCCCCACGCACGTGGGGATGGACCTCCACTGGTCGATGACGTAGCGTTCGGCGACCTGTGAGCCCCACGCACGTGGGGATGGACCGATCCGCGTGCTCAGCTACGACCAGCTCGCGTTGTGAGCCCCACGCACGTGGGGATGGACCGGCTGTCCGTTGGCTCGCACCGGTTTCGCCAAGGTGAGCCCCACGCACGTGGGGATGGACCGCCCCCCCGCCCCCGTGGGGGGTGCGCATCACGTGAGCCCCACGCACGTGGGGATGGACCTCGTCGGGGCGGTACCAGGCGGCGCCCCTGGTCGTGAGCCCCACGCACGTGGGGATGGACCCGACAGGAGATGACCGATGGGGACTGAGACTGAGTGAGCCCCACGCACGTGGGGATGGACCGGCTTCATTTCGTCATATCGACATGCCCAACCGGTGAGCCCCACGCACGTGGGGATGGACCCGCGGAGAGCGGGTGGACGCTGGTGGCGGTGGCGTGAGCCCCACGCACGTGGGGATGGACCGGCGTCGCGCACGGCCTCGCATTCGGGCATCTCGTGAGCCCCACGCACGTGGGGATGGACCGACGCCGACGCGTTGGCCGCGCGCGGGTACACGGTGAGCCCCACGCACGTGGGGATGGACCGGCGTCGCTACCGAGAACGGTTTCCCCCTCGTCGTGAGCCCCACGCACGTGGGGATGGACCTCCGCCCCGGCCGCCCTGTCCAGCTCCGCCGCCGTGAGCCCCACGCACGTGGGGATGGACCGGCGTACAACAACGTCCGGTCGGCGGCGGTCGCGTGAGCCCCACGCACGTGGGGATGGACCGTGCTCCCCGAGGAAATCCGGTACCTGGCCGTCGTGAGCCCCACGCACGTGGGGATGGACCGCCCCCACGTGTGGGCGCACGTGGGGGCTGACAGTGAGCCCCACGCACGTGGGGATGGACCGGCGACGGCTCTGGCTCGTGTGGATGCTGCGCAGTGAGCCCCACGCACGTGGGGATGGACCGGGTTATGCCCAGTTCCTCGGACTGGCCCGCACGTGAGCCCCACGCACGTGGGGATGGACCGTACGCCGAGCGCGGCTTGGATGACTCCGCTCCGTGAGCCCCACGCACGTGGGGATGGACCGGACACCGCCGTGACCCCCGACCTCATCAGACTGTGAGCCCCACGCACGTGGGGATGGACCGCTGAGCATTCCGATGATGAGTCTGGTGCTCATGTGAGCCCCACGCACGTGGGGATGGACCGCCGGCCGCCCCGCCCACGTGCCCCCGCCCCCGACAGCGTGAACCTCACGCACGTGGGGATGGACCTAGGGGTCGGGTGCCCAGAACTCGATCTCGTGGGTGAGCCCCACGCACGTGGGGATGGACCGCTCGACAAACCCGTCCGCCGCCCGGGTAGGACGTGAGCCCCACGCACGTGGGGATGGACCGTCGAGCTTGCGGCATGCGCTCCTTGGCCTCGTGTGAACCCCACGCACGTGGGGAAAGACCGACCGCGGGCAGGCCGTGGGATTTCGGTATCCGGCGAGCGTCACCACACCGTCTGCAACTATCTCGGGGGCGTTCTCGGGGTGTTGTGCGCTACCGTTGGGATTGCACCTTTCTGTAAGGGTGGTGGGGTGGCCGAAGTTCCCGCTTCCGGGGTTTCCCGGTCGCCGACCTTGCGTCGGTCGAGGCCACCCCGTTTTTCATCGGTTCGCCTCTCCCCAGGGAGTGAAGGGCGGCCGGACGGGGTTGAGACCGTCAACCAACTCTCGGACGGTGTCCGACAGCACGTCCCCGGGTTGTGCGGCGCAGAAGCCGCCGACAGCGCGGATCCGCGCACCCGTCTGCCGCCCCCACGCACGTGGGGACAAACCGTCTACTGTGCTGACGACGCACCTCGGACATGACAGCGCCCCCGGGCAGGAAACCCGGGGCGCGAAGAACCAGCGGGGGCGGCAGCTACAGCCGCCCTGCCTTGGCCTCCGCCAGGAACGCCGCCCACGCCCCGGGGGTGAAGTCCAGGTGCCCCAGTTCCCGGTGCTGTGTGTCGCGCACCAGCACCGCACGCGGAGTCTCCGCGACCTCGACGCATTCGCCACCGGTCGAGTTGCTGTAGCTGGACTTGTGCCAGACCAGTTCAGCGCTCATGAGAATTCTCCTTGAATCTGCGCGATCAACTCCCGGGAAGCCGAGGGGGGTAGCGCGGCACCCAGCAAGTCTCTGAACACTCGTGCGTAGTCGCCTATGTCGGTGGTTGCGCTGCTGGAACGCCGTGTCTCCAAGTACAGGATGTCAGGTCGGTCGTGAAGAGAGTACAGCGTGAACGCCTCAGGAAACCCTGGATGATACTCGGTTTCGAAAGGGATGACATGGAGCGAGATGTGCGGTTCCTGCGCCTCTTCCAATAGATGGGCGAGCTGTTCCGCCATGAGGTCGCGCCCGCCGAACGGACGCCGCAGGACCGTCTCCTCGACCGCGACCACCAGTCGCGGAGGGTCCTTCTTCTTGAGGACGGCCTGCCGGTCCATCCGCCCGCGCACCAGACGGGCGATCTCCTCGGCCGGGCTGGTGGGCATCCCCGCCCTCAGGAGGGTGTGGGCGTACCTCTCGGTCTGGAGCAGGCCCGGGATCACGAGCGGCTGATAGGTGCGGATCTCGTATGCGGCCCGCTCCCGCTCGGTGCCGTCCTGGTACCACTCGGGTATCCCCGCGCCCGATGAGGCGTCCCACGAGTCCACCAGTATTCCGCCGGTGCCGAGCACCTTGTCGAGACGTTCCAGGTGTTCCCGTTTGATCCCTCGCGCGCCTCGTTCCATTGCACTCAGCATCGTGGGGGAGACCATGATCTTCTGGGCCACTTCGTGCTGTGAAAGCCCAGCTCGCTCACGGTATCCCCGGATTTGGCGACCGAGTCGCAACCAGCGTTCTTTAACCGCATGCGCCATGGCTGCACATTTCAGCACACGTCAACGACCATTCGCCACCTGGTCACTCTCCCCTTTGCGGAAGGGAGCAGACCCCCTGGCGGCTCAGAAGGTGTGCAGGCATGGTAAAGGTGAACGGCCCCGGCCCGCCTTCCCCCAGTCGGCGATCCTGGCCCCAGGGGCATGGTCGAGCGCTTCTGATGGTCCTGGGGACAAGATCACCGCGGGTTCAGGGATGCCGCGGGCTCAGAGGCGACCGCGTTCTCGGGACTGCCCGTCCGTCCCGTCGTGGACGGTGACCGTGCCGCGCGCCGTCACCGGTTTGCCGTCGAGCAGCGGCGCGAGGAAGGCCAGGGAGGCGCGCAGGTCCTCCACGCCGCCGCCCTCGTGGGCGTTGTAGGGCCACACCAGCATGTCCTTCGGTCCCGCGTAGGCGTTGTGGGCGGCGAACACCGTCGACGGAGGGCAGACCGGGTCCATGAGCCCGACGGTGAACAGCGCGGGCGCGCCGGCCCGGGCCGCGAAGTGCACGCCGTCGATGTAGGACAGCGTCCGCAGCACCGCACCGGCCCTGGTCCGGTGCACCGCGAGGTACCGGGGGATCTCCGCGTAGGGGTGGGCGTCGGTGACGGTGACGGCGCGGTCGATGTGGCAGAGGAACGGCACGCAGGCGACCACCCCGGCCAGGCCGTCGACGAGCCCGGCGGCGGCCAGCGCCAGCCCGCCGCCCTGGGAGCCGCCGACGACCGCCACGCGCGCCGGGTCGACGGCGTCGAACGTCCGCGCGGCCTCCACCGCCCGCACCGCGTCGACGACGAGGCGCCGGTAGTAGTAGGCTGCGGGGTCCTCGATGCCGCGGGTCATGAAGCCGGGGAACGCCGCGGCGCTGCCCACCGGGTCGGGGGTGGCCCCGGCCCGGCTGCCGGCCGCGCCCTGCCCGCGGGCGTCGATGCTCAGGTGCGCGAACCCGGCGCTCGCCCACTCCAGGCCCTCCAGCACGTCGCCGCGGCCGTTGCCGTAGCCGGGGAACTCCACGACCGCGGGCAGCGGGCCGTCGGCTCCCCGCGGGGTCTTCAGCCACGCCCGGACCGGGTGGCCGCCGTAGCCGTTGAAGACGACGTCGTGGACGTCGAGGGTGCGCACCGGGGTGTCCACCTTCGCCACGCGCAGGCCCAGGGGACGGGTGCGGGCCTCGGCTAGCGAGGACTCCCAGAACTCGTCGAAGTCCGCGGGGGCGCCGGTCGCCGCCCGGTACTCCAGGAGGCTGTCCAGTGGGAGGTCGACGTGCATGGTCGCCGTTCCTTTCGGTCGTCCGGCGGCCGTGCCGGAACGGCCCGGAGCAGCCCGCGTGGCCGGGCTTCCGGTCGGCGCGCCGGTGGCTCACGCGGGAAAGGTATCCGAATCCCGGACCTCCCCCGCACGGGGCGGTGCGGCCGCGGTCCGGCCCCGGGCGTCCCGCCGCGCGTGCGCGGGGCTCCGGGGCGGCCGGGTCAGGAAAGGTCGGCCGCGGTGCCGTGCCGCGCCCGGTCGGGGCGTCCCGCCGCGCTGGCCGCGGCCGGGCGGGGCCACCGCTGGGGGACGAGCGCCCGCCGCTCGGGGTCCACGGCGAGCACCCGGTCGGCGCGGGCGGCCACCGCGCGGTCGTGGGTGGCCACGACGAGGGCCGTGCCGTGCGCCGCGCGCAGCCCGTCCAGCAGGTCGAGGACGCCCCGGGCGGTCGCGGCGTCCAGGGCCGAGGTGATCTCGTCGGCCAGGACCACGTCGGGGTCGGCGGCCAGCGCCCGCGCGATTGCGACGCGCTGGCGCTGGCCGCCGGAGAGCCGGCCGGGGCGGCGGCGCGCCGCCTCCGCGGGCAGGCCGACGTCCTCCAGCAGGCGCGCCGCGGCCGCGGCGGCCTCGGCGGGCGGCATCCCGCGCAGCAGGCGCGCGGTCCGCGCCAGCGCGGTCGCCGCCCGGTGCGCGGGGTTGAGCGCGCCCGCCGGGTCCTGCCCGACGAACTGCACCGCGCGCAGCAGCGCGCGGTCCCGCTCGCGCACCCGGGGCGGCGCCTCCCGGCCGTTCACCTCGACCGTTCCCGAGCGCGGCGGGTGGAGTCCGGCCAGGGCGCGCAGCAGGGTGGACTTGCCGCTGCCGGAGGGGCCGAGGACGGCCACGAACTCCCCCTCCCCCACCTCCAGGTCCGCCCCGTCCAGCAGCACCCGCCCGCCCGGCACGTCCAGGGTCAGGCCGCGCGCCGCGAGGACGGCGCGCCGCCCGGGACGCCGCGCCGGGGCGGCGGGGGCGGGACGGCGCGCGGTCCGCCGCGGGCCGACCTCGACCACGTCGTCGGCGACCCGTTCGACGAAGGAGCGGTCGTGGGAGACGACGAGGGCGGCCGCGCCCGGGTCGGCGCGCCGCCGCTCCAGCAGGGCGGCCACCAGTTCCACCGTCGCCGGGTCCAGTCCGCTGGTCGGCTCGTCCAGGACGAGCAGCGGGGGCGCGCCCACGGCCGCGCGGGCCAGCGCGACCCGCTGGGCCTGGCCGCCGGACAGCTCGTGCGGGCGGCGGTGGCGCAGCCCGGGCTCCAGGCCGAGGTCCTCCAGCACGCGGGCGACCGCCCGGTCGCGTTCGCCGCCGCGCAGGCCGGGGCAGCCCTCGGCGACCAGGGCCGCGACCGTGCGCAGGGGGTGCAGGTCGCCGACCGGGTCCTGGCCGAGCCACCCGACGGTGCTCCTGCGCCAGCGGCGCGCGGCCCGCCCGTAAGGCACCGGGCGGCCGTTCCACAGCGTCGTGCCGCCGACCCGGCGCAGCCCGGGGGCGAGCGCGTCCAGCGCGGCCAGCACCGCGCTGGTCTTGCCGCCGCCCGACTCGCCCACCACGGCGACGACCCGCCCCGCGGGGGCGCGCAGGTCCAGCGGTCCGACGATCCGCCGTCCCCGCGCGTCGGCCACCTCGATCCCGCGGGCCAGCAGCCCCGTCCCGTCCCCGGTGGTCATTCCGCCCTCCCGTCGTGCCGCGCGGCCGCCTGGACCGTCAGTGCCAGTGCCACGGTCACCAGTCCCAGCGCCGCCGCGGGGGCGGCGACCGCCGCCGGGTTGGCCGCGACACCGGGCATGTTCTCCCGCAGCATCAGCGCCCAGTCGGGGGCGGGCGGGGACGCCCCGAAGCCCAGCAGGCCCAGCGCCGAGGCGACCTGCACCGCGATGACCAGGCGCAGCCCCAGGTCGGCGGCGACCAGTCCGCGCACGGCGGGCAGCACCTCGCGCACGAGCACGGCGGCGGGGCGCTCCCCCCGCGTCCACGCCGCCTCGACGTAGCCCGCGTGGCGGACGCCGCGGACGGCGTCGCGGACCACGCGCAGCGTCAGGGGCGCGCCTCCGCAGACGGTCGCCGCCACGACCGCGGCCCGGCCCGGGACGGCGACGGCGACGACCAGGGCCAGCAGCAGGGAGGGGACGGCCAGCAGCAGATCGGCCGCACCGGTCAGCACCCGGTCCGCGAGCCGCCCGCCCCAGCCCGCGGCCAGTCCCCCGGCCACCCCCACCGCTGAGGCGGCCAGCGCGGCCGCGGCCGCGGTGGCGACGAGGTCGCGTCCGCCTGCGAGCACCCGCGACCACACGTCGCGGCCCAGGCCGTCGGCGCCGAACGGGTGGCCGGGCCCGGGGGCCTGCCAGGCCGCGGCCACGACGGCGGTCGGGTCGTGCGGGGCGAGCAGCGGGCCGCCGACCGCTGCGCCCAGCAGTGCCGCCGCCACCGCGGCGGCCGCCGCGCCTCTCACCGCGCCTCCCGGGGCGCTCCGCCGCGGCGGGGGTCCACCGCCGCGGCGACGAGGTCGGCGGCGAGCAGTCCGGCGAGGACGACCAGCGCGGCCAGCATCGCGACGGCCTGGACGACCGGGACGTCGCGGGTGGCTACCGCGGAGACCAGCAGCGATCCCAGGCCGGGGTAGCCGAACAGCGTCTCCACGACCGTGGTGGCGGCGACGAGCCCCCCGGCGCTGACCGCCACCACGCGCACGAACGGGGCCAGCACGAACGGCAGCACGTCGACGCAGGCCACGGCCCAGGCGGGGCGGCCCCGGCGGCGCGCGTCGGCGACGTGCGGCCGGCGCAGGGCGTCGGCCACCGCCCCCGACAGCAGACCCGCGCCGAACAGCGCCGTGGGCAGCGCCACCGACAGCACCGGCAGCACCAGCAGCTCGGGGCTGTCCAGCGGGGAGGCCCCCGGTGCCAGGAGCGAGACCGCGGGCAGCAGTCCCAGGGTTCCCGACAGCAGCGCGGCCAGGCCGCTGGCGGCCACGGCCGTCGGGACCGCCGCGGCCCCGGTGAGGACGGCGGTGGCCGCCGCCCGGACGCGCCGGGCCGCCCCGGCCCACCAGCCCAGGGCCAGCATGAGGGGGGCCGCCACCGCCAGCGCGCCGGCGACGAGCGCGGCGGTCGCCGCGGCCCGCTGGGCGACGGCGTCGGCGACGGGCCGCCCGTTGACCAGTGAGGTCCCCGCGTCGCCGGTGAGCAGGCCGCCGACCCAGTCGGCGTAGCGCCGCCAGGCCGGACGGTCCAGGCCGAGCTGCGCGCGCAGCTCGGCGACCTGCTCCTCGGTGGCCCCGGGGGCGGCGCGCGTCCACGCGGCGTCCCCGGGCAGCACGTCGGTGGCCGCGAACACCGCGATCGAGGCCGCGGCGAGGAGCAGGCCCGTGCGCGCGGCGGCCAGCGCCGCGGCACGGGCCGCGCCGCCCCCGGAGGAGGGGGAGGGGGCGGCGGCCTTCACGGTGTCCGGCATCAGCCGCCCACGCCGGCCTGGTCGATGAACAGCCGGTGGAAGCCGGGGCCGGTGGGCAGGCCGCTCACCGCCTCCGTGGCGAGGTCGAGCCCGTCGCCGGTGCCCCACACCACGTAGCCGCCCTCGTCGGCGAGGCGCTGCTGCAGGCCGGCGAGGCGGTCGCGGCGCTCGTCGGCGTCGGCGGTGGCCAGCGCCTCGGCGAAGTCGGCGTCCCACTCCTCGTCGTTCCACCCGGTCTCGTTGATGGGGCCGTCGGAGACCAGCGCCATCCGGGCGAAGTCGACGAACCCGCTGCCTCCCAGGCTGTTGAGGTAGAACGGCTCGACGTTCCACACCTCGGCCCAGTAGGTGTCGGGCGGGACCACCTCGACCTGGACGTCGACGCCGGCCTCCTGGAGCTGCTCGGCGACCAGCACCGCGGCCTCCTCCATGCCGGGGTAGGAGTTGGTGGTGTGCAGGGTGAGGGAGAGCCCGTCGCCGTGCCCGGCGTCGGCGAGCAGCTCGCGCGCCCGCTCCACGTCGCGGTCGACCGGGGCGGCGTCGGGCGCGGAGGGGTCGGCGGGGCTGACGATGTCGGCGCCGACCTGCCCGTGGCCGAGGAAGACCGTCTCCACCAGCTGCTCGCGGTCCACGGCGAGTTTGACGGCCTCGCGGACGCCGGGGTCGTCGAAGGGCTCGCTGCCCAGGTCCATGACGAGGGGGTAGTTCACCGCCGCGGGCCGGTGCACCACCTGCAGTCCGCCGGTGCCGCCGTGCTCGCCCGCGGCGGCCGGGCTGACGCTGCCCGCGACGTCGGCCTGCCCGGAGGCCACCGCCGCGGCGCGGGCGGCCGGGTCGGCCATGGCGATGATCTCCAGGCGGTCGACCCGGGGCTCGGGCCCCCACCAGTCGTCGTTGCGTTCCAGTACGGCGGTGGTGTCGTCGCCGTCGCCGAGCACGAACGGCCCGGAGCCGACGGCGGGCTCGGTGAGGTCGTCGCTGCCCTCGGGGACGACGAAGGTCAGCGCCGCCAGGGCGGCGCCCACCTCGGCGTAGGGCTGGACGGTGGCCAGTTCCAGTCCGTGCTCGCCGGTGACGGTGGAGGCGTCCAGGTCGAACATCGACAGCCGCCCGTTGTTCTCCGCCCCCTTGCCCTGGATGCGGCGCAGGGAGAACAGCACGTCGGCGGCGGTGACGGGGCTGCCGTCGGAGAAGACCGCGTCGTCGCGCAGGTCGATCCGCCAGCGGGTGAGGTCGCCGTCGACCGGCTCCCAGGACTCGGCGAGCCGGGGCTGGATCTCCCCGTGCTCGTCGGGGACGGTGAGCACGTCGTAGAGCATGGCGAAGCGCAGGTAGTCGGCTTCGTTGGCGACCCTGCCGTGCGGGTCGTGGGTCGTGGCCGCCGGGGAGCCGACCGCCGCGTAGCGCAGGGTCGCCGTCTCCTCGGCGGGGGCGGCCTCGTTCGCGCATCCGGCCGCGGCCAGGGTGATGGCGCACGCCGCGGCGAGAACGGATCGCAGTCTCATCTGGTTCGGTGTCCTTTCGGGAGGGAGGCGGCCGCAGGCCGCGGGGTCAGGCGGGGTCGGTCACGCGCAGCGCGCCGGAGGGGCACAGGTCGGCGGCCAGCAGCGCGCGGTCGCGGGCGGGGCCGTCGGCGTCGGCGCGCCGCAGGACGACCAGTCCGTCGTCGCCCTGGTCGAACAGGTCGGGGGCCACGCGGGCGCACTGCCCGGCTCCCGCGCACACCCCGGTGTCGGCGCGCAGCCGCAGCGGCCGCGCGGGGTCGGGGCTCACCACCGGACCGGCACCTCCTCCAGGCCGAAGATGGCGGAGGCGGACCTGGTCGGCAGCTCCTCGACCGGGACGGCGAGCCGCAGCGTCGGCACCCGGTCGAACAGGACGCGCAGCGCGACCTCCAGTTCCAGGCGCCCCAGGTTCTGGCCGACGCACTGGTGGGGGCCGTAGCCGAACGCCACGTGGTGGCGTTCGGGGCGGGTGATGTCGAGGGTGTCGGGGCGGTCGAAGGCCCGCGGGTCGCGGTTGGCGGCGGCGAGCAGCGCGATGAAGCCGTCGCCGGCGGGGATCGTCGCCCCGTCCAGTTCGATGTCGTCGGCGGCCACGCGCAGCGGGATGACGTCGGCGACCGACAGGTGGCGCAGCAGCTCCTCCACGGCGTCGGGCCACCTGTGGGGTTCGGAGCGCAGCAGCTCCAGCTGGTCGGGGTGGCGCAGCAGGGCGAGCGCGGCCAGCGGGATCATGTTGCGGGAGGTCTCGTGCCCGGCGTTGAGGGTGATCCCGATCTGCGACAGCAGCGACTGCCGGGAGATCTCCCCCCGGGCCAGCGGTCCGGTGACCAGGCGGCTGATGAGGTCGTCGCGCGGGTCGGCGGCCTTGGCGTCGACGAGCTTGTCCAGCAGGCCGAACAGTCCGGCGAGCGCGGCCCTGACCTCCTCGGCGGTGCTGGAGCGGCTGCCGGAGACCGAGGTGACGCGCCGGAAGAACTCCAGGTCCTCGGTGGGCACGCCGAGCAGGCGGCAGATCACCGTGGTGGAGACGCGGTTGGCGTAGTCGCCGACGAGGTCGGCGGGGCGCGGCCGGGAGAGCAGGTGGCGCACCTGCTCCTCGCAGATCTCCTCGACGGCGGGGCGCAGTTCGCGGACGCGCTTGACGGTGAACTCGCCGATGAGCATGCGGCGGACGCGGGTGTGCTCGGGCGGGTCCATCCGGATGAACGGCCGCAGTTCGGCGGCCACCGCCTGCTCGCCGTCGCCGAGCGCGGGGAACGCCGGGTGGCGGGCGTCGGAGCTGGCGGCGGGGTGCGCCAGCGCGGCGCGCACGTCGGCGTGCCGGGTCACCAGCCACGCCTCCTTGCCGCCGGGGATCGCGGCCCGGGTCAGCGGCCGCGCCTCCCGCAGGTCGGCGTAGCCGTCGGGCGGGGCGAAGGGGCAGGAGCGGGCGATGGGGAAGACGACGGCGGAGTTCTCCTCCGGTGCGGCGGAGTCCGGCGGTGGGGTCATGGCGGGATGCCTCAGCTTTCTCTGTCTCGGGGTGAGGACGTGCGGGTCAGGTGCTCGCGGCGGCGGTCAGCCGCCAGCCGAGCGCCTTCTGCCTGGCGTGCAGGAACTCGGCGTAGCGGCCGTTCGCGGCGGCCAGCTCGCCGGGGGCGCCCTGCTCCGCGACGCGGCCGCCGTCGAGGAAGACGATCCGGTCGGCGGCGCGGACGGTCGCCATGCGGTGCGCGATGACGATGACGGTGCGTTCGCGGGCCAGTTCGGTGACGGCGGCGGAGACGACGGCCTCGTTCTCCGCGTCCAGGGCGGCGGTGGCCTCGTCCAGGACGACGACGGGGGCGTCCTTGAGCAGCGCGCGGGCGATGGAGACGCGCTGCTTCTGCCCGCCCGACAGCGCGGTGCCGCCCTCGCCGACGCGGGTGTCCCACCCGTCGGGCAGTTCGGCGACGACGCGGTCCAGTCCGGACAGGCGGGCGACGCGCTCCAGTTCGGCGCCGTCGGCGCCGGGGCGGGCCAGGCGGATGTTGTCGGCGATGGTGGCGTCGAACAGGTAGACGTCCTGGAACACCATGGCGACGTGGCGCGACAGTTCCTCGCTGCCGATGTCGCGGACGTCGACGCCGCCGATCCGCACGGCGCCGCCGGTGGCGTCGTGGAAGCGGGCCAGGAGGCGGGCCGCGGTGGTCTTGCCCGCCCCCGACGGCCCCACCAGCGCGGTCACCGACCCCTCGGGGACGTGGAACGACACGTCGGACAGGGCCTGGGTGCCGTCGTCGTGGCGGAAGCTGACGGAGTCGAACTCCACGTCGAAGCGTTCGGGGCGGCGCGGGCGGTCCGGTTCGGGCAGCGGCTCGGCGGCCAGCACCTCGTTGATGCGGCGCAGGCCGGTCTCGGCCATGCGCAGCGCCCCGCCGAGTTCGGCCGCGCCGGCCACCGCGTGGGCGCAGCGGGCGACCGGCACGAGCAGCGCCACCAGCAGCGGTGCGGGGGTCTGGGCGTCGAGCGCGAGCAGGACGGCCACGGCCAGCAGCGCGCCGAAAGCCAGGCGGGCCAGGAAGCCGAACGCGAACATGGCGGGGACGGCGCGCAGGAGCAGGCGGCGCACGGCGGCGTGCTCGCCGCGCAGGGACTCCTCCAAGGCCGCGTGCCCCTGGTCGAGGCGGCCGAAGGCACGCAGCACCGGCTGGGCGCGGGCGTACTCCAGCACCCGCCCGGCGGCTTCGTCGGCGGCGGCGTCGCGGGCGGCGTCGTTGCGCGCCACGGCCGCGTTGCTGCGGCGGAACGCCGCCCACAGCGGCAGGGCGGCGACGGCGGCGGCCGCCGCGAGCCGCCAGTCGAACACGGCCAGGCCGACCAGTGCCACGGCGGGGGTGATGACCGCGTCCGACAGCGGCGGCAGGATGTGCACCGGCACCTGCATGGTGCGCGAGACCCCGTCGGTGGCGATCCGGTTCAGCTCGCCGAGGCGGGCCCCGGTGAACCAGCCCAGCGGCAGGCGCGCCACGTGGTCGCCGATGCGGCGGTGCAGTCCCCGGGAGATGCTGCCGCCGAGGGTGAAGTTCAGGTAGAGGCTGACCGACCGCAGCACCGCGTAGCCGGCGGTGACGGCGAGCAGGGCCGCCAGCCACGGCAGCGCGGCCTCGGGGCCGGGGCCCAGCAGGGCCGCGAACACCGGCACCAGCAGGGCCAGCAGCACGCCCTGGAGCGCGGAGACGGCCGCGGTGAGCAGCAGGCGGTTGCGGACCGGCCGGGCGTGGTCGGGTCCGAGTGCGTCGAGGAACGCGCGGATCACCGGGGGGCTCCTTCCCTGGGGGCGGGGGTCTGCTGGGCGCGCCACAGGGCGGCGTAGCGTCCTTCCCGCTCCAGCAGTTCGGCGTGGGTGCCGGTCTCGACGATCCGGCCGCCGTCCATGACGGCGATCCGGTCCGCGCCGGTGACGGTGGCCAGGCGGTGGGCGACCACCAGGACGGTGCGGCCCCGGGCGAGCGTGCTGAGCGCGTCCTGGACGGCGGCCTCCGCCACCGGGTCGCTGGCCGCGGTGGCCTCGTCCAGCACGAGCACGGGGGTGTCGGCGAGCAGCGCCCGGGCGACGCAGACGCGCTGGACCTCTCCCCCCGATAGGTGGGCGTCCTCGCCGACGACCGAGTCGTAGCCGCGGGGCAGGCGTTCGACGCGGTCGGCGACGCGGGCCGCGCGGGCCGCCGCCTCGATCTCGGCGCGCGAGGCGGACGGGCGGCCCAGGGCGATGTTGTCGGCGATCGACCCGCGCAGCAGCCGGGCGTCCTGGAAGACGAAGCCCACGGTGCGGTAGAGCGCGTCGGCGGGCATGTCGCGGACGTCGGCGCCGCCGACGCGGACGGCGCCGCCGGTGACGTCGTGGAAGCGGGCCGGGAGGGTGGCCAGGGTGGTCTTGCCCGCCCCGGAGGGACCGACCAGGGCGGTGACCGTTCCGGGTTCCAGTACCAGGTCGACGCCGTGGAGGACCTCGGCGGCCTCGCCGCCGTCCTCAGCGGGGTAGGAGAAGCGCACGTCGTCGAAGACCACGCGCGCCCCGTCGGGCCGGGCCGTGCCCTGCCGGGCGAGCACGGGTGCGTGCAGGAGCGCGTGGACGCGGCGGGCCGCCGCGGCCGCGGCCTGGATCTGCTGGACCCGCGAGCCGATGACGTTCATCGGCGCGCACAGCGCCGGGGCGAGGAGCGCGCACGCCGCGACGTCCAGCGGCCGGCTCCAGCCCAGCGCGGCGCTCGCGGTTCCCGCGGCGGTGACCGCGACGGTCGCCATCACCGGGGACAGCACCAGGAAGGAGGCGACCGACGGCGCCATCGTGGAGCGGGACCAGTCGGTGAAGAACGCGGCGAAGCGGTCGGCGGCGCGGACGTAGCGCTCGTGGGCGCGGCGGTGGCCGCCGAAGTGCTTGACCACGGCGATGCCGTCGATGAACTCCACCGCCCCGGTGTTGATGTCGTTCATGGCGGCCGCGTACTCGGCCATCTTGCGCATCGACCCCGACATGGCGCGGGCGAACAGCGCCGTCCCGGCCGCGGCCAGGGCGGCCGCGACCAGGGCGAGCCGCCAGTCCACGGCGAACAGGTAGACCAGGGCCACGACCGGTGCGGTGAGCACGGCGGCCAGGTCGGGCAGCGTGTGCGCCACCAGCGAGTGCACCTCGCCGATGTCGTCGTGCAGGGCCTTCTTCACCCGGCCCGACCCGCGCGCGGTGAACCAGCCGAGCGGGACCCGGGCCAGGCGGGCGGCCAGGGCGAGCCGGACGCCCAACTGCATGTCGTTGTCGGCGAGGTGGCCGACCAGGGTGGAGGCGTATCCGGCGGCCAGGGCGGCGACGGCCGCGGCGAGGGCGAGGGCGACCAGCGTCCAGGCGCGGCCCGCGTCGACGGCCCCGCCGTCCAGGAGGGTGCGGCCGAGTTCGACCACGACCACGAGCGGCAGCAGGCCCAGCGCGCTGGCGGCGGCCTGCAGGGCCACCGCCGCCCCGATGCGGCCCCTGACGCCGGCGAGCAGCGCGGCCAGCGGTCCCGGCTCCCGGCGGGATCCGGGGGGCGGGTCCGCCGCGCCTGCGGGGGGCGCCGTGTCGGCGTTCCGGGTCATTTGACCAGCACCCCGATCTCGGGTGTGGCCTCGCGTCCGGCCTGCACGAGGCGTTTGGCGGTCATCCCCGCCTCCTCGGCGAGCTGGGGGATGCCGAAGGTCTCCCAGTCGTACTCGTCGGTGACGGTGCGCACGAGTTCGCCGCCGCGGTGGACCCGCCACTCGGTGCGCCAGCGCATGACGTCCGCGCCCGCGGGCTCGCCCGCGATCCACCACTCGTAGACCTGCTCGCCCACGGTCTCGCGGACCATCCGGGTGGGGGGGATGCTGCGGGGCGTCTCCACTCCCATGAGCTCGACGACGATCGGCCCGCCCGGGGGCAGCCGGTCGGCCAGGCGGCGCCACAGGTCGGCGCGTTCGGCGCGGGTGAGGTGCCCGGCGACCCCGAAGATGACCGCCGCGGAGATCGTGTCGGGCAGCGGCATGGTCTGCGCCGGATCGGGCAGCACGGTGACGCGCCGGCGCAGGTCGGGGTCGCCGAAGACGCGGCTGGTGAGGATCGCCCGCATGGTGGGGGACGGCTCGGCGGAGACGATGCGCGCCGACGGCAGGGTCTGGGCGATGGTCGCGGTGACGAGCCCGGTGCCCGCCCCGATGTCGACGACGGGGCCGTGGCCGGTGTCGAGCCCGGCCAGGGCGGCCCGCAGCGCGGGGCCGCTGGAGGCCAGGTGGCGGTGGCCGACGAGGTCGAAGAACTCGGCGGCCGGGGAGTAGTAGTCGATCACGGGGGTGCTCTCTTCCTTCCGCGGGTCGGTCGGGTCAGGGCGTGCTCGGCCACGGCCCCTGGGCAACCAGTGCCGGGTCGATCCGGCGCAGCAGCGCGCGGACCACCTCGCCTCTGCGGGCCGCCAGGTAGAAGTGGCCTCCGGGGAACTCCTGGACGTCGACGCGCCCGGTGGTGGCGGTGTCCCAGCGCCGGGCCGAGGCGGCGTCGACCTCGGGGTCGCGGTCGCCGACGAACACGCTGACCGGGCAGTCCAGCGGCGGTCCGGCCAGCGGGCGGTAGCGTTCGATCAGCCGGTAGTCGCTGCGGACGTAGCCGAGGACGGCGGCGCGCAGCCCGGGGTCGTCGAGGATCTCGCGTTCGGTGCCGCCGAGGCGGACGAGTTCGGCGACCAGGGCGTCGTCGTCGGCCTGGTGGACCCGTCCGCCGGGCGCGTCGGCGGGGGCGCGGCGCCCCGAGGCGAACAGCCGCGTCGGCCCGGCGTGCCCGCGTCCGCGCAGCTCGCGGGCGAGCTCGTAGCCGACGGCCGACCCCATGCTGTGGCCGAAGACCGCGTAGGGCCGGTCCAGCAGGGGTTCCAGCCCGTCGGCGGCCGCGGCCACGAGGGCGGACATGTCGTCGACGGGCGGGTCGGTGAACCGGTCCTCGCGGCCGGGGTACTGCACGCACAGCAGGTCCACGCCGGTGGGCAGCAGCGCGGCCCAGGAGCGGTAGGCGTTGGCTCCTCCGCCGGCGTGGGGCAGGCAGATCAGGCGCATCCGGGCGTGCGCGGCGGGTCGGAAGCGGCGCAGCCAGGGGTGGGGCGAGGTCGCGGCGGTCATCGTGGTCCTGTCTGGGCGGAGGGGGCACTCGGGCTGGGGCCGCAGACGTCGGCGGCGCGCAGCGGGCGCGGGGGCGCGGGGCGGATGATCTCGGGCCGGCCGAGCCGGGCGGTGACGTCGTGCCACATGCGGCACACCGACAGGTCGTACTGGCCGCGGGCCAGGGGGTCGGCGCGGGCGGCGATGTCGGCGGCGAGTCCGCGCAGCGCCCGGGCGATCGCCTCCGGCCAGGTGTGGTCGAACACGCCGCGGAAGGGGCGCGGCGCGGTGCCGTCGAGCACCGTGGTGCTGGGCTCGTCCAGGTGCGCGGTGCCCTCCCCGTCGGTGGTCAGCCGCCGGTGGGCGTCGCGCGGCACGTGCAGCCGAGGGCTCCACAGCACGGGGCCGTGGGTGTCTGCGAGGGTGAGCACCCCGCCCTCCGCGCCGACGGCCAGGCGGTGCCAGAGCAGGGCGTGGTTGTCGCCGTCGGCCGGGTCGAGCTGGTTCTGCACCCGCAGCACCACCGGCACACCGCCGACCACCCCGTGCAGCACCCGGTAGGGCTGGGGGGAGTGCGCGAGCGCGGCCACGGCCTCCTCCTGGGGGTGGGGGCCGGCGAACGCCCACGGCCGGACGCCGCCCAGCGCGCGGCCGAGCACGTCGAGCAGGGGGTAGAGCACCTGGATCGCGGAGGCGGCGTCGACGAACAGCGGGCGCCCGTGTCCGCGCAGCGCCTCGGCGGCCCGCAGGAACCGGGTGATCGGGGCGACGTGCCGGTAGAAGGGGTTGAGGTGGTAGACGCGGCCCGCGGCGCGGGCCGCGCGCAGGGTCTGCGCCAGTTCGTCGTGGTGGACGGGGTGCTCCTGGAGGACGTGGACGCCCCTGGCCAGCAGCGCGCGGGCCAGTTCGCTGCCCGGCCCGCCGGAGACGGCCGCGCCGACGACGACGCAGGCGACGTCGACGTCGTCGGGCACCTCGGCGACCGAGGTGTACAGCGGCACGCCCTGGGCGCGCGCGTAGTCGCGGGAGTAGTCGCCGCCCCTGGCGAGGATGCCGACCAGTTCGAACTCCCCGTCCATGGCCCGCACGGCCCGGACGTAGCAGCGGCCGAACCCGGTGCCGCAGACGATGGTGCGCAGCGGGCGGACGGGGCGGGCGGCGGCCGTCACAGCGCCCCCTCCTCGACCCCGGCCGCGGTCCCGTCCGCCGCGGCTCCGTCCAGCAGGTGCAGCGTGCCCGCGTCGGCGTCGTCGAACAGCAGGCGCACGGTGGTCCGCGGGTCCAGGACGTCGCAGGCGTAGTGGAGGCCCGGGGGAACCGCGCCGCGCAGCACCTCGTGCGCGGCCACCGCGGCGACGCGGCCGCTCAGGCGGTAGCTGTCGGCGGTGCGGACGACGAGGCAGCGTTCGCGCACCTTCCCCTCCACCCGTTCGGTCAGTTGGAAGACCAGCAGGTAGTAGGGGGTGCGTCCGGCCAGGTCGAGGTCTGCTGCGGCGCGCAGCCGGGCAGCGGTCGCCCCGTCGGCGCCGTCGGGGCGGCCGGCCGCCCCGGTCAGCACCGCGCGGGTCCGCGGCCCCGGGTGGACGGTGTGCCACTGCACCTCCCGCAGGCCGAGCGCGGCGGCGAGCCGTTCGGCCTCGCCGGTCAGGAACGGCTGGACGAACGCCTCCTCGGGGAAGAAGGGGGCGCGGACGCCGTCGCGGGCCTGCAGGGCGCGGGGCACGCGCCGCCCCGCGCGCCAGACGGCCAGGGGCTCGCCGAAGACGGCGGCCTGGCGCGCGCTTCCGGGCAGCGACAGCAGCAGGTCGGCCGCCGCGGCCTCGGTGCACCGCTCCAGGCCGCCGGTGTAGGCGACGACGCGCTCCAGGCGGCCCCGCGCCGCCCAGCGGGGCAGCAGCGCGGACAGGCCCGGCAGCACCCCCGCCGACAGCACGGCGGTGCGCCGCCCGGCGAGGCCGTCCCGGCTGAGCCGGGCGTGCACCGGGGCGTCGCCGGTGACGTCGACGTAGTCGGCGCCGGCGGCCAGCGCCGCCCGGGCCACCCGGTCCACGATCCGGTAGGAGGGGCCGGCGCAGTTGACCACGACGGCGCAGCCGGAGCAGAAGTCCGCCAGCGCCGCGGCGTCGTCGAGGTCGACGGGGCGGGCCTCGGCCCCCGCGCCGAGTTCGGCGGCCAGGGCGCGCAGCGGGGCCGCGCGGCGCCCGCCCAGCCGCAGCCGGGTGCGGCCCAGGCCGCGCAGGGCGCGCGCGGCCTGGGCTCCGACGGCTCCGGAGGCGCCGACGAGGCCGACCAGAGGCTGGTCCGCGTCGGTCATCGGATGACGTCCCCTCCGGTGATCTCGGCGAGCAGCTTCACGATGCCCGGGGCGTAGGGCACCGACAGGCAGCTGAAGTGGTCCCCGGGCACGTCGACGATCCGCAGCTCGCCCAGGACCAGCCGCTCCCAGTAGTCGGTGACGCTCTCCTTGTTGCCGGGGAAGGGGTAGGAGCCGCTGTGCCGCAGGAACGTGACGTCGCCCGCGTAGGGCTGCGGCTCGTAGCGGGAGATCGCGAAGACGCTCTGGCGGAAGATGCGGAACAGGTTGTGCAGCGCCTCCGGCTCGTAGGTGCCCGCCGACGGCGGGACCGCCGCGCACATCCGCTCGACGCGGACCTCGCGCGGCACGTCCGCCAGCGCGCGGAAGCACGCGGCGACGTCGGCGTACTCGCCCCCCAGGCGTCCGATCGCGCCGTCGGGCAGCAGGCCGGGGGTCTGCTCCAGCAGCGCGTCGGAGGCCGCCGAGACGCGGTTCTCGTCGGCGGGGAAGCCGACCGCGGCCGGGTCGATGCCCATCATGACCGCGAACGCGTACTCGGAGATCAGCTCGTCGTCGAGGCGGAACGGGGGCCGGTGGGTGCTGATCGCGGTGAGGGAGGCGACCTCGGCTCCGGCCTCGGTGAGGGTGCGCGCCACCTCCGTGGCGATCAGTCCGCCCAGGCAGTAGCCGACGACGTGGAACCGGCGCACGCCCCGCTCCAGCAGGGCGTGCGCGTAGTCGGCGGCCCAGCGGGTGATGACGGTGCCCGGGTCGGCGTCGAGGAACGCGGCCACGTCGGGCAGTTCCAGTCCGGCCAGCGTGGCCGCGCCGCCCGCCCGGCGGCGGATCTCGGTGATCAGCGCGCGGTAGGGGACGAGCGTGCCGGTGCCGGCGTGGACCAGCGCGGTGACCGGTTCGCCGCCGGAGCCGTTGAGCGCCACGTAGGGGGTGGCCGCGGCGGCGGGGGCCTGGACGGCCGCGCCGGAGCGGTCGCGCAGGTAGGCGGCGAGGCCGGAGACGGTGGGGCGGCGCAGCATGTGCCGCAGCACGACCTCCCACTCGATGCCCTCGGCGTCGGGCACCGCCTCCCCCAGGCGGCCGACCATGCGGGCCACCAGCAGCGAGTCGCCGCCGAGCGCGAAGAAGTCGTCGTCGCGTCCGACGTGCTCGCGTTCCAGGAGTTCGGCCCAGAGCGCGGCCAGGGAGCGCTCCAGGTCGTCGGCGGGTTCGGCGGAGACGGTGGCCACGGTGGCGGCGTCCTCGCGCGGCAGGCGGGCCGCCAGCGCGGAGCGGTTCACCTTGCCGTTGGCGGTCAGCGGCAGCGCGTCGAGGATCTGCCAGTGGGCGGGCACCATGGGGTCGGGCAGCCGCTCGGCGGTGTGGCGGGCCAGTTCGCCCGCGGTCACCGCAACGCGGTCGTCCTTGAGGCGGACCAGGTGGAGGGTCTGCCCGGTGCGGGCGAGGCGGTCGTCGGCGTCGGGCAGGACCGCGGCCGGGTGCGCGTCCGCCTCGGCGTACAGGTCCTCCCACTGTCCGCGGGTGAGGAACGTCTGGTCGGCCTCGGCCCGCACGTCCCGGTGGCCGCCGTCCAGCCCGTCCAGGAACTCCATGGACACCAGCAGCGGCGGGTTGTGCTCGCGCGTGGTCTCGATGGACACCAGGTGCCCGCCCGGGGTGAGCAGTTCCCTGATCCGGCGCAGCGCCGCCGCGGCGTCGACGGCGTTGTGCAGGACGTTGGCGGCGACGACGACGTCGAAGGAGTTGGGCGCGTAGCCCTGCTCCGCGGTGTCGCGGTTGAGGTCGAACAGGCCGTAGGAGATCCAGGGGAAGTCCGCGAACTGCTCGCGCGCCTCGGTGAGGAAGAACGGGGAGATGTCGGTGAACCGGTACTCGACGTGGTGCCCGGCCAGGGCCGGGACCGCCGCGGCGGTGGTGCCGCCGACGCCCGCGCCGATCTCCAGGACCCGCAGCGGCTCCTCCCCCCGGTGGGCCCCGGCGATCGCGCGCAGCGCCGCCGCGGCCGCCGCGTTGAGGTGGCGGATGGCGAGGTTGTCGCGGTAGGCGGCGCCCGCGGTGTCCAGTTCCGCTCCGGGGAACAGCAGGGTGCGCACGTCGAGGTCTGCGGCGACCAGTTCGGGCAGCCGGTCGGCGCAGGCGCGCATGTACTCCAGCACCTCGGTGCCGTAGTCGACGCCGCGCTCCAGTTCCGCGACCCGCTCCCAGGCGTTCCGGTACTCCTCCTCGGAGACCGGGCGCAGCCCCGACAGCGTGCCCGCCTCCTCGCGCAGCCGTCCGGCGCGCACGAGCGCGTCCAGCCAGCGGCCGACCAGGCGGTGGTGGCGCCGGTCGGCGCGCAGCGCGGCGAGGACGGCGGCGCGGTCGCAGGCGGCGCCGGGGGAGGCGAACAGGCCCGCGCCGGTGAGGGTGCGGGTGACGGCGGCCAGCGCCACCTCGTCCATGGCGTCCAGGAGCGCGGTGAGGCCGTCGCGGTCGAGGCCGGCCGTGGCGCGCCGCACGGCGTCGCGGGCGGCGTCGGCGGCCTCGGCGGTGGCGCGGCCGTCCGGTCCGGTGCCGTCGCGGCGGGCGGTCTCGACGAACGCCGCGAGCCTGCGGGAGTCGCGTTCCCCCACGGCGACGACCGCGGCGGCGGCGACGGCCGGGTGCGTCTGCAGCGCGGCCTCGATCTCGGCCAGCTCGACCCGGTGGCCGCGGATCTTGACCTGGGAGTCCTCGCGGCCGAGGAACTCGATGTCGCCGCTCGGCCGGTAGCGTCCCATGTCGCCGGTGCGGTAGAGGCGCTCCCCGGTGGCCGGGTGGGTCACGAACCGCTCGGCGGTGCGGGCCTCGTCGCCCAGGTAGCCCAGGGCCACGCCCGCTCCGCCGATGTACAGTTCGCCGGGCACCCAGTCGGGGCGGTCGCGCATCGCCCCGTCCAGGACGTGGAAGGTCTGGTTGGTGAGCGGACGTCCGTAGGGGATGCTCGGCCAGTCGGGGTCGACCCGCTCGACCGGGTGGTGGATGGACCAGATGGCCGCCTCGGTCGCACCGCCGAGGCTGACGACGGACAGTCCGGGCACGCGGGCGCGGACGCGGTCGGGCAGGGCGACCGGAATCCAGTCCCCCGACAGCAGGGCCACGCGCAGCGAGGGCAGCTCGACCGTCCGGTCGGCGTCCAGGTAGTCGCAGAGCATCTGCATCTGCGCGGGCACCGAGTTCCACAGCGTCACCCCGTGCTCGGCGGCCAGTTCGGCCCAGTGCGAGGGGTCCCCCCTGCGTTCGGCGTCGGGCAGCACGACGGCGCCGCCCGCGCCGAGCAGGCCGAAGACGTCGTAGACCGACAGGTCGAAGCCGAGGGAGGCCAGTCCCAGGACGCGGTCCTCGGCGGTGACCGCGAAGCGCCGGTTGACGTCGTCGACGGTGTTGCGGGCCGCGCGGTGGGAGACCATCACCCCCTTGGGGGTGCCGGTGGAGCCGGAGGTGTAGATCACGTAGGCGAGGTCGTCGGGGTCGGCGGCGCGCGGCGGGAGCTGCGCGGGCGGCTCGGCGGCGGGGACGAGGTCGACGGCGACGGGGTCGGTGTGCGCGCCCCAGTCGGCCGCGGCGGCCAGCCACGACTGGGTGAGGACGCAGCGCACCCCGGCGTCGTCGAGGATGGCGTTGCGGCGCGCGGCCGGCTGGGCGACGTCGACGGGCACGTAGGCGGCCCCGGCGAGCAGCACGGCGCAGACGGCGACGACCTGCTCGACGCCCTTGTCCATGGCGACGGCGACCCGGTCGCCGGGGCGGCAGCCCCGTTCGGCGAGCACCGCGGCGAGGGCCGCGGCCCGGCCCCACAGCGCTCCGTGGCCGAGCGCGCCCTGGGAGGTGATCACAGCCGGGGCGTGGGGGGTGCGCAGCGCGGCGGCCAGCGCCTCCTCGTGCAGCAGCCCCTCGGGCAGCGGGCCCGCGGTGGCGTTGGCGCGGGCGCGCCGGCGCGCCTGGTGCTCGGGGAGGCGGACCGGGTCGGCGGCGTCCCACGGCCCGTCGGAGGCGGCCAGGTCGCGCAGGAGCGCGACGTAGGCGGCGAAGGCGTCGTCGGCCACCCCGTCGGGCAGGACCCCGTCGCGCACGTCCCAGCGGACGGCGAGGCCGCCGCCGGTCTCGGTGACCTGGCAGTCCAGCCACACCTGGGGGGTCTGGCTGAGGCCGTGGACCTCGTGGTCGGCCCACGAGCCGCCCTCGGCGCCCGCCGCGGCGCCGAGGGCGCCGGTGAAGACGACCGGCATGAGCACGGCCGCCTCGTCGCGGCGGCGCGACAGCTCGGCCAGCAGCTCCACACCGGAGTACAGGGAGTGGTCGAGGTCCTCGACCAGCCGCGCCTGCCGGGTGCGGGCGCGTTCGGTGAAGGTCGCCCCGTCGCCGGCGCGCACGGCGAGCAGGGTGACGGTGGTGAAGTCGCCGACGATCCGGTCGACGTCGGGGTGCAGGGGCAGTCTGCGCGCCGCGGGGAGGTTGAGGGTGAAGTCGGGGCGGCGGCTCCACCGGGCGACCGTCTCGGCGTAGGCGGCCAGCGCCACGGAGGAGGGGGTGACGCCGCGGGCCGCGGCCCGGGCGCGTAGCTCCTCCCACTCGGCCGGGGAGAGCGCGGCCGAGCGCCGGGTGAAGCGGGGCGGGGCGTCGGCGGCGCGGTCCGCCAGCGGCAGTTCCGGGGCGGGAGGGAGGTCGTCGATCCGCTCCATCCAGTAGGCCCGGTCGCGGTGGTAGCGCGCCCCCTCCTTGAGGGCGCGCTGGGCCAGCACGTAGTCGCGGAAGGTCGCGCCGATCGCGGGGAGTTCGCGGCCGGGGTCGGCGTACAGCGCGGCGAGCTCGTCCAGCAGCAGCCGCACGCTCGCGTAGTCGGCGACGAGCAGGTCGGCCGACAGGTGCAGGACCGAGCGGTCGTCCCCGCGGGTGTGGTGCAGGCGCACCAGCGGCCAGGCCGCGGGGTCGGGGACCAGGTCGCGCAGCCGCTCCCGGGTGTGGCGGGCGCGCGCCCCGACGTCGCCGCCGCGCGCGTCGGTGACGGTCAGCGAGGGCTGGGGGGCCTCGGCCAGGACCCGCTGGTGGCCTTCGGCCGACACGACCGCGCGCAGCATGTCGTGCCGCCGCACCAGGGCGTCCCAGGCCCGGCGCAGCCGGTCGGGGTCGAGGGGCGGCAGCTCCAGTTCGGCGTAGGCGTGGCAGGCCACCCCGCCGTAGTCGTAGGCCGTCCCCCGGCCGACGAGGTAGGCGCCCTGGACGTCGGTGAGGGGGAAGGGGTCGTGGCGCCGGGCGGGGTCGGGGGTCAGCGACGGGGCCTCCTCGGCCCGCAGCAGGGCCACGACCTCGTCGCGGCGGGCGCGCAGCAGTGCGCGGCGCTGGTCGGTCAGTGTTCCGGCGGGGGCGCGGTAGCGCAGCCGGCCGCCGTCCTCCCACAGGTGGACGCCTTCGGCGCGCAGTTGTTCCAGCAGGGTCGCAACGGGCTCGAAGGGCCCCTGGGCGGCATTCACGTGTTCTCGTCTCTTCCTGTCGACGTCGCCGACCGGGCGGGTCGGGAGGGGCTGGGGGTGAACGGGGGCGGGGTCAGATCTCGCCGGTCTCGTCCGCGCCGACGGCGGCGCGGACCTGGTCGGCCAGTGCGGCGAGGGTCGGGGCGGCCAGGAAGGCGCGGGTGGACACCTCCGCGCCGAAGACCCGGCGCAGTTCGCCGATCATGCGGATGGCCAGCAGGCTGGTGCCGCCCAGCGCGAAGAAGTTGGCCTCGCGGTCGGTGACGGGGGTGTCGAGGAGTCCGCCCCAGACCTCGGCGAGGCGGCGTTCGACGTCGTCGGCCGGTGCGGCGCCTTCCGTCTCGGCGGCGGGTGCGGCGAGGTCGGCGAGCGCGGCGACGTCCACCTTGCCGTTGGGGGTCAGCGGGAACTCCGCCACCGCGCGGACCACCGCGGGAACGGCGGGGCGGGGCAGGCGTTCGGCCAGGTGCGCGGTGAGTTCGCCGGGGTCGGGGGCGGGCTCGCCGGTGGTGACGAACGCGCACAGCCGCCGCCTCTGGCGCGGTCCGACCGCGACCACGGCCGCGCGGCGCACGGCCGGGTGCTCCTCCAGCGCCGCCTCGACCTCGCCGGGTTCCAGGCGGTGCCCGGCGACCTTGACCTGCCGGTCCAGGCGGCCGAGGAACTCCAGCACCCCGCCGGGCCGGTAGCGTCCCAGGTCGCCGGTGCGGTACCAACGCTGTCCGGCGGCGGTGACGAACTTCGCGCGGGTCCGCTCCGGGTCGCCCCGGTAGCCGCGGGCCACACCGCCCCCGCCGATCCACAGCTCACCGGGCACCCAGTCGGGGCAGTCGCGGCCGTGGGCGTCGACGACCCGGTAGCGCTGGTTGCGCAGCGGGTAGCCGTAGGGCACGGAGGGCCACCCGGGCGGGGCGTGGCCGCCGTCGAAGGCGTTGGACCAGATCGCGGCCTCGGTGGCGCCGCCGAGCGCGACGAGGCGGGCGCGGCCCGCGGTGGCGGCGCGCAGCCGGGGGGCCAGGTCGGTGCCCACCCAGTCGCCGGAGACCAGGGCCAGGCGCAGGTGCGGGGGGAACTCGGCGCCCTCCGCGGCGAGCAGCAGCATGTCCAGCAGGGCGGGCACGGTGTTCCACACCGTCACCCGGTGCCGGACCGCCAGGTCGCGCCAGCGCGCGGCGTCGCGCCGCTCCTCCTCGGTGGGCAGGACGACGGCGCCGCCCGCGCCGAGCAGGCCGAAGATGTCGTAGACCGACAGGTCGAAGTCGAGCGCGGACAGGCCGAGGACCCGGTCGTCGGGGCCGACGCCGTAGCGTTCGTTGACGTCGGCGACGGTGGCGGCCGCGGCGGCGTGGGTGACCTCGACGCCCTTGGGCTCGCCGGTGGAGCCGGAGGTGAAGACGACGTAGGCGAGGTCGTCGGGGTGGCGGGGCACGGGGGCGTCCAGCGGCGGCTCGGCGTACAGCTCCTCCGGCCGGGCCCGCCGCGCCGGGTCCCCGCCCGCGCCGACGGTGAAGGCGATCCGGGCCGCGCGGTGGACGCGGTCCCGGCGCAGCCGCGGCTGGTCGGGGCCGACCGGCACGTAGACCGCCCCGGCGGCCAGCACGCCCAGCACGGCGGCGACCTGGTCGGGGCCCTTGGGCAGGCACACCGCGACCGCGTCGTCGGGGGCGACGCCGCGCCGCCGCAGGCCCGCCGCGATCCGCAGCGCGCGCTCGGCCAGCTCGCCGTGGGTGAGCACACCGCCGTCGGTGACGACCGCGGGCCGGTCGGGGGCGCGGTCGGCGGCGGCGAACACCGCCTCGTGCAGGACCGCGCGCACCGCCGGGGCCGCGGGGGCGTTGACCCGGTCGCGCGCGGCGCGCTGCCCGCTCGGCAGCACGTCGTCGGGAGCGGCGATCCGCCCGGTGGCGGCGAGGTCGCGCAGCAGGTCCAGGTAGGCGGCGAACATGGCGTCGAGCACGCCGGGGCGGAACAGCTCCTCGACGGCGTCCCAGTACACGTCGAGTCCGCCGCCCACCTGGAGCACCTGGTTGTCCAGGTGGACCTGGGGCGACTGCGACAGCCCCCAGATCCGTCCGGGGAAGCCGGGCGACAGGTCCATGGACGCCTCCCCGCCGCCCACGCCCAGGGAGCTGGTGAACACCACCGGCACGCCGGGCTGGGCGGTGCCGGTGCGCCGCGCGAGCTCGTGCAGCACCCAGCCGGCCGAGACGTCGCGGTGGTCCAGGTCGGCGCCCAGCCGCCGCTGCAGCGCGCGGGCCGCCTCCAGCAGCCCCTGCCCGGGGCCGCGCCGGTAGGAGGTCAGCGACAGCGACGTGAAGTCGCCCAGGACGCGGGAGATGTGCGGGTGGACCTCGGAGCGGTTGAACAGGGTCAGCGTCAGGCTCAGCTCCGTCTGCCCGCTCCACGCGGCGAGCACGTCGGCGTAGCAGGCCAGCAGCAGGGTGGAGGGGGTGATCCCGGCGGAGCGGGCCAGGCCGGCCAGCGCCCGCCACTCCCTTGGGGCCAGCCGGTCGGCGCGGCGGGTGAAGCGGGGGCGGTCGACGTCGGCGGGGTCGACGGCGAGGGGCAGGTCGGGGGCCGGCGGCAGCGCGGCGATCCGTTCCCGCCAGTAGGCGCGCGCCGCCTCCACGCGCTCGGGGTCGGCCCGGACCTGGGTGACGTAGTCGCGGAAGGACACCTCGACCGGCGGCAGCTCGGCGTCGGGGTCGGTGTGGAGCCGGTCCAGTTCGGTGTAGAGGGTCATGATGCTGAGCGCGTCCAGGACGATGTAGTCCAGTCCGATCCCGAGGCGGGTACGCCGTTCGCCGTCGCGCGTGTACCGCACGGCGCGCACCTCGAACAGCGGCCACCGGGTCGGGTCGAACAGGCGGTGCGACATCTGCTCGCGCAGCGCGGCCAGAGCGGGTGCGGGGTCGGTGTCGGCGGCGTCGACGACGGCGATGCGGTAGGCGGGCACCTCCGCCAGGACCCGCTGGTCGCCGTGGTCGTCGAAGACCGCCCGCAGCATGTCGTGCCGCCGCACCAGCCGGTTCCACGCCCGCTCCAGCCGGTCCAGGTCCACTTCGGCCCCGTCGAACTCGCTGTAGTGGTAGGTGCCGACGCCGCCGAGGGTGAACTCGGGCGATCGGCCCAGCAGGTAGGCGCGCTGCACCTCGGTGGGCGGGAAGGGGTCGTGCCGGTGTGCGGGGTCGGGGCGGACGGCGGGGGCGCGCCGGGCCGGCCCCCGCGCGGTGAGGGACGCGGCGAAGTCCCGCAGCACGGGTTCGGCGAACAGCCGGGCGACCCCCGCGTCGGCGTGCCCGGCCGCGCGCAGCGCCGCGACCACGCGCGTGGCCAGCAGGGAGTCGCCGCCCAGCGCGAAGAAGTTGTCGTCGCGGCCGACCCGGTCGCACCCGAGCAGGTCGGCCCAGATCCGGGCGACCTCCTGCTCGACCGGTCCGCGGGGGGCGTCGCCCGTCCCGCCCCCGCCGCGGGAGTGTCCGCGCACCAGCCGGGCCACGGCGGCCCGGTCGGGTTTGCCGTTGGCGGTCAGCGGCAGGCGGTCCAGGACCACGATCCGCTCGGGCAGCATGGCCGCGGGCAGCAGCGACGCCGCGTGCTCGGCCAGGCGTGCGGGCAGGGTGCCGTCGCCGCCGTCGGCGGCGACCGCCGCCGCCAGGCGGGGGGCGGGCCCCTCCTCGGCGAGCGCCACCGCGGCGCCCACCTCGGGGTGGGCGCGCAGGGCGGCCTCGATCTCGCCGAGTTCGACGCGCACGCCGCGCACCTTCACCTGGTGGTCGACGCGGCCGAGGAAGTCCAGGGTCCCGTCGGGGCGGTAGCGCAGCAGGTCGCCGGTGCGGTACCAGCGCTGCCCGTCGCGCTCCACGAACCGGTCGGCGGTCGCGGCGGGGTCGCCCCGGTAGCCGTCGGCCAGTCCCGCGCCGCCCACCCACAGCTCGCCGGGGACCCAGTCGGGGCGGTCGCGCTCCTGGGAGTCGACGACGCGGCAGCGCACGCCGGGCAGGGGTCGGCCCCACGGCACCGAACTCCACGCGGGGTCGGCCCGGTCGACCTCCTGGAGCGTGGAGTGGATCGCGGCCTCGGTCATGCCGCCCAGCGCGAGGAAGCGGCAGCCGGGGGCGAAGGCGCGCAGCCGGGCGGGCAGATCGGCGCCGACCCGCTCGCCGCCGAGCAGCACCGCCCGCAGCGGCGGCAGCTCCGCCAGTCCCGACTCGGCCGCGGTGAGCAGCATGTCGAGGAGGGTGGGCACGCAGTTGAGGACGGTCACGCCGCCGCGGACGGCGGTGCGCGCCCAGTTCGCGGCGTCGCGGCGCGCCTCCGGCTCGACGAGGACCGCGGCGCCGCCCGCCGACAGCGGCGCGAACAGGTCGTAGACCGACATGTCGAAGTCGGCTTCGGCGAGGGCGAGCGTGCGGTCGGCGCCGGTCATGCCCAGCAGGGCGTTGAGCACGTCGACGGTGTGGGCGGCCGCCCGGTGCGGCACCTGCACCCCCTTGGGCTCTCCGGTGGAGCCGGAGGTGAACAGCAGGTAGGCGGGCGCGTCGGGGGAGACGTCGCGCGGCTGTTGCAGGGGGTCGGCGGCCAGCGCCTCGGCCAGTCCGAGGACGGGCACCTCCGGGGCGGCCGCGGTGCCGTCGGCGTCGGTGAGCAGCAGCGCGGCCCGTCCGCGGGCCAGGACGCGGGCGAGCCGGGCGGGCGGCTGGTCGGCGCCCACCGGCAGGTAGGCGCAGCCCGCGGCGAGCACGCCGAGCAGCGCGGCGGCCTGGTCGCGGCCGCGGGGCAGCGCCACCGCGACGGTGTCTCCGGGTTCGACGAGCGGGGCGAGCGCCCCGGCGACGCGCAGCGCGCGTTCGGCCAGCTCCCCGTAGCCGGTTCCGGTTCCGTCGGGGGCGACCACGGCGGTGCGGTCGGGGGCGCGGCGGGCGTGTTCGAAGAACGCGCGGTGCAGGGGGCGCGGCGCGGGCGCTTCGGCGTCGACGGCCGCGGCCGCGCGCCGCCGCAGTTCCGGCAGGCGGGGCCGGTAGGGGGCCCGCCATGCCTCGGAGGTGTCGACCAGCGCGTCGACCAGGCCGCGGTAGGCGGCGAACGCGGCGTCGAGGAAGCCGGGGGCGAACACCCGCTCGCGCGCGTCCCAGTTGAGCAGCAGTCCGCCGTCGAGTTCGGTGACCTGCGCGTCCAGCCACACCTGCGGCCCCTGGGAGATGATCCACGACGGTTGGCCGAAGCGCTGTTGGACGGTGTCGGTGAACAGGGGTCCCAGGCCGATGGCGCTGGTGTAGACGACGGGGGCGAGCACGGGGGCGCCGCCCGCCGCGCGGGCGAGGTCGCGCAGCACCTCGACCCCGCTGTAGGCGCCGTGGTCGATGGCCTGGCGCAGCTCCTGCTGGGTGCGGCGGGCCCGTTCGGCGAAGGGCAGGGGCTCGGTGGTGTCGGCGGCGACCAGGACCGAGCCGCTGAAGTCGCCGACCAGCCGGTCGACGTCGGGGTGCAGCGGGGCGCGGTCGAACAGCGGCAGGTTGAGCAGGAAGCGGGGGGAGGCGCTCCAGGCTCCCAGGACCTCGGCGAACGCGGTGGCCAGCGCGGCCGCGGGGGTCAGTCCGCGGGCGCGGGCGCGTTCGGCGAACCGCCGGGAGCGGTCGGGGTCGAGCCAGTGGTGCAGCCGGGTGGAGCGCGTGTGGGGGCCGCCGGCCGGGGTGGGGCGGGTGGCGTCGACGACGGTGGGCAGCTCCGGGGGCGCGGGCAGGTCGGCCAGCCGCTGGTGCCACCAGTCCCGGGCGCGCTGGCGGGCCGCGGTGTCGCGTGCGGCGCGTTCGGCGAGGTAGCGGGCGAAGTCGTAGTCCAGCGGGGGCAGGTCCCGCCCGTCGTAGGCGGCGGCCAGGTCCTCCAGCAGCACCCGCAGGCTCAGCGCGTCGGCCACGATCATGTCCAGGTCGACGTGCAGCCGGGTGGCCCCGCCGGGCAGCAGGGACAGCGCCACGTCGAGGACGTGGCCGGAGGCGACGTCCATGCGCCGGTGGGTGGCCTGGTCGCGCAGGTCGGCCAGGCGGCGTTCGGCCTCCTCCGGCGGCAGGCCGCGCAGGTCGTGCACGGTGACCGGGCGGTGGCGGCCGGGCGGTGCGACGCGCTGGCGGCCGTCGTCGAGGAAGCGGGCGCGCAGCATGGGGTGGCGCCCGGTGACGGCGGCGACGGCCGCGTCGAGCCGCTCGGGGTCCACCGCGCGGCCGTCGAACTCGGTGTAGAAGTGCGCGGCGACCCCACCGAGCGGCTGCTCGTCCTGGCGGCCGATCCAGTAGGCGTGCTGCATCGTGGCGAGGGGGAACGGCGCGTCGGCGTCCGGCGCGGCCGCCGCCGCGGCCCGGGGCGGGGTCGGGGCGGCGTGCTCCAGCAGCGCCGCCCACTGCTTGACGGTGGGCGCGGCGGCCAGTTCCTCGAAGGTGACCTCGGCGCCCCTCTCCCGCCACTCGCCGACCAGGCGGATCAGGCCCAGGGAGTCCAGGCCGTGGTCGAAGAGGTCGTCGCCGTCGGTGAAGTCGGTGGTGCCGAGGATCTCCGCGACCCGCTGCCGGACCGCCGCGACCGGTTCCCGCACGTCCTACCGCCCTCCGTCTCGGGTGGGGCCACCCACCGCCCAGAAAATGAAAACTGTTTTCATTTGCGGCACTATGTATAGCATCGCCGCCTTGGTCCAGTCGAGACCGTGATGCGGCAATCGCGAGCAGACGCCCGAAATATGCGGAGGATCACGTGGAACAGGACTGGACTCCCTGGCCGGAGGAGGTCGCGGCCGAGTACCGCCGGGCCGGGTACTGGCGCGACCAGACCCTCGACGCGCTGCTGCGCGAGGGAGCGCGCCGCCACGGCGCGCGCACCGCCCTGGTCTCGCCCTCCGGCAGGCTCGACTACGCCGGACTGGACGCGCGCGTCGACCGGCTGGCCGCGGGCCTGGCCGCCCTCCCGCTGCACCCGGGAGAGCGCGTCCTGGTGCAGCTGCCCAACTGCGAGGAGTACGTGACCGTGCTCTTCGCCCTGCTGCGCCTGGGCGCGGTCCCCGTCCTGGTACTGCCGTCCCTGGGCCGCGCCGAGGTCGTCGCGCTGGCCCGGCTCAGCGGCGCCGCCGCCCACGTCGTCGCCGCCGGCCGGGGTGTGCGCGACCCCCGGCTGCTGGCCGAGGAGACGGCGCGCGCCTGCCCGACGCTGCGCCACGTCGTCGTGGCCGGGGAGCCGGGGGCGGACCGCCACCACGGTGTCGCCGGCCTGGCCGCCTCCGCCGGGCCCGTGCCCGAGGCGCCCCCGGGTCGCGCCGAGGACCCGGCCCTGCTGCTGCTGTCGGGCGGCACCACCGGAGTGCCCAAGCTCATCCCCCGCACCCACGCCGACTACGGCTACAACGCGCGTGCCTCGGCCGAGGTCTGCGGACTGCACGGCGGGTCGGTCTACCTGGCGGTGCTGCCCGCGGCGCACAACTTCACCATGGTCTCCCCGGGCATCCTCGGCACCGTCGCGGCGGGCGGCACGGTCGTGCTGTGCCCCGACCCCAGCCCCACCACCGCCTTCTCCCTCGTCGAGGCCGAGCGGGTCACGATCACCGCGCTGGTCCCCGCCCTGCTGCCGCACTGGCTGGACGAGGCCGCGCGCACCCGCCGCGACCTGTCCAGCCTGGAGGTCCTCCAGGTGGGCGGCTCCCGCCTGGACGAGGCGACCGCCCGCCGCGTCCGCCCGGAGCTGGGCTGCCGCCTGCAGCAGGTGTTCGGCATGGCCGAGGGGCTGAACAACTACACCCCGCTGGACGCCCCCGACGACGTCGTGTGCACCACGCAGGGCCGCCCCCTCTCCCCCGCCGACGAGATCCGCGTCGTCGACGAGGAGGACCGCCCCGTGCCCGCGGGGACCCCCGGCGAGCTGCTGGTCCGGGGGCCGTACACGCTGCGCGGCTACTACCGGGCCCGGGAGCAGGACGCGGCGCGGTTCACCCCCGACGGGTTCTACCGGACCGGCGACCTGGTGCGCCGCACCGCCGACGGCGACCTGGTCGTCGTCGGCCGGGTCAAGGACCAGGTCAACCGGGCCGGGGAGAAGGTCGCCGCGGTGGAGGTCGAGGAGCACCTGCTCGCGCTGCCCGGCGTGCGCGCCGCCGCGGTCGTGGGCGCGCCCGACCCGCACCTGGGCGAGCGCACGGTGGCGTTCGTGGTGACCGACGGGCCCTGCCCGCCGCAGGAGCAGGTGCGGCGGGCCCTGCTGGAGCGCGGGCTGGCCCCCTTCAAGGTCCCCGACGAGCTGCGCGGGCTCCCCTCCCTTCCGCTCACCGGCATCGGCAAGGTGGACAAGAAGCGGCTGCGCGAACTGCTGGCCGACTCCCCGGCGCCCTGACCCCTCCCCCTCAGCGGTCCCCGGCCGGGACGGCCCCGTTCCGGCCGGGGACCGCTCGGTCCAGGTCCTCCAGGACGGCCCGCGCGGTCGTGACCGCGGCGCAGCGGCGCGCCGCGTAGTCCAGCGCCATGGCGTGGTCGGCGGCGGAGAAGTCGGCGACCGCGTCGGCCACGACGAACGGCTCGATGTCGCGCATGAACGCGTCGCAGGCCGTCATGAGGACGCCGATGTGCGCGTAGACCCCGCAGACGACCAACTGGTCGCGGCCGGCCCCGCGCAGCAGCTCCGCCAGGCGGCTGCGGGCGAAGGCGCTGTAGCGCCGCTTGGTCAGCACGGTGTCCCCGGCGCGGGGCGCCACCTCGGGCACCACGGCGGTGTGCCGCTCCTCGTCGCGCAGCCCCTCCCCCCAGAACGCGCGCAGCAGCCCCCGCTCCGCGCTGCTCTGGGACCCCGGCTGTACGGTGTAGATTACAGGGATGCCCAGGTCGGCGCAGCGGTCGCGGAGCGCTCGGACGTTGCGCAGCAGCGCGGGCACCGGCTCGGCGTCGGCGCGGAAGGCGCCGAGGAAGTAGCGCTGCATGTCGTGGACCAGCAGCGCGCAGCGGTCGCGCTCCGGACGCCAGCCGACCCGGGTGGGCGGCGGCTCCTCGGGCATCGGGTAGGGGGCGATTCGGGGCAGGGTCACGGGTCCTCCTCACTCCGCCGGTGCGGCGGCCAGCGCGGCCAGCACGGTGCGGAACTTGGCCTCGGTCTCGGCGAGCTCGGCCGCCGGGCGGGAGTCGGCGACGATCCCCGCGCCCGCGAACAGCCGCACCTGCCCGCCCGCGACCTCGGCGCAGCGCAGGGCGACCGCCCACTCGCCGTCGCCGTCGGCGCCGCACCAGCCCACCGCTCCCGCGTAGTGGCCGCGGTCGAACGGTTCGAGCTCGCCGATGGCCCGCCTCGCCTCCTCGGCGGGCGTCCCGCACACCGCCGGGGTGGGATGCAGCGCGCGGGCGAGCGCCAGCGAGGACACCCCCGGGTCGGCCAGCTCCCCGGTGATGCGGGTGCCCAGGTGCCACATGGTCGCGGTCGCGGTCAGGGCGGGCCGCGCGGGCACCTCGAGGGCCGCGCACAGGGGGCGCAGCGCGTCGGCGACGGCGGCCACGACGAACGCGTGCTCCCGCCGGTCCTTGGCCGAGGCCGCCAGGGAGCGGGCCCGCTCCCGGTCGACGCCGGGGTCGGCGTGGCGGGGAGCGGACCCGGCGAGCGGATGGCAGGACACGGTCCTCCCCCGTTTGGCGACGAGGAGTTCGGGGCTGGCGCCGACCAGGGTGGTGCGCGGGCCCGCGGCGGGCACGTCCACGGCGAACAGGTACCCGCGCGGGTCCGGCCCGGCGAGCCGCCGCAGCAGCAGCCCCGGGTCGACGGGGCGGTCGGCCTCCAGCCGCAGGGTCCTGGCCAGGACGACCTTGCGCAGCCCCGTCCGGGCGATCCGGTCGACGGCCAGCGCGACGCCGCGCGCGTACTCGTGCGCGGCGGGCTCCTCGCGGCGCTCCCGGATGCGCGGGAGGGGGCCGGGCGGCACCCGGGCGCGCTCCGGCGGCCCCGCCACCGCGGTGCGCGGCACCGCGAGGCGCGCCGGGGCGCCGGGGTCGAAGGGCAGCGCCCCCACCGCGATCGGGGCCGACTGCGCCCCCGCGGCGGCGAACGCCTCGGCCAGCCGTTCGCGCAGGCCGCTCTCCGGCTCCCCCGGCGGCAGGACCACCTCGCGGACCGGGTCGCGCGCCAGCAGCGTGCGTCCGGGCGCGGCGAAGGCGAAGTCCCCGGGGCGGTAGTCGGCCAGGGACACGGGGGGCGGGGCGAGGGGGCGTGCGGAGGTCATGGAGGTGTCTGCCGTTCTGTCCTGGAGGGTGCTGTCCGGCGGCGGCGCGCGGTCAGGAGCCGAGCGTGGCCCCGCCGTCGACGCGGAGGTCGTGCATGGTGATGTGCCGCGCCCCGGGCGAGGCGAGGAAGAGGACCGCGGCGGCGACGTCGTCGGGGTCGGCGACGCGCCCCAGGGGGATGCCCGCGCGGAAGTCCGACGGCGACCCGGCGACGGCGCGGGCCGCCCCGGCGCCGCCGCGCCACAGCTCCCGCTGCATGGGGGTGTCGGTGGAGCCGGGGGAGACCACGTTGCACCGGATGCCGAAGCGTGCCAGTTCCAGTCCCAGGCACCTGGTGAAGTGGGTGGCGGCGGCCTTCGACGCCGCGTAGGCCGCCATGCCGGTCCGGGCGACGTCCGCCGCGTTGGAGCTGACGGTGATGATCGTCCCCGTCCGCCGCGGCACCATCCTCCGGGCCACGGCCCGGGAGACGTGGAACACCCCCGCGCTGTTGACGGCGAAGACGGCGGCCCAGTCCGCCGCGGCGTAGTCGAGGACCGGTCCGGGGCGCAGTGTCCCGGCGACGTTGACGGCGACCGCGACGGGGCCCTGCTCCTCCTCGACGCGGGCCACGGCCTCCTCCACCGCCGCGGGGTCGGCGACGTCGACGAGGTGTCCGCGGACCTGCGCCCGCCCCGGGGCGGCGAACCGCTCGCCGAGGCGCTCGACGCCGCCGTCGACGTCCAGCGCGGCCACGGGCACGCCGTGGTCGGCCAGGGCCCGCACGACGGCGGCGCCGATGCCCCCGCAGGCCCCCGTCACCACCGCGACCCCGGTCTGTGCCGCGCCGCGCCGGGCCGTGGAGGACGCCTCGCCGGGGCCGGTCCGGGTGGACCCGCCCCGGCCCCGGCCGGAGTGCGGGGTCACCGCCTCCCCTCCCGGGTGACGACGAAGAAGCCCGCGTCGGCGGGGCCGTGCGGGACGGCGGCCAGCCCGTGCCCGGCGACCTCCGCGGCCAGGGCGTCGGGGCCGAGCGTGAACCACTCGTAGGAGACGGCGCTCTCGGTGACGGCGCCGTCCGCTCCGGTCACCCGGTAGGTCATCTCCCAGACGAGGCGGTCCCGCCCCGCGGGTTGCGCCCTCGCCCACCCCTCGTAGCGGGCGTGTCCCACGCGCACGTCCGCCATCGGCGACAGCGGTACCGCCACGGGTTCGAAGGGAGGTGAGAGGTTGAGCACCACGCGTCCGGCGGGGGCGAGCCGTTCGGCGGCCAGCGCCCAGAACCCGGCGCGGTGGGCCGGGGGGAGGTGTCCGATCACGTTCATGGCGACCAGTGCGCCGAGGGGGGCCGGCAGCCGGGCCCCGGGCAGGCCGCCGGCGACCACGGTGACGCGCGTGCGCAGCCGCTCGTCGGCGAGGACGCGGGTGAACAGGGCGGCGCGCATCCCGGGCGAGGGCTCCACCGCCAGCACCTCCGCGCCGGGGACCGCCTCGACGACCGTCCGCAGGGCCCGCCCGCTCCCGGCCCCCGCGTCCACGATCGGCCCCGACGCGGCGTCCAGGCCGTGCAGGGCCCCGGCCAGCAGCGGCGCGGCGCTCTCCCACCAGGGGGCGATCATCATGTCGATGTACTCGGCCGAGGCCCTGTAGTGGTCGTCCACGGCGTTTTTGTCCCTTCGTCCCGTCGCGCCGGATCGGCGTGAGGTGCGGCCGTTTGCTACCGAAAATGATTATCACTCTCAAAATGGTCTGTCCACCCCGGGGCAAGCCTCCGGGGCTCCGGCCGGGCGGGCCCCGCCGTCCGCGTGCCGTATGCCCGGCCGAGCCGCGTTTGCCGGAAACCTCCCCTGGATAGGGGGCAGCGGTGGCACCGCAGAACCCTTCGGAGGGAGTCGGCATGAGGATCGGATACAAACTCGCGACCGAGGCGTTCGGCCCCGACGAGATCGTCCGCCAGGCGGTTCTGGCCGAGGCGGCGGGCTTCGACTTCGTGGAGATCAGCGACCACTTCCACCCGTGGCTGGACGACCAGGGGCACTCGCCGTTCACCTGGACCCTGCTGGGCGCGATCGCCGTCCGCACCGAACGCGTCGGCCTGGTGACCGGCGTGACCTGCCCGACCGTCCGCTACCATCCCGCGATCATCGCGCAGGCCGCGGCGACCACCGCGCTGCTCTGCGGCGGCCGCTTCACCCTGGGCGTCGGCTCCGGGGAGCGCCTCAACGAGCACGTCGTGGGGCGCGGCTTCCCCGACACCGTGCGGGTGCGCCACGAGATGCTGGGCGAGGCCGTGGAGATCATCCGGCTGCTGTGGCGCGGCGGCTACCAGAGCTACGAGGGCCGGTACCTGCGTCTGGAGGACGCGCGGATCTTCGACCTGCCCTCCGAGCCGCCGCTGATCGCGGTGGCGGCCAGCGGGCAGCCGTCGGCGGAACTGGCCGCCCGCCTGGGGGACGGGCTGTTCGCCACCGAGGCCAAACCGCAGATCGTCGAGTACTACCGGGGCGCGGGCGGCGGCGGACCGCGCTACGCCGAGGTCCCGGTGGCCTGGGCGCCCGAGGAGGAGGCCGCGGTGCAGGCGGTCCTGGCGACCTCCCGGTGGGCGCTGACCGGGTGGAAGGTGATGAGCGAACTGCCCAACCCGGTCAACTTCGACGCGGCCAGCGCCACCGTCCGCGCCGACGACGTCCTCGACGCCTTCGCCTGCGGCCCCGACCCGGAGCGCTACGTCGAGGCCGCGCAGCGCTACGCCGACGCCGGGTTCGACCACCTGGTGATGCAGAACGCCGGTCCCGACCCCGACGGGTTCCTCGACTTCTACCGCAGCGAACTGGCCGACCGGCTGCGCCGACTGGCTCCGCGGACCGCGGCGGTCTGAGCCGCCGCTCCGCGGCGGCTCAGCGCCGGGCGTGCCGGAGTTCGGCGACGGCGACGGCGGCGGCGAACAGGGCGACCGCGGCCAGGAGGACCGCTCCGGGAGGCGGTCCGGCCAGTCGGCCGCCAACCCGCACCGCACCGAGGAAGTCCACCGCCGACACGCCGTTGAGGACGAGGTACCACAGGGGCGTGTACCCGGCCTGGAACAGCCGCCGCGTGCCCGAGACCGTGCCGAGCACGAGGGCCAGCGAGGCGACGAACGCGGCCCCGCCCGCCCAGGCGGCCACGCCGGGCCAGTCCGCCGTCGCCGCCATGCGGACGAGGGGCCCCAGGCCGGTGAGGGCGGTCAGGAGCATCCCGGCCGCCCACTCCGCCGCCACGCGCCGGCGGCGTGCGGGGCAGGCGGCCAGCACGGCGTCGACGTCGCCGCGCCCCGGATGCCGGGTGCCCAGTCCCGACCAGAGCAGGACGGGCCAGATCCACGCCGCGAGCAGCACCGCCGGCACCGTCCCGCCGGGGACGGCCAGGGCCGCCGCGTTCACCGCCGCGGCGACCGCCCACCACCAGCGCGGCATGCTCCGTGCCAGGACCCGCGACCGTGCGGCGACCGTCCTCGCAAACGCGCCGAGGCTCCGGTCCGGCGCCGCCGCCAGCCCCCGGTAGGCCACCCGCCGCCACGGCCGCGGCGCCTCCGGCGCCCCGTCCGCCGCGCGCCGCCCCCGGCCGGGGGCGGCGCGCCGGAACCACAGGGCGGGCAGGAGCGCCACCAGGAGAGCGCCGAGCACCACGGCGAGGCGCTCCGCCAGGTAGCCCCACGGCAGCTCGAACCCCGACCACGAGAACACGCCCGCCGTGGAGTCGATCTGCATCAGCCCCACCGCGAACTCGGCCGTGTCCGCCTCGATCCCCTGCCCGGCCATCTGGTCCCGCATGGACTCGGCGACCGGCCCGGTCCCCAGGACCCTGCCCTGGGCCGCGATCACGAGAGCCAGCCACACGGGGAACCAGACGAGGGTGCCCGCCCCCTTCCGCAGCCCGGGGACGGCGTCGGCGAGGACCGCGAGGTTCCCGGTGAAACGGCCGGCGTAATGGGCCCAGCCGCGCAGCGGGCCCGCCGCGAGCACCTGCGCGAGCCCGGCGGCCCCGCCCCGCCCGCCGGTTCCGGTGACCACGTAGAAGCCCGCCAGCGACAGCCACAGCGCGCCCGACAGCGCCGCGGCCGTGCCGACGTAGGCGCTGTTGTACTCGGCCCGGTACTCCCCCAGGCCCACCACGACCCAGCGCGACTCGGGGTCCGGGACCGCCAGGTGGGCGAGTGCGGCCGACGCCAGCAGCGCCGCCAGGAACGACGGTTCCCTGACCCGCTGCCGCCAGGTTGCCAGGGCGGTTCCGGCGGCCGCGCGCATCTGCCTCACCACCGCTCCTCCCCCGGGCCCGGGCGCGCTGCGCCGTCTTGGAGGAGCGCGAGGTAGGCGTCCTCCAGGTCGGGGTCGCACGGCCGGCCGTCGCGGTGCGGGGGCTCCTCGGCGACCAGCCGCATCCGCACGCCGTCGCCGGTGTGCACGATCCGGCTGACCGGGAAGCGGCGTTGCAGCGCCGCGGCCTCCTGCGGGGCGGCGGTGACCTGCCAGACCCGTCCCCGCGCCCGGTCCCGCAGCTGCTCGGGGCTGCCCCGGTAGACCAGGCGGCCGCGGACGACGACCGCGAGGTCAGCGGCGACGGACTCGACGTCGGAGACGATGTGCGTGGACAGGACCACGGTCCGGTCCGCCGCCAGGTCGCCGAGCAGGGAACGGAACCGGACGCGTTCCTCGGGGTCCAGGCCGGCCGTGGGCTCGTCCACGATGAGCACCCGCGGGTCGGCGAGCAGCGCCTGGGCGATGCCGACCCGCCGCAGCATGCCGCCCGACTAGCCGCCGAGCGGGCGCCGTGCGGCGTCCGCCAGGTTCACCAGTTCCAGCAGTTCAGCGATGCGCCTGCGGGCGGTCCGGGCGGGCATGCCCCTGACCGCGGCGAGGTAGGCCAGGAACTCCCGGGCCGAGAGGTTGGGATAGCCGCCGAAGTCCTGCGGCAGGTAGCCGAGGACGCGGCGCAGCGGGTCGGGGCGGGCGACGGCGTCGACGCCGCGGTAGCGGACGGTGCCGGCGGAGGGCCGGGTGACGGTGGCCGCGATCCGTATCAGGGTGGACTTGCCCGCGCCGTTGGGGCCGAGCAGCCCCAGCAGGCCGGTGCCCAGGCGCAGCGTCAGGCCGTCGACGGCCCGGGTGCCGCCCCGGTAGGTCTTGGTGACGTTCTCCAGTTCCAGCATCACGCGGCCCGCCCCGCCGCCGTGTCCCGCCGTCCCGGTTCTGTCGGCATGCGTTCCTCGTCCTTTCGTGTCGGGTCCTCGGGGGCGGTGTCGAGCACACCACCGGCGGGCGCGGTCCGTCACTACGTCCACCTCCGGTCCGGGGGTGGGGCTGGCCCCACCCTTTCCGGGGGGTCTGGGCGGATGGCCGGGTGCGGCGGTCGGCGCCTACGATCGGTGCGTGGCCGATCGAGCTCCCGCGACTCTGCTGAGGGCGCTGGCCGTTCCCCGCTACCTGGTGTCGGGCTGGCCGTGGCGCGCGCTCGGCTACCTGCTGTCCGCGCCGCTGCCGGTGACGGCGGCGCTTCCGGCGCTGCTGCCGGTCGCGGCGGGGACCGTCGTGGCCTGGGCGGTGCTGGCGCGGTGGTGGACCGGTGCGGGGCTGGCGGCGGCCGTGGCGCTGGTGGGCGTGGCCCTGGCGGCCGCGGTGGCCCCGGTGGCGGTCGCGCCGGTGACCGCGGTGGAACGGCTGCGGCTGGGCCTGGTGGACGGGCGTCCGCTGCCGCCGCGCCCCGAACCGTCCGACGGCGACGGCTGGCGGCGGCTGCGCGCCCGCTACACCGATCCGGAGGTGTGGCGGGAGGTGGCGCACGCCGTCGTCGCCGTGCCCGCGGCCGTCGCGGCCTGCTGCGTCGTGGCGCCGCTGCTCCTGCTGGTGGGCACCGTGCTGGCGGCCCCGCTGATCGTCCTGTCCGGTGGCGGGCCGGCCGTGTTCGGTCCGGTCGTGGTCTCGGGGGCGGGCGGTGCGCTGCTGGTCATGCTGGTCGGGGTGGCGGCGCTGCCCGTGCTCGGATACCTGGCGGGTCTGCTCGCGGCGGGGCAGGCCGCCCTGGGCCGGGCGCTGCTGGGGGGCGGCTCGGCGCGGCGGCTGCGGGCAGAGCTGTCGGAGGTGGCGCGGTCGCGCGCCCGGATCGCGAACGCGTTCACGGCCGAGCGCCGCCGTATCGAACGCGACCTGCACGACGGGGCCCAGCAGCGGCTGGTCAACCTCACCCTGCGGCTGGGCATGGCCCGCCTGGACCTGCCGCCCGACTCTCCCGCGTCCGCGTCGGTCGCGGCCGCCCACGAGGAGGCCAAGCAGCTGCTCGCCGAGTTCCGGGAGTTCGTCCACGGCATCCATCCGGCGATCCTCACCGACCGCGGGCTGGTTCCGGCGCTGCGGGAGCTGGCCGACCGCTGCGCCGTTGCCGTCACCGTCGACGCCGACCTGCCGGAACGGCCGCCGGCTCCCATCGAGTCCACGGCGTACTTCGTCGCGGCCGAGGCCCTGTCGAACGTGGCCAAGCACAGCGGTGCGCGCCGGGCCGAGGTGACCGTGCGCGGCGACGGCGCGGTGCTGTCGCTGCAGGTGCGCGACGACGGCCGCGGCGGTGCCGAGGAGCGCGGCGGCACCGGCCTGTCCGGGCTGTCCGACCGGGTGGCGGCGGTCGGCGGCACCCTGGTCCTGTCCAGTCCGGTCGGCGGTCCGACCGTGGTGAGAGTGGAGCTTCCGTGCGGTCCGAACCAGCTGTGAGCGTGGTCCTCGCCGAGGACGGGGTGCTGTTGCGGGAGGGCCTGGTCGGCCTGTTGGAGCGCTTCGGCTTCCACGTGGCCGAGGCGGTCGGCGACGCCGACGCGCTGGTGGCGGCGGTCCGCCGCCACCGGCCCGAGCTGCTGGTCACCGACATCCGCATGCCGCCCGGGCACCGCGACGACGGGTTGCGGGCGGCCGTGCGGCTGCGCGCGGAACGCCCCGACCTGGCGGTGGTGGCGCTCAGCCAGTACGTGGTGCAGGACTACGCCGCCGAACTGCTCGACTCCTCCGCCGGTGCGGGCCTGGGGTACCTGCTCAAGGACCGGGTGGCCGACGTCGCGGAGTTCGCGCGGACCCTGCGCCGGGTGGTGGACGGGGCGACGGTCATCGACCCGGAGGTGGTGCGGCGGCTGCTGCGCCGCCGCGACGACCCGATGGAGCGGCTCACCCCGCGTGAGCTGGACGTGCTGGCGCTCATCGCCGAGGGGCACTCCAACACGGCGATCGCCCGCGCGCTCGTCGTCAGCGAGGCGGCGGTCGGCAAGCACGTCGGCAACATCCTCGCCAAACTCGACCTGCCGCCGTCGCAGGACGTCAACCGCCGTGTCCTCGCGGTCCTGGCCTACCTGCGGGGCCGCGGCTGAGGGGCGGGCCGCCGCTCAGCGCAGCGTGGGCACCTGCCCGCCGTCGGCCCGGTGGACGCGGACGCCGGGCAGGCGGGCCCGCCACGGCCCGGTGACGTCGGCGAGCGCGGCGGCGTCCGGCGGGGTGCGGCCCAGGCCCACGGCGAAGCAGACCTGCCGCGGATCGGCGGTGAACGGGCGCGGCCAGGCGTGCGCGTCCGCCACGCCCGCCTCCGCCAGGGCGGTCAGCAGCGCCCGCATCCGGCCGCGGACCCGGCCCAGTGCGGTGTCGACGTGCTCGCCGGGCAGCGGCCGCACCTCCACCACCGCCCACGCGGCGTGCCTGCGGTGCAGCGGCGGCGGTCCGCACAGTGCGGGCCGGGGGTCGGTGCCGGTGCGCGCCGCCTCCTCCACGGTCTCCCAGGCCCGGTACAGCTCCTGGTCCAGCAGGTCCCGCAGGGACTCGTCCACCTGGCCGGTGCAGGAGCGGACCGGTGCCGTGGGGGTGAGGATCCGCACGGGCGCGGCCGGGACGTGTGCCCTGGGAGCGGTCGGCAGGGTGACGGGCCGCCGCCAGTCCCAGGCGGCCCACTCGGCGAAGAAGCGGCCGAGCAGCGTGTCGGGGCCGTCGTCCGCGCCGCTGTCCCGGACGGTGCGTGCGGCCAGGACGGTCCAGGCCAGGCCGGGCAGTCCGCCGAACGGGGCGCAGTCCAGTCCGCGTGCAAAGGCCCACGCTCTGACGTCGCGGGCCAGGGCGGCGAAGGCGGTGTGGCGGCCGTCGACCGCGGCGCGCACCGCCTCGGCGTCGCTGACCGCGCTCAACGCGGCCGCGGCGGCGTCGCCCAGCTCGGTGCGGCGGGCCACCGCCTCGGCCGGGTCGACCTCTCCGGTGGCGACCACGACCAGGTCCACGGGGACGGGACCGAGCCGCAGCCGCAGTCCGGGGGTGCGCGCCCCGGTGATGTGCCGGACCCGGCTGCTGCCGGGGAGTGCGGACACGCGTGCCGCCAGGGCGTCGAGGTCGGCCTGCCCGGGCAGGGCCGCGACCAGGTCCAGGTCCGATCCGGTGCGGGCGCAGCCCATGCGGCGCGATCCGACCAGGTGGAGTGTCGCCTCGGGCAGGGCCTCCGCCAGCCGTGCCACGAGCCGGGCCTCCTCCGTGTCCCGGGGTGCGGCGGCTCCGGCGGTGGGGGGCGCCGGGGCGGGGGTTTCCGCGGGCGCGGGGGCCGGCTCGTCGAGCCAGCGCACCTCGCCGGTGCCCAGCGCCACGGTCGCGCGGGGCCGCATGGGTTCGCCGCCCCGGCGTGACAGCAGCACCAGTTCGCTGACGCGGGCGGCCGTGTCGGGCGGCTGCGCCGCGTGCTCGGCGGTGGACCGGTCCGGGGCGGCGGCCCGCCCCGGGACCGGGTGCGGGGTGGGGTCCGTGCCGTCCGTCCCGCAGCGGGGGAAGCGGCGGCGCAGCGCGGCGCGCAGCTGCTGCCACGGCCCGGCCTCTGAAAGGGCCGGGTCCAGCTGGGCCGTGGCGTGGCCGCGGCGGGCGGGGACGCCGGTGCCGCGCAGGCGCGTGTCGAACGGGGCGACGGTGGCGGCGGCCTCGGCCAGCAGCGGTGCGGCCCGCTCGAAGTCCGCTTCGGGTACGAACCCGGACAGCACGGGGACGTGCGGCGGCCACCGGTCGGCGTCCGGGTGGTGGTGTCCGCAAAGGTGCTGCGGTGTCGGCCGCGGCTCCTCGGGCGGCAGCCACACCAGTGCGGTGCGGGTGCTCGGCGCCGTGTCGAGGACGTCGGAGGGCGTATCGCCGCTGCCGCCGACCGCGATGTCGGCGACGACGCCGTAGTGGTCGGAGGCGAACAGGCCGTCCCCGGTGGCGGGGGCGTCCCCCAGCAGGCGCGCGGCCGTGGCGTGCAGGCCCGTTCCGCGCAGCAGCACGCGGTCGAGGCGGGCCGCGCGTCCGGTCCGGGAGGAGAGTGCGGCCAGCGGGTTGGCGCCCGGGTCGAAGGTGGGGGTGTGGTCGTCGGCGCCGTGCACCTGCGTCCAGGCGTCGTCCAGGCCCAGCCGGGAGGCGAGGGCGGGGTCGCCGTCGTTGAAGTCGCCCACCAGGACGACGTCGGTGCCGGCGACGGGCAGCGCCTCGGCGAGGAGGGCCAGCTCCGCTGTGCGGCGTGCGGCCCCGTCGACGGTGTGGTCGCTGGTCAGGTGGGTGGCGGCCACCGTGATCGGCCCGTCGGCGGTCGCCACGACCAGGGCGGCCGCCGCCTTGTGGGGGCCCAGCGCGCACAGTCCCGCCTCGGTGACGGGCAGGCGGCTGAGCAGCAGCAGTCCGTACTCGGCGGTGTCGCGGCCGTGGGGGTCGAGGGAGAGGGTGTAGCGGTCGCGCACCCACGGTTCGCGGCACAGCAGGTCGAGCAGGTCGGGTTCGACCTCCTGCAGCGCGATGACGTCGGCGTCGGCCCGCCGCAGCGCCTCCAGCAGCAGGGGTCTGCGCCGCGCGGTGTCGATCCGGTCGCCGTCGTAGCGGTCCCACAGCGTGTTCCAGGTCAGCACGCGCAGGCGCGCCACGGGCGGCGCCTCCCCCGCGGGTTCGGCGGGCCGCCATCCGGTGCCGGGCCGCCAGGCGTGCGGGGGGCGCAGGACGAAGAACGGGGCGGTGAGCCGGCGCGGGCGGCGGACCCGTCCGGCGGTGGAGCCGTCGATCCGGTCCACGCCGGTGGCGCGGTCCCAGACCACTTCGCCGTCGGCCTCGATGAACAGGATGCGGTGCCAGGGGATGTCGCCGCCGGGGGTGAAGTCGGTCAGCCGGACCCGTTTGGTCTGCCCGCTCCGGTCGTGGACGCCGAGGACGAACCGCTCGGGGTCGAACCGCGGGTCCCAGCGGACCCGGTGGTAGATCTCCTCGCTGGTGCGCATGGTTCAGTCCTCCTCGTCGTGCAGGCCGCCCGCGGTGTCGCCGATTCCGCCGCCGGCTCCGACGTACCAGGTGCGGTGGGCCTCGTCCGGGTAGGGCGGTTCGTAGCGGCGCAGCTGGCCGTCCAGTACCGCGGGGGGAACCGGGTGGTCGCGGGCGGTGTTGCGGCGGGCCAGGTCGTCCTCGTCGAGCAGCCACACCGCGTGGGTGAGGAGCGCGTCGCGGCGGCGGGCCACGGCGTGGACCAGGGAGCGCTGGTGCCGGTTGAGGGCGGTGGCGTCCCACACCACGGTGCCCCCGTCGGGCGCCGCGTCGCGCAGGGCGGCGTCGAGCCGGTGCAGGCCCTCGTCGAGGACTGCGCGGTTGGCGCGCTGGTCGGCGCGGGAGCCGCGGTCCCGGCGCAGGTCGTCGAGGGAGACGACGGTGTGGACCGCGGGCAGGGAGCGGGCGAAGGTGCTCTTGCCGCTGCCGGACGGTCCGACGGTGACGACGAGGCGGGGGAAGGCGCCGTTGCGCCACCGCCAGGTCAGCGCGGCCGCCTCCGCGGCGGTGCCGATGCGTCCCCGGGTGAACGCGCGCCGCGCCTCGGCCCAGCGGCGGTCCGCCGTGTCGGGGTCGCCGTGGGCGAACTCGTCGCGCAGCTGGGCGCGCAGGGTCTCCAGGGGCGCCTCGCCGAGCAGTCCGGCGTCCTCGGCGTGCAGTTCGGACCAGGCGACCCGGTCGCGGGCCTCCTCGGCTTCGGCGTCGTCGCGTCCGGTGAGGACGGCGGCGGCCAGGGCGTGCAGCACGCCCAGGTCGGCGGCCTCGGCCAGGCCGGCCAGTCCGGTGCGCCGCTGCTCGTCGGGGAAGTCGCGGTGCAGCAGGCCGTGCAGGCCGACCAGGTCGGCGGTGCGGCGGGCCTGGCGGGGGCCGAGCCGGTCCGTCAGGCGGGGGGCCAGCCAGGCGCGGCGGGTGCGGTGCAGCAGGGCGGCCAGCACCCCGGTGAGGCGGGCGTCGCCGGTGCGGCCCAGCAGGTCGAGGCGGGAGGCGGCGTCGGCCGCCGCGGCCCGGGCGTGCGCGGCGTCCGCGGGGGTGGCCGCCGCGGGCCCGCACAGGTCGGCGGGGGTGAGGTCCAGGGCGGCGAGCAGCGCCTCGGGGTCCGGTTCGGCTCCGGAGCGCACCTCCCACAGGGCTGCGGTGGGCGCCAGCCCGTTGGGGACGACGGGCGCGGACATCCAGTGCTCGTCGGTCTGCACGTGGTGGGGGCGCACCCACTTGGCGACGCGGTGGGCGAACTCGTCGTAGGAGAAGCCGTCGACGGTGCGCACCACGTAGCCCTCCTGGCGGGCGGTGTCCACGCGCAGCGCGCGCAGGGCCCGCTCGTCGAAGACGCCGCGCCACAGCACCGGCGGTGTCGGCAGGCCCAGCCGCCGGGTGACGCGCACGGTGGCGTCCCAGTCCAGGCAGTGGTCGCCGTCCCACACGGAGAAGGCGTAGAACCAGCTGTCCAGGGCGGGGTAGGCGAGGGAGTGGCGCGCGTACATGTTCTCGCCGCACACCCGCCGGCCGGGCGGGAGGGCGCGGGCGATCCGGCCGTGCAGGGCCTTGATCCAGGCGCGGGAGGGGTGGTGGGCGGAGTCCAGGGACCGGGCGTGCAGCCCGTCGGGGTACAGGGTGGTGTTCTCCCCGTCGAGCTTCTCGGTGACCACGACCTCGCGGCCCGCCAGCCCTGCCAGGCCGCTGGTCCGCACGTCGTCCGCGCTCGCCCCCGGGGACCAGGGCAGGTGCGGGGTACGGGGGTAGGCAAACCACATGATCGGTGCTTTCGACGCCGGGTGCTGCGACGACTGTAGGGGCGGCCGCGGCGCGGGGCCACCGATTTTCTCCGGTCCCGGCGGCGCGGCGCGCCCGGACGTGGCATGCTCGTCGCACCCCACAGCATCGGAGGAGCACATGGTGAGCACCCGTTTCCAGGAGCTCGACTGGAGGCCGACCCCGATGGGGGAGCTCAGTCTGCGCCGCCGCTGGGACCCGGTCTTCGGCGAGTACGCCTACGAGGTCAAGCTCGGCGACGAGTACCTGATGTCGAGCCTGTTCACGACGGCGGAGGTGGAGGTGGCGCGGCTGGCCCTGGCCTGGCTGCCGCAGCCGCGCCTCGACGTGGCCGTGGGCGGGCTGGGGCTCGGCCACACCGCGCGTGCGGTGCTGGCGGACCCGCGGGTGGGGTCGCTGGTCGTGGTGGAGGCGCTGGGCGAGGTGATCGAGTGGACCGAACGCGGCCTGGTGCCGGAGGGGGCCGCGCTGGCCGGCGACGCCCGCTGCCGTCTGGTCCACGGCGACTTCTTCGCGCTGGCCGCGTCACAGGAGGGCTTCGACCCCGACACCCCGAGCCGGCGTTTCCACGCCGTCGTCGTCGACATCGACCACTCGCCGCGGCACCTGCTGTCCCCCGGCCACGCCGGGTTCTACGAGGCGGCCGGACTGCGGCGGCTCACCGGCCACCTGCATCCGGGCGGGGTCTTCGCCCTGTGGTCCAACGATCCGCCCGACGCGGGCTTCACCGCGGTGCTGGAGGAGGTCTTCACCGAGGTGCGGGCGCACACCGTCGCCTTCCCCAACCCCCTGCAGGGGCGCGAGGCCGCCAACACGGTCTACCTGGCGCGGCACGGGTCCGGGTGAGGCGTCGGCGGTTCCCGCCGCACGCCCCACCCGCGGCCCCGCGCGCAGGCGCTGCGCGGCCCCGTCCGGCTACGCGGAGTCCGCGTGCTGCTCCACCCAGGCCGTGAGCGGCCGCCCCTGGATGGCCGCGGCCATCAGCTCCGGGAACTGGTCGGGGGTGCAGGCGAACGCGGGCACCCCCAGCGCGGCCAGGGCCGCGGCGTTGTCGCGGTCGTAGGCGGGCGCGCCGTCGTCGGAGAGCGCCAGCAGCACCACCACCTGCACCCCGGCCGCGGTCATCTCCGCGACCCGGCGCACCATCTCGTCGCGGATGCCGCCCTCGTACAGGTCGCTGATGAGCACGAACACCGAGTCGGCGGGCCGGGTGATGAGGCTCTGGCCGTAGGCGATGGCCCGGTTGATGTCGGTGCCGCCGCCGAGCTGGGTGCCGAACAGCACCTCCACGGGGTCGCTCAGGTGCTCGGTGAGGTCGACCACGGCGGTGTCGAACACCACCAGGGAGGTGCGCAGGGTCCGCATCGACCCCAGCACCGCGCCGAACACGCTGGCGTAGACCACGGAGGAGGCCATCGACCCGCTCTGGTCGACGGCGAGGACGACGTCGCGCTGCACGCCCCTGCTGCGCCGCCCGTAGCCGACGAGGGTCTGCGGTACGACGGTGCGGTGGTCGGGCAGGTAGTGCTGGAGGTTGCGGCGGATGGTGCGGTCCCAGTCGATGTCGGAGACGCGGCGGGGGCGGGTGGTGCGCGCCGAGCGGTCCAGCGCGCCCTGCACCGTGGAGCGGGTGTGCTGGGCCAGTCTGCGTTCCAGGTCCTCCACGACCCGGCGGACCACGGCGCGCGCCGTCTCGCGGGCGGTGTCGGGCATGACGTCCTTGAGGGACAGCAGGGTGCCCACGAGGTGGACGTCGGGTTCGACGGCCTCCATCATCTCCGGTTCCAGCAGGAGCTGCCGCAGGTTGAGCCGGTGCAGGGCGTCCTGCTGCATGACCCGGACCACGCTGGCGGGGAAGTAGTCGCGGATGTCGCCGAGCCAGCGCGCCACCCTCGGCGCGGAGGCGCCGAGGGTGGCGCCGCGCCGCCCGCCGAGGTCCTCCACGCCTTCGTCGGAGCGGTTGTACAGGGCGGCGAGCGCGGCGTCCATGCGGGCGTCGTCGCCGGTGAGGACGGTGCCCGGGCCGCCGCCGAGCGACGCGGCGCAGGCGTCCTCGGCCTTGTTGCCCAGCACCAGCCGCCAGCGGCGCACCCGTTCGGCGGACGCCGCGGGGTCGAAGTCGTCGTGCATCGTTGCCTTCCGTGCTCTCAGGTGTGGGCGGGCAGGCCGAGGACCGCGGCGGCCGCGGCCACCGCGGCGGCGGCCCGTCCGGTGTCGACCGGCTGCTCGGCGGGGTCGCGGTCGACGCCGCCGCGGACCACCAGCTCGGCGATGGAGCGGCGTTCGGCCGCGGTGAAGCCGCCGAAGGTGCGGCGCAGCAGCGGCAGCACGTCGACGAAGGCGCGTCCGCTCAGCCCGGTCAGCCACTGGTCGATGAGGTCCAGCAGGGCGCTGTCGTGCACCAGCAGCAGCCCGCTGTCGGCCGCGAAGCCCTCGATCCAGGCGGCGGTGCGTTCGGGCGGGGTGCCGGGCGAGGCGACCTGGCTGAGGCGCAGGCGCAGGGTGTCGGCGTCCAGGCGGCCGCTGTCGCGCAGGAGGCGGTGTGCGCGTCCGCTGAGGCGGCCGGGGACGCCGCTGCGCGGCGCGAGGGCCTCCAGGGCGTCCAGCCATCCGGTTTCGGCGTCGCCGCCGAGCAGGACCGCCGCCGTGTGGGTGGCGTCGACGTCGGCGGCCACCGGGACCGCCGCCGCCTCGTCCAAGCCGGTGACCGCGACGGTGAGGCCCGCGCAGACGCGGCGCAGCATCTCCACGGCGACGCCGCGCAGCGCGTCGGCGTCGAAGCGGCGGACGCTGCCGTAGCGGACGGAGCGCGCCAGCGGCGGCAGCGCCCTCATCAGCCGTTGGATGTCGGCGTCCTCGGCGGCCCGCCGCGAGAGCTGCGCCACCGTGTCGGTGAGGGCGTCGGGCAGGTCGGCGAGCAGGCAGTCCTCGACGAGTGCGGTCAGCGCGGGCAGGTCGGCGTCGGCGGCGCGGTCCCGGACGCGGGCGGCGGTCGCGGCGGCGACGGTGGTGCCCCACCGGCTGGCCTCGATGACCGCGAGGTCGTACTCGGGTTCCCAGCGCAGGGCCCACGTCTCGCGGAACGTGCCGCGCGACCGCACGGTGTCGCGGCGCGGGGCGCCCCACGGCACGCCGAGCAGTCCCAGCCGGTGCAGCAGGACGCTGCGTTCCCGGTCCACGTCCTTGCGCAGGTCGAGGACGAGGTCCCGGTCCAGTGCCCCGGGTTTGAGGCGCAGCCGCTTCTGCTGGGCGGCGAGGTCGCGCTGGAGCGGGACGGTGGGCGTGTCCGGCGGGACCGCGCCGAGCCGCTCCCCCAGGGCCATCTCGTCGTGCACGAGGCGGGCGCGCAGTTCCGCTCCCTCGCACAGCACCGCGGAGGTGGCCTCGGCGGTCTCCTCCAGTCCGGCCAGTGGGCGGCCGCGCAGCGCCGCCAGGGTCTCGCACAGCCGTACCGCCTCGATGACGTGGGAGGAGGAGACCGCGTGGCCGCGGTCCCGCAGTCGGCGTGCGGTCTCGGTGAGCCACCGTTCCACGGGCCGGTCGGGCGTGGTGAACAGGTGGTGGTACCAGCCGGGGGAGCGTACTCCGGCGCGGTAGCCGCTGGCGGCGGCGAGCCGTCCGTGGGTCCACGGGATCCAGGTGGTGGCGACCCTGGTCTTGGGCAGGCCGCGCAGCAGGCGGGCGTCGGCGGTGGCGGCGGGCAGTTCCAGCAGGGCGGGCACGTGCCAGGCGCCGCAGACCACGGCGATCCGTTCGTGCCCGGCGCGCAGGGCGGCGCGCAGCACCTGGCGCATGTGCGCCTCGCGGCGGGCCTCGTGCTCGGTCTCGGGTTCGGGGGCGAGTTCGGCGCGGACCGCGGCCATGGCCTCGGCGATGGCGGGGAACGGGGAGGGGCCGCCGTCGCGGCGCTGCTCCACCACGTCGTCCCACCAGCGTTCGGGGTCGTCGTAGCCGGCGGCCTCGGCGAGGACGCCGAGCGGGTCGACGCGCACGCGCGGCGCCTCCCCCTCTCCGGTCTCCTCCTCTTCTTCGGTGCGCGCGGCCAGGGTGTGGGCGGCGGGCAGGTCGCAGAAGCGCACCTCGGCGCCGTGCTCGGCGGCGTAGCGCAGCGCCTGCCACTCCGGGGAGAAGACCGCGAACGGCCAGAACGCGGCGCGGGACGGTTCGGAGCGGTCGTAGGCGAGCAGCGCCACCGGCGGTTCCAGGCCGCCGACGTGCCCGACGAGCGCGTCGGCTTCGGGGGGGCCTTCGATGAGGACCGCGTCGGGGCGCAGCCGCTCCAGTTCGGCCCGGACCGCGCGCGCCGACCCGGGGCCGTGGTGGCGGACGCCCAGGACGTGGACGCGGTCGGTGTCGAGTGCGGGCATCAGTGGCTCGCCTCCCGGCAGGCGGCGTAGAAGTCGTCCCAGTCCTCGCGTTCGCGGACCACGGTCTCCAGGTACTCGCGCCACACCACGCCGTCGGAGACGGGGTCCTGCACGACCGCGCCGCTGATGCCGGCGGCGACGTCGGTGGGGCGCAGCACGCCGTCGCCGAAGTGCGCGGCCAGGGCGATGCCGTTGGTGATGACGGAGATGGCCTCGGCGGTGCTGAGGGTGCCGCTGGGGGACTTGACCTTGGTGCGGCCGTCCTCGGTGATGCCGTTGCGCAGTTCCCGGAAGACGGTGACGACGCGGCGGATCTCGGTGAGGGAGGCGGGCACCTCGGGCAGGTCGAGGTTGCGGCCCAGCTGGGCGACGCGGCGGGTGACGATCTCGACCTCGTCGTCGGCGGTCTGCGGGACCGGCAGCACGACGGTGTTGAAGCGGCGGCGCAGCGCGCTGGACAGGTCGTTGACGCCGCGGTCGCGGTCGTTGGCGGTGGCGATGATGTTGAAGCCGCGCTGGGCCTGCACCTCGATGCCGAGTTCGGGCACCGGCAGGGTCTTCTCCGACAGGATGGTGATCAGCGCGTCCTGCACGTCGGAGGGGATGCGGGTGAGTTCCTCGACGCGGGCCAGGCGGCCCTCGGCCATGGCGGTCATGACGGGGCTGGGCACCAGGGCCTTCTCGGAGGGGCCCTCGGCGAGCAGGCGGGCGTAGTTCCAGCCGTAGCGCACCGCTTCCTCGGCGGTGCCCGCGGTGCCCTGGACCAGCAGGGTGGAGTCGCCGGAGATGGCGGCGGCGAGGTGTTCGGACAGCCAGGTCTTGGCGGTGCCGGGCACGCCGAGCAGCAGCAGGGCGCGGTCGGTGGCCAGGGTGGCGACGGCGACCTCGACGATGCGGCGCGCGCCCACGTACTTGGGGGTGATCTCGGTGCCGTCGTCGAGGGTGGCGCCGAGGACGTACTGGGTGACGGCCCACGGCGACAGCTTCCAGCCGGGCGGGCGGGGGCGGTCGTCGGCCTTGGCGAGGGCGGCGAGTTCCTCGGCGTAGGCCTGTTCGGCGTGGGGGCGCAGCACGGCGGGGGTGGCGGTCATGGTCAGGTCAGCTCCTTGCGCATGTCGTGACGGAATCTGAGGGTGTTGACGAGGTCGGTGAGGCGGCGGTTGCCAGCGCCTTCGGCGGCGAAGCGCTCGTACAGGCCGGGGTCGAGGTGCCGGGAGGCGTGCTCGCGCACCTGGTACAGGCGGTGGGGGTCCTGGTCCTCGGCGAGCAGCCGGTCGGCCATGCGTTCGCTCAGTTCCCTGTTCCACGGGAAGTCCAGTGCGTCGAGCAGGGCGCCGAAGCGGTGCGGGATGTGGAGCCGCCCGCTCTCCCAGCGCAGCGCCCAGGCGTGCTGCTCGTCGCGGGGCAGCAGGGCCAGCAGGCCGGCCATCCGGCACTCCGCCTCGGGGAGGTCGAACGCCGCCGGGGTCATGGAGTCCAGGAGCGCCCGTGCCCAGTCCAGGTCGCCGTGCAGTGCCGCCGCGTTGGCGAGGATGCTGCGGACCTCGGGGTCCGCGACGGCGTCCAGCACCTGTCGGGGGGTGTCGCCGAGGCGGCCGATCCAGGTGGCCGGGGGGATCTGGGACAGCAGGGGGCGCACCCGCGCCGCGGGGGTCTGCTGCTCGTCCTTCTCCTTCTTCTTCTTGGTCCCCGGGTCGAGCAGGGAGGTGAACTCGGCGTCGACGTCGCCGGGCTGGTCGACGACGATCCTGCGGGTGCCGCCCGAGTCGTCGACGCGCAGCAGGCGGGCCGTCTGCTCGGCCAGGCGGCGGCCGGTGTCGCTGCCGGGCAGCCGCATGAGCAGGACCGCGGCCAGGACGCGCACCCGGTGGGTGCGGTCGCGCAGCGCCGTGGCGAGCAGCGGTTCGTCCTCCTCCGACAGTCCGGTCTCCAGGGTCGCCAGGAGCGCGTGGCGCTGGTCGGCGCGTTCGTGCGTCCAGGTCTGGGCGAGCAGGTCGCGGGCCGCGGCGGGGTCGGTGCGGCGCAGCGCGGCGAGGTGGAGGCGGCGCAGCGCGGGGGTGCCGGTCTTCCAGGCCTCGGGGTCGAAGACGGTCTCCTCGGGGTCGGCGCTCTCCAGGAAGAAGAGCCAGGCCGGGTTGTGTTCGGCCAGCCAGCGGGCGCGGGCGCCGCCGAGGCGGGCCAGGACGGGACGGACCTGCGTGTTGCTGCGGGCCCGGTCGAGCAGCGCGGGCAGGACCTCCGGGGGGAGCCGGCGGCCGGTTGCGGCGGCGAGGTCCAGCCATTCGGGCAGGACCTCGGGGTGCCTTCCGGCGAGGATCGACTGCAGCCGGACCAGGGCCGGGCCGTCGATCAGGGGTGCGGTCTCGTCCGGGGCGGGCGGCGGCGGGGCGATCCGGCGGGGGCGCTGTCCCGCGCGGCGCCGCACGGCGGCCAGGGCGGCGCGGTCGAGCAGCGCGGTGGCGGGGTCGCCGCCGCTGGCCCCGGGCAGGCCGGGCGTGGGCGGCACGGCGCGCCGGGAGGTACCCACCAGGGCCGTCGACACGAGGTCGGGCCAGGGGTCGGGGTCGGTCACGTGGCTTCCTTTCGGGATGGCACGGGCACTGCGCACAGCGGGCGGGTGGGGGTCGGGGGCGGTGTCGCCGGGCGGGACGCGGGTCAGGCGACCGGAACGGCCCGTCCCCGGGCGTCCCACACGGTGAGCGGGCGCAGCCCGTCGGGGGTCCACTCGCCCGCTGCGGTGAGGCCCCGGCCGCCGCTGATGCTGAACAGCTTCCAGCCGGCGTCGTCGACGAGCAGCGGCAGGGCGTCGCCGGAGGGGTCGACGATCCACCAGCCGTCGTCGTGGGCGACGACGGCGTCGGCGAGCACCACCGGCCACACGTCGCGCCACGGGTCGTCGGCCAGGGCGCGGGAGACGTCGTCCAGCGCGTCGGCGACGGAGCCGCCGGGCGGGGCGCCGACGCGCTGTTCGGCGTGGCGTGCGGCGACCACGGCGCGGTTCTCCGCGGGGTGGAGGGCGAGGTCGGCGTCGAGCAGGGTGCCGACCCGCGCCGGGGTGTCGAGGGCCCGCCCCCCGTGGGCGAAGGACAGCAGCGCGGCGGTGCGCCCGGTGTCGCGGCCGCGCAGCCAGATCCGCCGTCCGCGCACCCGCTGTCCGGCGTCGAAGTCGTGGCGGCCCAGGACGTACCAGTGGTCGCGGACGGTCTCGTCGGGGTCGGGCAGCGGGAGGCCGACGCGGGCGCGAACCGCGGCGCCCAGCCCCGCGGGCAGTTCGTCGCGGCGGCGGTAGCCGACGCACAGCAGGTGCAGCAGCGCGTACTCGGTGAGGAGGCGGTCGGGCCAGTCGGCGGCGGTGATCACCCCGGACAGGGCCCGCACCCGTTCGGCGAGCCGCCCGGCCTGGGCGTCGACGAGGCGGGCGGCCACGGTGTCCCACTTCTGGTAGCCGCGTCGGCGGCTGTCGACGAGTCCGGTGCCGATCTGGTCGGTCAGCCAGGTCTGGAACTCGGTCAGCCCTTCGGCGACCCGTTCCTCGCGCTGCCGTGCGCGGCGGGCCGCGGCCTCGGGGTCGGCGGGGGGCCCGGCCTTCTTCGGGGTCGTGGGTGCGGCCGCCTTGGCGGTGCGCTTGGCCAGCCATTCGTCGAGCCAGTCGGGGCCCGCGTCCTCGGCGGCCTCGCCCTCGGCCCACAGGCTCAGCAGGGCCAGCACGTGCTTGCAGGGGAACTTGCGGCTGGGGCAGCTGCACCGGTAGGCGGGCGCGCCGGGGCCGACCAGGTGCGCCGCGGCCTGGTACGGCTTGGCTCCGCTGCCCTTGCATTCGCCCCACACCGCTGCGGCGCCGCCGGGCGCGTCGGTCCCGGGCTCGGCGGCGCGCCAGCCCAGCCTCGGCCAGGAGGTGGGTCGGGCGATCTTCGTCGCGGCCCTGCGGGACGACGCGTCGGGGGCGAGTGCCCAGACGTCGTCGGTGGTCCATCGTTCGCTCACGTCAGCAGACCGTAGGGGCAGCCGGTGACAAAACCGCGATCATCGGGGTGAGCTGCGGCAACACCGTTCCGGGGCCGCGCCGCTCCGGGGGCCGGCCGCCGTGCGCCGCCGGGTGTCGGCGGTGTCGGGCACACTGCCGCCATGACGCACACCACCGGTTGGGACGCGGCCGCCGAGGTCGACTGGTCGAAGCTCTGCCACGCCTACGGGGCGGCCTACGACACGCCCGCGCACCTGCGCGCGTTGACCGACGGCGACGCCGACGCCGTGCGGCGGGCCCTGAAGCACCTGTGCAGCGCGGTGGTGCACCAGGGCACCCCCTGGCCGGTCACCGCCCCGGCGGCCCGGGTCGTCGCCGGGCTGCTCGCCGAGGAGTCCCTGTCCCGTCCGGCGGCCGCCCCGGTCGGCGCCGCGGGGGACGCGGGGGACGCGGGGGCCCCGCTGCGTTCGGCGCTGCTGTCCTTCCTCGCCGGTGTGGCCGAGGCGGGGTGCCCGCACCTCGACGACGCCGAACTGCGCGCGGCGGCCTTCCCCGCCGATGTGGCGCCAGAGCGGGTCGACGCGGCCCCGGAGGCGGTCCTCGACGGGGACGCGGCGGCGTGGCCGGGCGAGTCCGGGGCCGTCGAGGCGCTGACGGCCCGCGCGGTCCTCGACCTCCGCGCCGCCGCCCCCGTGCTGCTGGACGCGGTCGTGCCCCACCTGGCCGACGGTGAGCCGCTGACCCGGATGCACGCCGCGCACGCGGCGGCCGCGCTGGCCGTCCTCGTCGGCGACGCCGCCCGGAGGGAGGACCTGGCCGACCGGGTCGCGGCGGCGGCCCGCCGTGCGGTGCGGCGCGACGAGCGCGCCTGCCTGGTGCTGGCGCTGGGCGACCTGGGCCGTGCCCCGCGCGCCTTCCTGGCCGATCCCGATCCGGCGGTGCGGGCCTGCGCCGCGCTCGCCCCCGCGCTGGCCGGCGACCCCGACGCGGTCGGGGAGCTCCTGGCCGCGCTGGCCGATCCGGCCGCCGCCGACGCCTGGTTCACCCACCGGCCGCCGCAGTTTCCGCACCACGTCCGCTTCACGCTGGTCCGGGCCGCGGTGGAGCGGGTGGACGACTTCGCTCGGCTGCTGCCGGCGGCGTGCGCCGTGGCCGCCGTGGCCGGTCCCTTCACCGCCGACTTCGACTGGGGTCCGCTGCTGTGCGCCGCCTTCCCCACGCCGCTGTCCGGTGCCGCGGTGGGCGCCGACCTCACCGACGCGCAGCGGGCCTACCTGCGTGCGCTGGTCGCCAACGAGTCGCTGTGGCGGGGGCGGGTCGGCAACGCGGCCCTGGGGCTGCGCCGGGTGGGGCTGCCCGAGGACCGCGAGTCCTGCCGTCGGCTCGCCGCTTCCTGACAGCCCTGGGGCTGGGGCCGCGGCGCGGCCCCCGCCGGGGTGTGCCGGTTCAGACGAGGCGGGCGCGCTCGTAGGGCCGGGGCCACAGGTTGCCCGCGCGCAACCGGTCGGCGGCGTGCAGCGGCCAGTGCGGGTCGCGCAGCAGGGTGCGGCCCAGCAGCACCGCGTCGGCCGAACCGGAGGCGACGATCTCCTCGGCCTGCTCGGGGGCGGTGATCAGGCCGACCGCGCCGGTGGGCACCTCGGCCTCCAGCCTGATCTGCCGGGCGAAGGGCACCTGGTAGCCGGGGCGGACCCGGATGGGGGCGTTGGGCACCGCGCCGCCGGTGGAGGTGTCGATGAGGTCGACGCCGCGTTCGGCGAGCAGCCGGGCCAGGCGCACCGAGTCGTCCCCGGTCCAGCCGCCCTCGACCCAGTCGGTGGCGGAGATCCGCGCGAACAGGGGCCGGTGGGACGGCCACACGCGGCGCACCGCCCCGGTGATCTCCAGCAGCAGCCGGACGCGGTTGTCGAAGCCGCCGCCGTAGGCGTCGGTGCGGTCGTTGACCAGCGGGGAGTAGAACTGGTGGGCCAGGTAGCCGTGCGCGAAGTGCAGTTCCACGACGTCGAACCCGGCGGCCTCGGCGCGGCGGGCGGCCTCGGCGAACCGCTCGGGCAGCGCGGCGACTTCTTCGGTGCGCAGTGCGCGCGGCGCGGCGAGGGACCCGAACGGCTGGGCGGTGGAGCTGACCGTGGGCCAGCCGCCCTCCGACTCGGGCACGCTCCGCTCCCCCTCCCACGGCACGGCGGTGGACGCCTTGCGGCCTGCGTGCGCCAGCTGGACGGCGGGAACCGCGCCCTGGGCGCGCAGGAAGTCGGTGATCCGCCGCCAGGCGGCGGCCTGCTCGTCGTTCCACAGTCCGGTGTCGGCGGGGCTGATCCGCCCTTCGGGGACCACGGCGGTGGCCTCGGCCATCACCAGTCCGGCCCCTCCGGTGGCGAACTGTCCGAGGTGGACCAGGTGCCAGTCGTTGGGAACGCCGTCGGTGGCCGAGTACTGGCACATCGGGGAGACCCACACCCGGTTGGGGACGAGGACGTCGCGCAGCTTGATCGGTTCGAAGAGGTAGCTCACACAGAGCGTGAATCGTCGGGTGCACCCCCGCATTCCCTCTTCTTCCGTGAACTTTGTCACAGCAGCGGGTCGGGGGTGGTGTTCCTCCGGCCCCGGGAGCGAGGAGGGGATGCGTCCCGGGCTTCCCCGGGCGTCCTCGGCGGCCCGGTGGCCGACGCTGCCCCCGTCCTCGTGGTCGGGGCCGGCCAGCTCCCCCCTCGTCCGTGCCGCGGCGGACGCACTCCGCGCCGGCGTCGTGGCGGGCGGGGTCCTCCACGACGTCGTGGGCGGCCGCGGGCCCCGCCGCGGCCCTGGCGTTGCAGGTGACGGGGAACCCGCCGGAGACCTCGGTGCTCCACGGCACCTCCACTCCCCGGTCGGTGACGGTGCAGGCGGGCTGCACCTCCTCCGCGCGGGTCGCGTCGGCCTCGGGGCGCGCGGCGGCGGTGTCGGCGGAGAACCCCCGAGCGTGTCCGACGGCCGCCCGGAGCACCGTCCCCCCGCTCTTCTCCGTGGGCGGGGCGTCCTCGCCGGGCTCCGGGGCAGCGCGCCCCCGTCGAGCAGGGGCTGCCGCTCGGGGATCCCTCCGGCCCGGTACCGGCCGAGGCCGGGGCCGCCGCACGCGGCCGTTCTCCGCTGCGCGGCCGGAGTGGGGGAAGGAGCCGTCGTGTTCTGCCCTCTCGGCTCTGCACACGGGTCGCCGGGCGCGGGGTGCGGCGCCCCGGCGGCGGGCCGGGGGCCGTGCCACGGCACGGCCGCGGGAGGTCCCGCCGGGGCGGCATTCTTCCGCCGCCCCACCCACCGGCCGTCCGTTTCACCTCCTTCTGGCCGGAAACAGCAAGAGCCCACGGGCACCACCCCCCAAAAGCCACCAAAATCCGCATATTCCCCTGTGCTTTTGGTAGGGGGCGGAGGCAGGCGAGTCATTCGTGCCGTGGGACGGGGGTCCGCGGCGCGGACGGATCCCACCGCTTTCGACACGCACACGGGGGAGAGCAATGCAGCACGACACGTTCATCGGACAGGTCCAGGCCCGGGCCCGACTGGACAGCCGGGGGTCGGCCGAGACCGCCACCCGGGCGACGCTGGAGACACTGGCCGAGCGGATCCCCGCCGATCTCGCCAACGACCTGGCCGCACAACTGCCACGGGAGATCAGCGAGCACGTGCTGCGCATCACCGCGCAGCCCGGTTCCGAGCACGGGCACCGGTTCGGCCAGGACGAGTTCATCGCCCGGGTCAAACAGCGCGCGCACACCGACGACCCCAAGGCGGCGCACATCGCCCGGGTGGTGTTCGAGGTCCTCAACGAGGCGACCACCGGCAGGACCATGGACAAGGTCCGCCACAGCCTGCCCGAGGACCTGCGCCAACTGACCCTCGCGGGCAGCACGGGCTGAGCGCCGCCGCGGCAGGCGGTGCCCGGCCCGCCGGTGTGCCGCGGAGCCGCTGTCGGCTCCGCGGCACGCGGCCGCCCGGGCGCCGCCGTGGAGAGGAGAGGCCGTTGATCGCACACCAGGAACTCATCGACCGTGTCGCCGCACGCGAGGAGGTCGCCGACAGCGAGGAGGCGCGCCGCGCGGTGCACGCCGTGGTCGCCTCACTGTCCCCGCGGCTGGCTCCGGAGGCCCGCAGGGACCTGCGCCGGGAGCTGCCCAAGTCGCTCTGGGAGGACCTGGACCGCGGACAGGCCGCGTCCGCCCGGGCATCCGGGGACCTGGCCCAGCAGGTGAGCGAGGAGCTGCACTGCCCGCCCGAACACGGGCTGCGACTGGCCCGGGCCGTGGTGTCCGAACTCGCGCTGGCCTCGCCCGTCCTGGGCCAGGAGATGGCCGAATCGCTGCCGGAGGACCTCGCGGACTGGAGCCGCGACCCGGTGGGGGCACAGGAACGCGCCGACACGCGGACGGCGGAGGAACCGGGTGAGAACCGGGGGAGCTGACCGCGGCGCGGACACGCGCACGCGACGGGGCGGCGGCCGCGGCGGCCGCCGCCCCGCGCGGATCGCGGATCAGGCTGTCGCGAGCGCCTTGCGCCCCATCTCGTTGGCGTAGCGCTCCAGCTTGCCCGCGGTCTCCTCCTCCTGCAGGAGGTTGGTCTCCAGCAGCTGCATGCACGTGGTCTCGCCCATGAGCATCGCCTTGTTGACCAGCCCCCGGTAGGCGGCGATCTCGAAGTGCTCGATCTTGTCCGCCCCGGCCAGCGCGAACATCGTCAGCACCTGCGGCGACGGGTTCATGCCGGCGAACTGACGGAACTCCTGGTGGATCGCGTCGACCACGGCGCAGGGCACGTCCTGCGGGGACTCGCCGATCGCCTGGAAACACTGCTCCAGGTTCTTGATCTGCTGCTGCGTCTCCTGCTTGTGCTCCCGCAGCATCTGCATCAGCTTGTCGTCGTCGACCTTGCCGGACACCTCGTCCAGCATCTCGGCGATCTTCTTCTCACCGGTGTACATCGACGACATCTCGTGGATGAACAGATCCCTGGGGTTCTCCAGCTTCATGGCCTCTCCTCGTCGGACGGACTCGGGCGCTCCCCCGGCTACCCCCACCCCCGCCGCATCCACCCCTTTTTCCGGGGTTTTGCGGTTTCTTCGCCATTGCCCCTCCGCTCCGCGACGCGCGTCCGTCAAGGAGTTGCCCGGCTTCGTCCAAACCCCCGCCAAACCGGGATTGGGTGGCGCTCACCCGGTCAGGGGCATGCGTTATGAGCAGCGTCACCACCGACATCCCCGCTCGCCTCGACCGCCTGCCCTGGGCCCGCTGGCACTGGCTGATCCTGGCCGGCCTGGGCAGCGTGTGGATCCTGGACGGCCTGGAGGTCACGATCGTCGGCGCGATCGGGTCGCGCATCACCGAACCGGGCAGCGGTCTGGCGATCACCGAGGCGCAGGTCGGCCTCGCCGCGTCGGTGTACATCGTCGGGGCCTGTTCGGGGGCGCTGTTCTTCGGCCACCTGACCGAGAAGTACGGCCGCCGCAGGATCTTCCTGGCCACCCTGGGCGTCTACCTGGTGGCCACGGTGCTGACCGCGTTCGCCCCCAACGTGTGGTGGTTCTACGCGTGCCGGTTCTTCACCGGCTTCGGCATCGGCGGGGAGTACGCGGCGATCAACTCGGCGATCGACGAGATGATGCCCGCCCGGCTGCGCGGCCGGATCGCGCTGATGGTCAACGGGTCGTACTGGCTGGGCGCCGCGGCCGGGGCGGCGATGGCCTACCCGCTGCTCAACCCCGACCTCCTGCCCGAGGACATCGGCTGGCGGGCCACCTTCGCGATCGGCGGTGTGCTGGGACTGGTCATCCTGGTGGTGCGGCGCATCGTGCCGGAGAGCCCGCGCTGGCTGGTCATCCACGGCCGCACCGAGGAGGCCGAACGGGTGGTGCGCGGCATCGAGTCGGAGGTCTCCTCCGAGACCCACACCGACCGGCTGCCGTCGATCGACCCCCGCCGGGTGCTGACCCTCCACCAGCGCGACACCACCACGTTCCGGGAGCTGGCCGCCACCATGGTGCGCACCTATCCGCGGCGCACCGTGCTGGGCCTGTCCCTGTTCACGGGGCAGGCGTTCCTGTACAACGCGGTGTTCTTCACCCAGGCGCTGGTGCTCACCGTGTTCTTCGACGTTCCCTCCGGACTCGCGCCGCTGTTCATCATCCCGCTGGCGCTGGGCAACTTCCTCGGCCCGGTGCTGCTGGGCCCCCTCTTCGACTCCCTGGGCCGCAAACCGATGATCGCGGGCACCTACATCGGTTCGGGGCTGCTGCTGGTCGGCACCGGGCTGCTGTTCCAGAACGGACTGCTGGGCGCGGTCACGCTCACCCTGTGCTGGTGCGTGGTGTTCTTCGTGGCCTCCGCGGGCGCCAGCTCCGCCTACCTGACCGTCAGCGAGATCTTCCCGATGGAGACCCGCCCCCAGGCCATCGCCCTGTTCTACGCCACCGGCACCGCGCTGGGCGGCATCCTCGGCCCCGGCCTGTTCGGCGCGCTGGTGGGCAGCGGCGAGGTGGGCCAGGTGGCGTTCGGCTATTACCTGGGTGCGGGCCTGATGATCGCCGCGGGGATCGTGGAGATCTTCATCGGCGTGGAGGCGGCCCGCCGCTCCCTGGAGGACATCGCCGCTCCGCTGAGCGCCCGGGGCGGGCAGCCGCTGGCCCCCACGTGAGGACGGGCTACTCCACCAGGGCCTCGGCCAGCCGGTGCAGTTCCTCGGCGGTGACGCCGCGGTCGCGCAGGTAGCCGCGGGCTCCGCCGTACTCGGCGGCGAGCCGGTCGAGGAAGACCTCCATGGTCTCGGGGAAGGCGCTGAACGCCTCCTCCGGCATGGCCGCGAGCCGCTGCTGGTAGGCGGGGACCCCGCTGAGCTGGGCGTGGATGGCGCCGAGGTGCTCGCTGGTGCGTGCGTAGTCGGCGACGACGTCGTCGCGGTCCACGCCGAGCGCCGCGAGTACGAGCGCGACCGCGGCGCCGGTGCGGTCCTTGCCCGCGGCGCAGTGCACCAGGGCGGGCAGGCCGGGACGGTCGCCCAGGGTGCGCACCATCCGGGCGAGCGAGTCGCCGGCGTGCTCCAGGTAGCTCAGGTAGTGTGCGGCGATCGCGGCGCTGCTGGTGGGTGCGGCGTCGACCATCCGGCGTCCGGCGTACAGCGGCAGGTGGGCCGTCTCGATGCCGGCCGCGACGGTCGCGGGCGGGGGCGCCTCCCACGCCTCGGTGCGGCCGCGCAGGTCGACGCGGGTGCGTATCCCGAGGTCGTGGACGAGCCGGTGCGCCTCCGCGGCGTCGAGGAACTGGGGGGAGGCGCTGCGGTACAGCCGTCCGGTGCGGACCCTGCCGCCGTCGGCGGTGCGGACCCCGCCCACGTCGCGGAAGTTCAGCAGGGTGGTGAAGGCGGGGGGCGGGGGTGCGGGGGTTTCACTGGTCTGGGTCACCCGGCCATCTTCGCCGATCCCTGCATTCCGGACAATCGGTGCCCTCACCGGCGGCCGGGTGCCCGCCCCGGGCGGGCTGCGTCCGGCGGGCGTCCACGGCGCGGGGAGCGGTCCCCGCTTCCCGCCGGACCGCCGTCCGTTCCCAGGCGGACCTGGACAAACACTGGTCACGGAACGACAAAAAGGGATTACTTTCTGTGATAAACAGGTAACCGTGGGCCCTCACTGGAGTCAGGTCAGACTCGTCGCCAAGCTCCTCAGCGCCGTCCTGGCGTTCGCCGCGGGAGTGGCTCTCGCCGGGCACGAGTCGGGGCTGTGGCACTTCTCCCCCCGCGAGGAGTTCCGGCTCGCCGCGGTCAGCGTCACCCTGCTCTTCCTCGCCTCGGTCGTCTCGGCGGTCCAGCAGTGGCGCGCGGACAGCGCCGAGGTCACCCTCAGGAACGTCCAGCGGGGGGTCACCCACGCCCTCCACGCGCTGCTGTTCCGGATCCAGGACGAGACCGGTATCGACGTGCGCGACCTGGGCGCCACCGTCCACCTGTGCGCCCGCACCGGCCTGTGGCCGTACCGCCGCGAGAGGCTGGTGCCGTTGACGCGGGTGCGCTTCCGCGCGACCAGCGCCTCGGGCACCACCTGGCGCCCGGGGGTGGGGGTCATCGGCCGCTGCGTGGCGCTGGGCAAACTGCTCGTCGTGGACGTCGCGGCGCTCGACCGGCAACTGGAGGGGACCACCGAGGCCGAGTGGCAGGAACTCCAGCAGCTCGAACGGCGCGAACCCCCCGAGCAGTCCCTCACCCTCGGCATGAGTTACCGTGAGTGGCAGCGGGCCCGGGGCAAGTTCAGCGTCATCCTCGCCACCCCGTTGATCGGGCAGGGCGCCACCCGGTCGAAGATCCTGGGGTGCGTGTCGGTCGACATCATGGTCCCCGATCCCGGTTCCGACAGCTACCGACTACTGTCCGACGAGGCCGTGCGGTTCGCCGCCAGCGCCGCGGCATACGAGATCAGCAACGTTCTGGCCGCCTCCACCTGATCCCGGTCCGCGACGCGGAGAGACGAGGGGTGAGGACCGTGAACGACCGCCGGGGGGCGAGGCCCCGCGTCCTGGTCGCCGACCCGAGGCAGACCGTGGAGTCGGCCAAGCTCCTCACCGAGGAGATGGAGCGGCTCGGCGCCCCGTCGGCACGGGCCGCGGCCCGGCTCTTCGACGCCCGCCGCGCCCTCCGGGACGCGTCCCTGCTCCGCCGCCTGTTCTCCCGCCGTCCGTGCTCCCGCTGCCGCTGATCTCCCGCGACCAGCACAACGATTCCGGCGGAGTCCAAAAACCCGAAATTCCTCATCCCCGTGGGAGTCAGCCTGGACGGGGGCGCGCCGACAACGACCGCCGCCGCGTGCACGCCGACGGCCGCGGCAGCCACGCCGAGGTGTCCGCCGCGCTGCGCCACCCGGGCACCCCGGAGAACCGCCACCTGTTCAGCGGACTGCTGTGCACGATCGACCTGGCTTCCGACCCGGTCGGCGTCCACGACGGACCGCTGGAGTTCGCGCCGCCGCGCGTCGACTTCCTGCTCCCCCACGGCAACTGGACCTCCCCGCCCCCGCGGCGCACCGCCGACCCCGCGCACACCCCCTACGCCGACTGGCTGCGCGCGGTGTTCGACCGCTGGTACGGGCAGCGCCGCCAGGAGACGGAGGTCCGCCTCTTCCAGGAGATCATGAACCTGCTGCTGGGGGCTCCAGCCGCAGTGAGGCCGTGGGCACCAGTCCGGTGAGGCTGCTGGTCATCGACACCGACAGCGCTCTCGAACAGGTCGACACGCTCAGGTCCGTCTACCCGGGAGCCCCCGCGACCGGACTGAACGTGCACACCAGCGACCTGGACGCCGCGCTGCGCCACCCGGCGATCGCGGTCCGCCAGCTCGGCCTCGACGCGCTGGGCGGCGCCTGCCGCCCCTGCTCGCTGCGTGCGGTGTGCGGGGAGGCTACTACCCGCACCGCTACCGGGCGGGCCGGGGGTTCGCCAACCCCTCCGTCTACTGCCCCGACCTCATGGCGCTGATCCGACACATCCGGAACCGCGTGCGCGCCGACGTCGAGGCGCCGCGACGGCGGTCGGCACGCACCGGCGAGAAAGGACCGGGATGACGCCGCACACGCTCTCCGACGCGGAGTTCACCGCCCTGGCCCGCGGGCACGGCGACCACGCCGCCGTCGCCCGGCTGCGCTCCGCCCGGTACAGCAATCGGCTGGTGCTGCTGCGCGCCCTGCACGGCGCGGCGCACGAACGCGGCCTGGCCGAGCACTTCCTGCCGGGCTACACCCTGCTGGCGGACATCCAGCGCACCTCCCCGGCAGCCGTGCGCACGGCGCTGCTCCTCCCTCAGGTGGGCTCCTGGGCCGCGCACACCCTGCGGCGGCTGCACACGGCGGGGGACGCGCCCGCGGGCCCCTGTGGGCGGACGTCGCCCACGTGGGCGCGGTGGCCGTCTCCGCCGTCGTCCACGCCCGGGTCGGCTGCGAGATCACCGTGCCCGTCCGGCGGGGCGCGGTGGCGCTGCCCGGCCTGGGCCTGGCTACGCTGCCCGGCGCCGCGGCCACGGCGCCGGTGCGGGTGGCGGACGGGCTGGTGACGATCAGCGGCGAGGACCGGGTGGTCCTGCCCGCGGACCTCTCCGAGCCGGCCGCCGCATGGTTCCCCGCCGCCCCGCGCGGAGCGTCATCGGGAGGTCTGCCCCGCCCCGGAGCGGGCGGTGGAGTCCCCGGCTCCGGACCGGGTGTCGAACCCCCCTCCCGTCCGGTCCACGGGGCGGGGAGGACGGGCCCCTGCCGTTCCCCGGCCTTCCGGCAGCGGCTCCGTCCTCCTCCCGTCGGTGCCGCACGGACCGGACGCCCGCGACCGAATCCCGGCCGGTTCCGTGGGTAGCGGTCCGCTCCAGGGCCCCGTGCCGCACCAGCGCGGGGCGGCCCCGACGACCGACCGGGAGGGAGCATGGTCTCCACCGTCACCGCGGCCGTGTTGGACCGGCCGCACGAATCCTTCCGCCTGCAGGAGGTCACCCTCGACGATCCGCAGCCGCACGAGGTGGTGGTGCGGGTCGTCGCCTCGGGGGTGTGCGGCACCGATCTGGGCGTGCAGTCCGGGCACATCCCGTTCCCGCTGCCGGGTGTGCTGGGCCACGAGGGCGCCGGGGTGGTGGAGGCGGTCGGCTCCGAGGTCACCTCGGTGGCCCCCGGCGACCACGTGCTGCTCACCTTCACCAGCTGCGGCACCTGCCGCAACTGCCGCACCGGGCACCCCGCCTACTGCGTGGAGTTCCTGCCCCGCAACCTGGTGGGCGGCCAGCGCGCCGACGGCAGCGCCACCCTGCGCCGGGGCTCGGAGACGCTGCACGGACACTTCTTCGCCCAGTCGTCCTTCGCCACCCGGGTGCTGGCCGACGAACGCGGTGTGTGCCGGGTGGACCCGTCGGCGGACCTGTCCCTGCTGGCCCCGCTGGGCTGCGGCATCCAGACCGGGGCGGGCGCCGTCCTCAACGTGCTGCGTCCCGAACCGGGCAGCACGCTGGCGGTGTTCGGCGTGGGCGCGGTGGGCCTGGCCGCGGTGATGGCCGCGACGATGACCGGCGCCACGCGGATCATCGCCGTCGACCTCGTCGACTCCCGTCTGGAACTGGCCCGCGACCTCGGCGCCACCGACACGGTCAACTCCGGCTCTACCGACCTGGACGAGGCGCTGCGTGAACTGACCGGCGGGCAGGGGGTGACCCACGCGGTGGACGCCACCGGCCACACCGGGGTGCTGGCCAGCGCGTTGCGGGCGCTGGCCCCCAACGGCACGCTCGGCCTCGTCGGCGCGCCCGCCGCGGGCACCACCATCGACGTGGACGTCAACTACGTGCTCAACGGCCGCCGGATCGTCGGCATCACCGAGGGCGACTCCAACCCGCAGGTGTTCCTGCCCGCCCTGGTGGACCTGGTGCAGCAGGGCCGGATGCCGCTGCGCAGACTGGTCACGCCCTATGCGTTCGCCGACATCAACGACGCGGTCGAGGCGGCGCGGTCCGGGGCGGTCCTCAAACCGGTGCTGGGCTTCGACGGCACCTGACCAGGGGTGCGTGGCGCCGCCGGGCCGCGGTCCCGTCGCCTTCCGGTGCCGGGGCGGCCGCTCCCGGCCGTCCCCTGGAGGAGGCCGGGGCCGCTGCGCCGGCGTCGGGCATCCGCGCTCCGAAAGGAGGAAACACCGCCGTGCGGACAACGCCCCCTCCCGGGGCCGGTGGTCATCGGCTCACCCGCCCCACCAGGAGCTTCAGTGCTGGAAGCCCGTGTGGTGGAATGTCGCCGGATCATCCTCGGCAGCACTTCCCCGGTGGGCGTTTCCAGCGGTTTCCCGGGGTGTTCGGAGTACCGGGGAGGCAGTTCCCCCCACGGACTTCCGGCGCCGCAGAAAACGAACGGGAAGCCGCGGAAAACGGATGCCCGAAAGCACCGGAAAATCGAAAGAAAGGAAAACAGACCGGCCGGATCTGCAGTGGAGGCCAGCCATCGGGAATCCGATGAAGAGAAGCGACGGCAGAACCCAGGACACCCCCGGAAACACGCGGTTCGAACGAGCGGCTTCCCTGGAACAGGATTCCCCTCGCTGCTTTCCGCCCCACCTGCCCCGGCTTGAGGCGTCCCGCGTCCCGTTCTGCGCCGCCGGCACCGACTCACGCCGCGGCCCAAGAGAGCTCCCGCAGGTACGGCTCCGGGGCGCGAGCGGGGACAGGCAGGGACCGAGCCGACCGGCGGGGTCCGCGTGGCACATCGTGGTGCTGCCCCCACAGACCGGGGACCGCCGCGGCCCGTTAAGGCCACCGCGCCGCCGACGCGGCGTGGTGCCGGGGCCGGCCCGGCAGTGGTGACCGCCGACGGGGGACGCGGCGGTCACCCCGGTCACCGCGGGCCCTCCGTCTCCTGGCAGTAGTAGGCCACCGCCCGCAAGAACCGGGACCACGGCACCTCGGCGCCGTCGAGCGCCGCATTGCCGAACGCGGCGAGCACCGGGTCCCGGCTGGAGGCCGCGAGGACGAGAAGCGCTTCCCTGCCGCTTCGGACGTCGAGGACGTTGGAACCGGGGAACACGTCCCCGGCCTGTTCACACACTTCGGTCCGTTCCACCGTTCCCGGCCGCACCCGCGCCGCCAGTTCGGGGCGCGGACCGTCGTGGACCAGCGGCCTCCGCGCCAGGCTGTCGGCCGCCCACCCCGCCAGCAGGACCACGAGAGCCAGCACCGCGGCCAGCACCCCGTACCCACCGGTTCGCTCCGCCTGCGCCGCACCGGCCGCCGGTGCGGGCCGGGCCTGGGCGGGACGGGGCGGCGCCTTGCGGCGGGCCCGCAGCGCGGCGCCGGCGGCGGTGGCCGGAAGGCACACGAGGAGCAGCGCGACCACCGCCAAGGGTCCCAGCCCGGCGGTGCCGAAGGCCCCCAGGACCGCCGTGCCCGCCCGGGCCCAACACCCCGCCGAGGCGGGTTCCGCCAGGCAGACCGTGCCGTTGACCGCCGCGGCGAACGCGAAGGGCTGCAGGGCCGCCGTCACGAGCACCATGACCACGGAGGCGCACAGCGCCACGCCGCTCCTGCCCCGGCCCCCCAGCAGCACGCCCAGGCCCGCGCCGGACAGCGCCGCGGACAGCAGGGCACCGGCAACCGCCGCGGCAAGCCGCAGGTCGGGACTCCACCACGACGGCAGGGGACCGCCTCCGGCCACCACGCCGGAGATGAGGATCGCCATCACCACCAGCAGCAGGTGCACCCCCGCGACCCGGTGGCCGAGCAGCACCGGCGCCCACCGCCGCCAACGGCGTTCGCCGCGGCTCTCACCGGCCTGCGGCAGCGCGGCCACGCACAGCGCCGCACACCCCAGCCCCACGGTGAAGTACCACGTCTGCGAAGCGGCGAAGAGTCCTCCCCACACCGCCAGCGCCCGCCCCAGCGCGTCCGCCTCCCCCAGGTGCCCGTTGACGATGACCCACACGGTGGACAGGCATCCGAACGCCACCGCGGCGCATCCCAGAGTGGATGCGTACACCTTCCGCCACCGGCGGGACGTGCCCAGTCCCATCCGCGCGCCCAGCGCCGCCCACCGCAGGAACACCAGGCAGGCCAGCCACAGCAGGAGGGCGGAAAGGACCGCGAGTTCGGGGTGCGCCGCCAGGGGGACGAGCCCTCCGGGCGCGAACTCGTGCGGCACCGAACAGCCGAGGAGGACGCCTCCGGCCAAAGCCCCCGCCGCCCGCCCCAGACCACGCGGACGCCCTCCGGCCGCGTCCACCGCGTTCCACACCACCGCCGCCACGACCACGCCCACCAGGGAGCCGAGCAGCAGGGACGCCGCCCCGTGGCCGTGGTACTCGTCGTTGCCCGCCAGCAGGCGCGCGACCAGGGCCAGATGCGTCTGCCCGACGCCCAGCACCGCTCCCGCGAAGAACAGGTCGACTCCGGAGACGCGGACGAGCCGGTCGGGAGCGTCGAGCACCCGCCGCCGCTCCTCGGGGGGAGGATGGTAGCCGCGCAGCGCGTGCCATCGGGACCGTTTCGCCCCCGTCTGCGCCAGGGCCGCCAGGGCGCGCTGCAGTTCGGGGTCGCCCGGGGCAGCCGCGGCGGCCCGCAGATCGGCGTAGTGCTCCCGGGTGCGCAGGACCCGGGCACGCGCCAGGTGCAGCACGGCCAGAACGAGCAGCGCGGTCGCCGTCATCCGCAGCACCGCGGGGCCGACCTCTCCGCCCCCGGCCCTCGTGAAGACGAACAGGTGCGCCGGCAGCGGCAGCAGTGTCATCCCCAGCAGCGCCCACCAGGAGGCCACGGCCAGGTAGGTGAGGTCGACGTCGCGGTTGCGCAGGTGGGCGAGTTCGTGCCGGATCACCGCCCGGCTCCGTCCGCGGAAGGGGGCCGTGAGCAGGGCGAGGTCGATGGCGATCCAGTACCGGCCCCACGCGCCGAACACGCGCGCGCCGCCCGCCGTTCCCGGGGTGACGAGCAGGGTGACGCGCCGCGCGGCCCCGCCCGGTTCCTCGTGCAGCGCCTGCTCCGCGGCCCTGACCGCCCCGGAGGTGCGCGGCAGCCGCAGCGCACGCAGGCGCCGGCGCAGGACCACCGGATAGGCCGTGTAGACCACGGCCGTCGTCACCGCCCAGACGGGTACCGCCCCCAGGAACCACCAGGCGGCCAGCCGTTCCCTCCCCGTCAGGCAGTCGAGGAAGGTCTCGAGCACGGCCCGGTCGGAACCGGCGCCGACGACGTTCCCGGCCTGTTCGGCGCAGGTGTCCGCCAAGGGCAGCGGCTGGTCCAGGATGACGGACAGGTACGGCAGGTACCACAGCCCCACGTACATGGCGCCGATACTCGCGCCCGCCATGAGCAGCACGAACCGGATACTGGTCGCGCTGGGAAGCCGGAACGGGTCGAACCGGCGCTGCGGGGCGGGCGGTCCGGTGGTGTCAGCGGCCGGAACGGTCATCGGAGTCCCCGTCGGCGACGGTGAGCTCGGCGACGACGGCACGGGCGAGTTCGGCTGCCCGCTCCGGCGGAAGGTGGGCCCGCACGGCGTGTTCGGTGACGGCCGCGGCCACGTCGGGGATCCGGTCGGCGGGCAGCGGCGGAACCGGGGCGCGGGGATCGGGTGCCACGCGGGTGAGCCGCAGGCGCCGCAGCGTCCAGTCCCAGGCCCGCTGCCACCAGGGGCGCACGGTGTCGGTGACCGATTCGACGACCAGTTCGTGCAGCACGGTCAACACCACCCCCGTGACCAGGCCGACGGCGATCTCCCCGAAGCCCAGCGGGTTGTCGGCGGTGCGGGCGGCGGAGCTGCCCCGGGCCAGGAAGTCGTCGCGCAGCTGGGGGTAGTAGGGCTCTTCCTCGGGGGCGCAGCGGGCCACCACCCGGCGAGCCACGGAGTCGACGGTCGGGAGCGGGGCGGACGGCAACGGCGGGGGATCGATCACGCGGGACTCCTCCACAACGCGGCGGCGGGAACACCGATAGTAGGACGGTTCCCCCTGGAGCGCGGGAGTTTCCGCCCACTTGTGGACAACTCCGCCCCTACCCGCCCCGGGGCGGGTAGGGGCGGAGACCGTGCGAGGACACGCTCCCCCGCGGGCGAGGCGCCGCCGGTGGCACGGAACGCGGTCGGCCCCGGACGGCACGCGTGCGTTCCCGCGCCCGTCGTGGAGTCGCCCGCGCCGCTCGCGGGTAGGGGAGACCCGGCAGGGCCCCGCCCCGGCCGGGCCGCCGACCTCGACCCCCCAGGACAGGACATGACCTTCTCCGCCACCGCAGCCGTGCTCGACTCCCCCGGCGCACCTTTCGAACTCCACGAAGTCACGCTCGACGACCCGCGCCCCCACGAGGTGGTGGTACGGATGACCGCCAGCGGGATGTGCGGCACCGACCTGGGCGTGCGGGCCGGACACATCCCGTTCCCGCTACCGGGCGTGCTGGGCCACGAGGGCGCCGGGGTGGTGGAGGCCACCGGGTCGCGGGTCACCTCGGTGGCCCCCGGCGACCACGTGCTCCTCACCTTCACCAGTTGCGGGACCTGCCGCCACTGCCGTTCCGGCCACCCCGCCTACTGCGTGGAGTTCCTGCCGCGCAACGTGCTGGCCGGCGGGCGCGCCGACGGCAGCGCCACCCTGCACCGGGGCGGGGAGGCGGTCCACGGCCACTTCTTCGCCCAGTCCTCCTTCGCCACCCGGGTCCTGGCCGACGAGCGCGGCGTCTGCCCCGTCGCCCCGGACGCGGACCTGTCCCTGCTCGCCCCGCTGGGCTGCGGCGTCCAGACCGGGGCGGGCGCGGTCCTCAACGTGCTGCGTCCCGAGCCCGGCAGCACGCTGGCGGTGTTCGGGACGGGCTCGGTGGGCCTGTCCGCGGTGATGGCGGCGGCGCTGACCGGCACCATTCGGATCATCGCCGTCGACCTTCTCGACTCGCGCCTGGAACTGGCCCGCGACCTCGGCGCCACCGACACCGTCAACCCGCGCTCCACCGACCTCGACGAGGCCCTGGCCGAGCTGACCAGAGGCGAGGGGGTGACCCACGCCGTGGACGCCACCGGCCACCCCGGGGCCGTGGCCGGAGCACTCCGGGCGCTGGCGCACCGCGGCACCCTGGCACTCGTCGGCGCCCCGCCGCCGGGCACCACCGCCGCCGTCGACCTCTCCCACATGCTCCACGGCCGCCGCGTCGTCGGCGTCACCGAGGGCGACTCCACCCCGCAGGTGTTCCTGCCCGCCCTGGTCGACCTGGTCCGCCAGGGCCGGATGCCGCTGCGCAGACTGGTCACGCCGTATCCGTTCGCCGACATCAACACCGCTGCCGCCGACGCCGAGGCGGGAACGGTGGTCAAACCGGTCCTCCGCTTCGACCAGGACTGACCGCCGGCCCGCCGCGCTGCCGTCCCCGGAGGAGTCCCCGCAGCGGAGCCGAAAAGCCACGGAGCGCAACCGCCACCCGGGACACGCGTCCCGACCGGCGGGCGTGCCGCCGCGGCCTTCCCGACCGGCGGGCGTGCCGCCGGTCGGCTCAGTCCGCGCGGCGCATCGTGGTGATGCCCACCCACAGGCCCACCACCGCCACGGCCACCGCGGCCAGCGCGCCCCAGGCGATGACCGGCGCGGCCAGGTCGCCGTTGAACAGGGCGCGCTGCGCGTCGACGACGTAGGTCAGCGGGTTGAACCGCGACAGCGTCTGCAGCCAGCCGGGGCCGCCCTCCACCGGGAGCATGATTCCGGCGAGCAGCACCAGCGGGAACAGCAGGGTCTGCTGCACCCCCCAGAACAGCCAGTGCCGGTCCTTGGACACCAGCGCCAGCGCGTAGGAGAGGCAGCCCACCCCGATGCTGAAGACGCTGAGGATCAGCAGCCCGCAGACCGCCCCGAGCGGGCTGGGGCGGAACCCGAACGGAACGGTGACGACGAGGATGACCGCGGTCTGGACGAGGACCGGCACGATCTCCTTGAGCGCCCGGCCCACGATCAGCGCGGAGCGGCGCAGCGGCGAGACCAGCATCCGCTCGTGCGAGCCGAGCTGGATCTCGAACAGCAGGTTCGCCCCCGTCGACATGGTGGCGAACAGGCAGGACATCACGACGATGCCGGGCACGAACCACTGCAGCGTCGACTCCTCGCCCAGGCCGCCGGGCAGCAGCGGCGCGAACAGCGCGAGGAAGATCAGCGGCTGCACCAGGCTGAAGACCACCGAGAACGGGTCGCGCAGCACCGGGCGCAGCTCCCGGACGAAGACGGTGACGGTGTCGGTGATCGGACTGGTCGGGGCGGTCATGCGGGGATCTCCTGGTTCGCGGGCCGTGCGGTGGCCGCGGCGTCGCGGAGGCTGCGGCCGGTGAGGTTGAGGAACACGTCGTCGAGGGTGGGGCGGACGATCTCGACGGCGGCCACGGGCAGGCCCGTCTCGTCGAGTTCCCGCAGCAGCTTCGGTGCGATCCGGGAGCCGCCGTCGATCTCCAGGACCACCTGCGGCCCGGTCCGCTCGCCGCGCGCGCCCGCCGCGATGCCCAGCAGGCGGGGCAGGGCCGCCGCGGCGTCGTCCTCCCGGTCGAAGGTGAGGGTGATGCGGTCGCCCGCGTACTCGGCCTTGAGCTGTTCGGGGGAGGCGTCGGCGATGATCCTGCCGTGGTCGATCACCACGACCCGTTCGGCCAACTGGTCGGCCTCGTCCAGGTAGTGGGTGGTGAACACGATCGTGGTGTCGTGGTCGGCGCGCAGCCTGCGGATGTGCTCGTGCAGGTTGGCCCGGTTCTGCGGGTCCAGTCCGGTGGACGGCTCGTCGAGGAACAGCAGCGGGGGCGTGTGGACCAGTCCCAGGGCGATGTCCAGCCGCCGCTTCTGCCCGCCCGACAGGGAGGAGGAGCGCCGGTCCGCGACGCTCTCCAGGTCGAGGGAGGCGAGCAGTTCGGCGGCGCGGCTGCGGGCCGTGGCGGTGTCCAGTCCGTAGGCGCGCCCCTGGGTGACCAGTTCGTCGCGGCCGCGCTGGTTGTACCCGGAGCCGGTGCCCTGGCCGACGTAGCCGATGCGGGCGCGCACCTCGCGCGGCTGGGTGCGCACGTCGAACCCGACGACCCGGGCGGTTCCCGACGTGGGGGGCAGCAGGGTGGTGAGCATGCGCAGCGTGGTGGACTTCCCGGCCCCGTTGGGCCCCAGGATCGCGACCATCTCCCCCGCCTCCACGCGCAGGTCGATGCCGCGGACCGCCTCGACGGTGCTCTTGCGGGAGGTGAAGTGCTTGGTCAGGGCACTGGTGTGGATCATTGTCTCGGTCACAGGCCCACTCTAGAAGCCTTTTCGGCCACCTTCCGTCCGTAATATGCGGGACGCTGGAGTCATGGCGAACACGAGCACGCGGATGCTGCGGCTGCTGTCCCTGCTGCAGACCCACCGGTACTGGCCGGGACGGGAGCTGGCCGAACGGCTGGGGGTGAGTGAGCGCACCCTGCGCCGCGACGTGGACCGGCTGCGGGAACTGGGGTACCCGGTCGACTCGAACCGGGGGGTGGCGGGCGGCTACCAGCTGCGGTCGGGGGCGGCCATGCCGCCGCTGCTGCTCGACGACGAGGAGGCGGTGGCCATCGCGGTGGGACTGCACACGGCCGCCCTGGGCGCGGTGGCGGGCATCGAGGAGACGTCGGTGCGCGCCCTGGCGAAGGTCGTGCAGGTGATGCCGCCCCGGCTGCGCAACCGGGTGGAGGCGCTGCGCTCCTCCACCGCGCCCGTCGCCCCCGGCGGCGGCCCGACGGTCGACGCGGTCACCCTGACGGTGATCGCGCAGACCTGCCGGGACACCGAGATGCTGCGGTTCGCCTACACCTCCCGCGGCGGCGAGGAGACCCGGCGGCTGGTGGAGCCGCACCGCCTGGTGCCGCTGTGGCACCGCTGGTACCTGGTGGCCTGGGACGTGGGCCGCAACGACTGGCGCACCTTCCGGGTGGACCGCATCACCGAGCCGAAGGCCACGGGCGCCCTCTTCGTCCCCCGGGAGGTTCCCGGCGGGGACGCGGCGGAGTTCGTGCGGCGGCGCAACCTCACCGTGTCCCGACGGCACCGGGTGGTGGTCGAGGTGGACGCGGACGCCGCCGACGTGCGGCGGGCCGTGGCGTCGTGGGGGACGGTGGAAGAGGCGGACGGCGGCGGGTGCCGCCTGACTATGCACGTCGACACTTTCGACTGGCCGACGCTGGTGCTCGCCTCCCTCGGCGCGGACTTCCACGTGGTCGACCCGCCCGAGTTCCGCGACTACCTGCGCGACCGCGCGGAGCGGTTCCTGCGCGCCGCCGGACCGCGGTCCCCGGACGGTCCGCAGGACGGCTCCTGAACGCACTCCCGCGGCGCGGCCGGACGGCCGACCCCGTTCCGGTCGCCGCGGACGGCGGCGGTGTCCGTGTCCGGTGGCCCTGACCGGAGGGGTCGCTAGCCGAAGCCGCCCCGTCCGTTCGCGGCACCGGTGGGTCGTCTCCCGCGGGGGACGGCCCACCGGCGCCGCCGTCGTGCTCAGTGCAGGGCGACGAGGTTCGTCACCGCGGTGTCGGTGACGAGGACCGCTTCCCTTGCGGAGATGAATCGGATGGCTTCGCTGTCCTCGCTCAGCCGCACCCCGTCGAGCGGGATCCGGACGGGCTCGGTGGCGGAATTCCACGGCGCCACGCCGACCAGGTGACTTCCGGGGGAGTCCGTTGCGGGCCGGACCGCCACGACCGCGTCCATCAGTGCCACCCATGCGTGGCCGCCAGGATCGTCCAGTCCGTCTGGGTCGCGCATCCGGGCGACCATTTCAGGTTCTTTGCCGGGGAAGTACACGAGGAACTCGTAGACGAGCGTGTCCGTCTGCGGATCGTGGCGCAGGGCCGTGACCCCGTCGGAGGTGAAGTGGAGACGGTCGTCGTATCCCGCAAGCTCCAAAGGCTCCGTGTGGCGTATGCCGCTCCCCAGGTCCAGCACCAGGTACTCGTGGCCGTCCGTGCGGTGCTTGGCCGCGACCACCGATCTGGACGCGGTGAAGGACGGGGCGTCCAGACGGGTGTCGGCACGGGGGTGGGCGAGTTCGGGGAAGGCGCCGAAGGGTTCTTCGGCCTCCCACTCGTGGGTCCACTCCTCTTCTCCGGTGTCCGCGTCGTAGGCGGTGAGGCGGTTCGTGCCCCCGACAGTCCGGCAAGCTCCTCTGCAGGGGTGCGGGGCAGTTCGGGGTGGCAGGGCTGGGCGACGACGATCCTGTCATCGTAGGTGCGGATCCAGGATCGGGTCTGCTGTTGCACCAGGCAGTGCGATGACAGGGCAGTGCTCCACAGGTGGGCGTCGGCGGCCAACGAACGCGCGGTGGGCTGCCAGCCCGTATCGGTCTGTTCCAGCGGGATGCGGGCGTTGGCGGTGAGCAGCCCGATGTCGGCTTCCTGGGATGTGGGGAGCACGGCGTGGCCGCGCCGCTTTCCGGTGATCGAGTCCAACGCCACCACCGCACTGCCCGACTCGGTCTCGTGGGACAGGACGGTGGTCTCCCAGTCGGGGGTGACGTTGGCCGTCATCTCGGTGCCCGGCAGCAGGTAGTGCCAGGTCTGCTCACCGGTGGCGGTGTCCAGCGCGATCACGCCGTGGCCCACGTCGACCACCGCGCCCCCGGCCGTGGGCAGCAACCTCGCCGGGCGGATGTCCTGGGGCGGCTGCCAGGTCCAGGCCACCTCCTTGACCGTGAGCGGTGCTTAGTCGGGGCTGTCGGCGTCGGCAGTGGTGTGGTCGACTCCGTCGAACAGCGGCGGCAGCGGCCGGGACAGGGCCTGCCCACACGTCCACGCGACCGTGGCCAGCAGCACCGTGACCAGCGCTCCGACGGCCAGCCTGCCGGTCAGGGCCGGTCCGGTGGGCCGGTGGTTGTGTCCGGCCGCGGCCACCACCACTGCACCGAGCACCACCGCGACCGATCCGGCCCAGCCCGAGACGTAGGACAGCGTGTGCTCCCCGGACCGTCGAGCAGCCAGGCGGGCCGTTCCAGCCACGCCAGCAGTGCGGTCGAGACGGCCACCACCGCGCCGGCGGCCACGGGTCGGCGCACGGTGTGGCGCTGTTCGGGTGGAATCCGCTCCAGCAGTTGCAGCAGCAGCGCCCCGCAGCCCAACCCGGTCAGCACCCAGAAGATGATCCGGAACGGGTTGCCTACACCCCCTTCCCCTGCCAGAGCAGTGGCCACGGTGGTCACCAGCCCCACCGCCACCAGTCCCACACCGGACCAGATCAGGAAAGACCGTCCACGGGACACAGCCCCGGAGGGATCGGCGGGCATCACGGTTCTCCCAACGTGTGGTGTGACGGGACGGGGCCTCTCCTGCCAGAAAGATCCGACAGAGGCGCGGAAACTCTGCGCTGCTTGTTCGGACCGGTGAGAAACAAGAAATGGAGGCAGAGCCGACGGGTTACCACCGCGTTTCGCACGAAACGCGAACGAAACCGGACAGCGGACGTCAAGCGGATGGCCACATGCGGCAACAGCACTTCACGACCGCAATGACAGGACCCACATCTCCCTAACCTGTGGAGGGAAAGGTCTAGGAGTCCAACAGCGCTCTCCCATTTCTGGAGAGCGGTCGAAGACAGGGAAGATCCGCGAGTAATGGAGAGGTCGGGGTCAATCCCCAGGGAGCGGTCAGCTCGGGAGTTGACGCAGAACAGCTGGCCGACAATCTCACCGGGATCAGGGACTTCTTCAACACCGCGGCCGACAACGCGCAGGCCGCCGCGGGCAGGGACCCCTGGTGCGGCGACCACATCGATTTCGCCGAAAGCCACGAAAGCTTCATGTGCGGGCCTGGAGGAGCACGCCACAACCCTTGCCGGGAGCATCCAGGCGACTTCCTGAAGTACGCCCTGGGAGGGGCCATCAAGGATCCCGACTACTACCGGGGCCCGAATGTCAACCTCCTCGAAGAGAAGAGCACCTACGTCGGAAAACAGTACAATCTCCTTGCTCTTCACTGGCTGGTCGACAACGGTGACGTCCACATCTCCAACCTGAGCGACACGATCCTCCTCCCGCCGGACGACATACCCGTTTGGATTCCCCACGCAAGCTCGCGACTCCCTGATTCGATCTTCGAATGGCGCGCCCCCTCACCCTGCATGACTATTCCGACGCAGCCAACGACGACATGCTGCTGCTACTCGAACAGCACAAGTTCGGTGGTCCCGACTTCCCACAGGACAACGGAAGGACTTACGTCAACGATTACGTGGAGACCGTGATCACAAGTCAGAACGACTGGACGGACGAGTACAGGCACCGGGAAACCGGCGACGCGTACGGAGCGTATGTCAACGGAACCGCCGACGACAAACAGCCAGGACCAGGAGGAAGAAGGAAAAGAAAAAGAATGGTTCCCCCGTGGAACCGGAATCCGGAAACCATGACAGGCAACGGCGGGTGCCATGACCGCCTGCCCGGTCTGGTGCGAATCGCCGCGGAACTGTGCGTGTGCCTGTTGTACGCCGGCAACGGATGGAACCGGCGCCGCCGGGGCTCCGGAGCCAGTGGACTCACACGTGATCTGGCGGGCCACCGTGCCGTGGCAGGCACGGGAGTCGGTGATCTTGTCCCTAGTGCCACAACCGCGGTCGAAGGTGGTACTGGGGACCTGGCCGTGCGCAAGCGACGTCCACGGGTCACCGCAGGCCGAGGACCGGGCCAGGGGCTTCGTCGGAAAAGTACGCCCTGGTCTCTTCGACGACGAGGAGCAGCGCGCCCGGGACCGGGAGCAGGCGGGGACCGCCGGCCTCGTCGGCCCTGTCGGCCGGTCCGGCGGCCGCCGGGACGTCGAGCGGGATCTCGCGGGTCTCGCCGGAACTCCACGAGGTCACGCCCACCGCGGCACGGCGGGACTCCGTCCCGGCCGCGGCCCCGCCCAGGCGCACGTCGACCACCGCGTCCGCCAGGACCGCCCACTCGCTTCCGAGGACCACCGGTGCCGGTGGCCCGTCGGGCGGCGTCTCCACCGCAACGGCGGCCCCGGGGTCGCCGGTCAGCGTCCACCGCTCGTACCGCGTGCCGGGCAGCTCGGGGTCGTGGCGGGCGAACACGACCGAGTCCGCCGCGAAGTGGACGCTGCCGCTCCCCTCCGGGAGCAGCAGCGCGTCGGCCAGCACCTCGCCGTCGGCCCGGTCCACCACCAGCCAGGGGCCTTCGTCGTCCCCCTCGGTCACCGCGACCACCGCGTCGTCCGCCGTGGTCGGCTGGTGGGGACGGGCACCGGCGATCCTGGGGGCGGCCGAGGACGCCGCCGCCCACTCCCTGGTCCACAGGGGCTCACCGGTGTCGGCGTCGAAGGCCGTCAGCCGGTTCGCCGCCCCCTGGGCGTCGCCGGCATCCGCCTCGCCGGTGGCCTCCGCCGGTTCCTCGTAGCACCTCTGGGCGACCACCACCATGTCGGAGAAGACACGGACCCACCGGCTGTCCGATGACGGGGCGGCCCGGCACCCGGCGTCCTGGGGGGCTTCCCACCGGAGCACGTCGTCCGTCAGCCCCCACGCCGTGAGCGTCCACGCACCGTCCCCCTCGTCCACCAGGATGCGCGCGTCGGCGGTGAGCAGGCCCACGTCCGGGGACCCCCGTCCGCCCCAGTCGTCCCACCCGGTCAACTGTTCGGGGAACACGGTGGCGCCGCGGACCTGTCCGGTGGCGGCGTCCAGGGCGAGCAGCGCACCCGTGTCGTCCTCGTCCCGGAAGGCGACGGCGACGGTCCGGCCGTCGGGGGTGACGCTGGCCTGCACCCAGCCGCCCGGCCGCAGGTAGTGCCAGGTCTCCTCGCCGGTGGCGGTGTCGAGCGCGACCACACCGTAGTCGAGGGCCACCACCGCTCCTGTAGCCGTGGCCATGACCCGCGCCGACCACGTGTCCCCGGGCGGCCGCCACATCCAGGCGACCTCTTCCACCATGGACGGCACCGGACCGGCCTCTGCGGCCTCGGCGGTGACATGCCACACCCGGGACGGCTGGTGCAGCGGCACGAGGGGGCGCAGTCCCGTCCACGCAGCCGAGGCCAGCACCGCCGTCACCGCGATTCCGCAGGCCACACCGGCCAGGGAGGGTCCCGTCCAGCGGAGCCGCCGGCCCCGTCCGGCCGCGGCCACCGCGATCACGCCGAGGGCCACCGCTCCCAGGCCGGCCCACCCCGCCGTGGACCACGGCGTGTCCGCACCGGGACCGTCGAAGAGCCAGAGCGGCCGGTCCAGCACCGCCAGGAGGACGGTGAGCAGCACGGTCGAGACCGCCCCCAGCCCCGTGCCCTCCCGTACCTTCCCCGGATTCTCCGGGCTCCCTTCCGAAGGCGGGAGCACCGAGAAGAGGTGCAGGCCGACCACGATCCACAGACCGACGCGAAGCAGGTGCGCCCCCGACTCCCCCGCGTGGAGCAGCAACGCGGTCGCGTTCGCCAGGAGGCCGGTCACCAGCATCCCGACTCCGCACCAGGCAAGGAAGGAGGCCCCACGGAACTCGGCTTTCGGGGGAGCGGTCTGCGTCAACGTGCGATTCCTTCTCACGAATGGTCGCGTGCGGCCGAGCTGGAATTTCAGTGCTTTTCTCCGAGTGTTCTCCGCGTTTCCCGGAAATCCTGGCACACGGCGACTCCACTGGCCAGAGCGGGTTCGATTCCGGACAACACGGAAAAGAAGAACCACCTCTTCCTCCCACAAAGGACAAACACACGAGCAGGGCGATCGCCAACAGTGCACCCGGTGTCAACTCGCTGTTTCTCAGAAAGACACCGAGAATTCGCTTCTGTGTTCTCTCGGGCCGCCGGGGCGACCATCGGAGCGGAAAGCGGCGTGGCCCGCCGTTCCTCCGGTCCGACGGAAGGGCCGGTCGATGCTTCCGGAGGCTCCGTCGGGCGCGAGGCGGCCGGAAGACGCGGCGGCGCTGTCCAGATATCTCGGGAAAACGTCGACTACGGTTGGCGTGTGCACCGTGTCCGACCGACCGAACCCGCGGCCCTGACGGCCGACCGCGGCCGACACGCCCATCGCGCTCCGAGGGGAGGCCGCCCGTGACCGTCGAGGTCCACGGCGACGACCGGCTCGCCGCCCGACTGGAGGAACTGCTGGGCCCCCGCCATCCGGTGGCCGCGGCGGCCGTGGTCCGCCCCAGCGGCACGGTGGTGGCCTGCCGCGGCACCGGTCCCGACTCCGACTTCGAGATCGGGTCGATCTCCAAGGGCGTCACCGGACTGCTGTACGCCGACGCGCTCGCCCGCGGCGAGATCGGCCCGGACACCACCCTCGGCGCACTGCTGCCGCTGGACGGGGCCGCCGCGGCGGCCGTCACCCTGTCCTCGCTGAGCACCCACCGCTCCGGCCTGCCCACCCTGGCGCCGTCGGCCCACTCGTGGCGGCGCACCGTCGCCCTGTGGTGGCGCGGCGCCAACCCCTACGGCGAGAACCTCGCACAACTCCTCGACCAGGCCCGGAGCGTCCGCCTGGGCAGACCGGTCCCCCGCTACTCCAACCTCGGGTTCGAACTGCTCGGCCACGCCCTGGCCCGCGCCGCCGACACCACCTACGCCGACCTCCTCCACCGGCGCGTCGCCGCCCCGCTGGGACTGGAGCACTGCTCCGTCCCCGCGTCGGCCGACCACCTCCGTCCCGGGGCGCTCACCGGCACCAGCAGGCGGGGACGGCCCGTGGAACCCTGGACCGGCGAGGCGCTGGGACCGGCGGGCGGCATCCGGGCCTCCGTCACCGACCTGGCCCGCCTCACCGGGGCGCTGCTGGCGGGCACCGCCCCGGGCACCGCCGCCCTGGAGCCGGTCGCCTCCTTCGGCTCCGCTGCCCGCATCGGCGCCGCGTGGATCACGGTCCAGGCGCAGGGCCGGTCGGTCACCTGGCACAACGGCGGCACCGGCGGTTTCCGCTCCTGGCTCGGCATCGACCGCACCGCCGCCACCGGTGTCGTCGTCCTCTCGGCCACCGCGCGGTCCGTCGACCGCCCCGGGTTCGCCCTCCTGGCCGAGTACGGCGGCGCCGGCCGGTGACCGCGCCCCGGGGCCGACCAGTCCTCGGCCGCGGTGCGGCGTTTCCGGGACCGGTCCCGGGACCGGTTGACCTCACGTTTGGTTGAGGTGTCAGGGCGGCGACCGCGGAGGCGGTCCGGAAGCCTCCGCGGCTCTCCCCGGAAAGGCATCCGACATGAGCGGCCTCGGTCTTGGTGTCACCCTGCCCGTCTCAGCCTCCGGCCGCGGCCCCTCCGGCGTGGTCGGGACCGCGTGTCTGGTGGAACAGGCCGAACTCGACGCGGTGAGCGTCCCCGACGTGCTCGTCGGGGACGGAACGCCCGCCCTGGAGGCGGTGGCCGTGCTCGCCGCGGCAGCGGCGGCCACCGAACGGGTCCCCCTCGACTTCGGCGTGCTGGCCCTGTCCGCCCGGTCGACCGTCTAGCTGGCCGCGCACCTGCAGACCCCTGCAGCGCCTGTCCGGTGACCGGGTCCGCCTGGGGACGGGGCTCGGAGGTTTTCCCGGCTCCCCGTTCTGGCGGGCCGTCGGCGGTCCCGAGAAGGGCAGGGGCGCGGCGGTCGACGCCGCCCTGTCCCTCCCTGCCGCGCCCGGTCTCGGGCGAACCGGTGCGCCTGGACACCGTCCCCGGGCAGCCGGTCCTGCACCTGGCCCCTGCGGCGCCGATGCCGCCCGTGCTCGTCGGCGGAGGCCCCTCCGAGGCGGTGCTGCGGCGCGCCGTGGTCCACGGCGACGCCTGGCTGCCCTCCGCCCTGAGCGCCGACCGGGTGGCGCGGGTCGCGGCACGGCTGCGCGAGCTCGCCGTCGAACGGGAGCGGCCCGCGCCGCGCATCCACCTGGGCGTCCACGCGATGCCGGGCGACGGCGTCTCCACGGCGCGGCGGGCGGCGCCGCTGCGCGAACTGGGCGGCTTCTTCGGGCTCGTCTCGGAGCGGGTCGCCGAGACCGTGGTCGTCGGCGGGTGGAGCAGGCCGCCGAACGTTTCGCCGTCTACGCCGAAGCGGGCGTCGACGAGCTCGTCCTCAGCCTGGACGGCGAGGACCACGCCCTCCGGATCGCCCTGGCCGCCGAAGCCCGCTCCCTGCTGTGAGGTCCGGCGGGTGCGGGGCCTCAGTCGCGGATTCCGCGCAGGCGCTGCAGTCCCAGTGCGCAGAGCCCGCAGACGGCACCCCACCCGGCGTTGACGGCGAACAGCGGGATGATCGCGAACGGCCTGGTGAGGGGGCCCTGCAGCTCCCCGGTCAGCAGCGGGGAGAGGACCGCGCTCAGCACGAGGGAGGCCAGCGCGTACCCCAGACCGGTGGCGAGGAGCGTCAGCAGGGGGTGGCGCACCCGGCCGAGGCCTGCGGCGAGGATCCACACCAGCGAGACGGCCACCGTGAGGACGATGGGCGTCACCGGCTTGCCGAGCGTGTCGCTCAGGCCGACGACGGAGAACAGGGGCCGGACGAGCGCGACGGCCACCAGGACGGCCACGAGCGGCCAGTGGGGTCTGCGCCAGAGCGGGACGGTCGGCTTCCGCTGGTCTGAGGTCATGCCCCCATCATGGGCAGACACCCCTGTCTTCCGCGTCGTCCCACGGCGGGTTTCCGCCGTACTCTTCTCGACGCAGTCCCGGGGAACGGCCTACCTCTGCGGCGGTAGGCGTCCCGGTCGTGCGCCGCATCCCCGGGAGCGGCAGGGGAGACGAGCCGGGGCGTGGGTCCGCGACCGGTGAACGGCGGCCGCCTTCCGGGGGACCGGTCGAGGGCCGGGGCCGCCCGGGAGGCGCGTCCACCGGGCCGGGGCGCGGCCAGGACGCCGCCCCGCCGTCCCCGCCGGGGAGAGGGCCTTCCCGTGGCTCCCGGTCCCGTGGCCGTGTTCCCGCTGCCCGGCCACGGACGTGTGGTCTTCTTCGAACCGCCGGCCGCCTCCGCGTGCATCGTGGCGGCGCGTCCACCTACGGCGTCCCGAGGGTACGGCCGCCTTCGGGGACCGCAGCGTGTGCTCCGCCTCCGGGCTGGAGCGGCCGGCCATCGGCCGGTACGGCATGATCGCCGCACCGCCCCGGTTCCGGACGGTCGGCGCCGGCCGTCCCCCGACGGGCGTGTCCCCTTCGCCGTGTCCGGCGGCGAGTGGGCGGTGCGGCCCCCGTCCCTGTCGCCGTCGGGCACGGACCGGCACGGGACGTCTGACGCGCGTCGGCACGGACGCCCCCACTCCCGACATATCTCGACAGTCGGATTCCTCCTATAGTCGGACCATGCTGTTTTCGACATTTCCCGCACCGGCGGTTCCGGTGTCCTCCCGTGCGGCCGCTCCCCCGGGGACCGGCCGCACGGGGGGGCGGCGCCGGGAAGCACCGCACCGGTGCCGCCCCGGGGCGGGGCCGGACTCCGGCGGGCCGCCGGACCTCGGACCCGGCCGTCCTCCCCCACGTCCCCCGCCCCTCCTCCCACGGCGCGCATGCCCCGCCGCCTCCTTACGCCTCGCGGCGGGAGCGGCGGCGTCGACCGACGGACCCGACAACCGGAGAGTGAGTATGTCCTCCGACCGCACCCCCCTGTCCCTGACCGTGTTCCTGCTGCTCGCTTTCGGGCTGTCGTGGCTGTTCGCAGCGCCGCTGTGGCTGGGCGACGGTCTCGACAGCCCGCTCTTCCTGCCCCTGTCGCTGGCCATGATGGCCACCCCCGCGATCGCCGCGCTCGTGGTCGTCTTCTTCGTGGAGCGCCCCGAGCACCGAGCGCGAGCGTTGGGCCTGTGGCCTCTGGGGCCGGCCGGACGCCTGATCGGCTACCTCGCCCTGGCCATGGTCGTCCCGGTCGTCCTGATCCTCGCGGCGCTGCCCGTCGGCGCTCTGCTCGGCGTGTACCCGGCGGACTTCGTACACCTGTCCGGGTTCCAGGAGCAGCTCGACAGCCAGTGGGAGGCTCTGGGGGACGAGATCCCGCAGCCCCCGCTCGGCCTGCTGTTCGTGCTGCAGCTCATGGGCGTGGCCACCGGCGCGTTCCTCAACCTCCTTCCCGCGCTCGGCGAGGAGCTGGGCTGGCGCGGCTGGCTGCTGCCGCGCCTGTACCGTTTCGGCGCCGTCCCCGCCCTCCTGGTCAGCGGTGTCATCTGGGGGCTGTGGCACGCGCCGCTGATCCTGCTCGGCTACAACTACCCCGACGCCCCGCGCTGGCTGGGCCTGCTGGCGATGGTCGGCATGTGCGTCGTCGTCGGCATGGTGTTCGGCTGGCTGCGGCTGCGGTCCGCCTCGGTGTGGCCGGCCGCGCTCGCGCACGGCTCGTTCAACGCCGCGGCCGGGTTCTCCTTCGTGTTCGTCCAGGCCGGGGAGACCGTCGACACCGTCCACTCCACCATCCTCGGGTGGAGCGGGTGGATCGTCCCGCTCGTGCTGGTCGCCGTCCTGTTCGCCACCGGCCAGTTCCGGCCCGCGCAGGCGGAACCGGCGCAGGCCGCCGAACGGCCCGCCGCCTAGGACGGGTGCCGCCCGGAGGAGAAGTCCTGCCACGGGGCCGGTCGTCCGCCGCGCGGTGGACGGCCGGTTTCCGACCGGGCGGGGTCCCGGTGCCCGGGTCCGTCGACCGCGGCCGGTCCGCTCCGGGGCGGTGCCCCGTGACCCCCTCCATCACCGGTGTGACAGTCGCGTTCCGCGACCGGAGGACTCGACTGCGCAACGTGCGGGCACGGAGCGTCGACGCGGTGTTCACGCTCGCGGTGCGGGGCAGGGTGGCCGAGGCGTCACTGCGGAAGGCCGCCGCGGAGTCCGGGCTCAACATCGGTTCCGTGCGGCACCACTTCGGCAGCCACGGCGAGCTGCTGCGGGCCGCCGCCGACGAGGTCGGTCGGCGGATGGAGCGCCGGCCGCGGGCCGAGGAGGCACCGGCCCCGCCCACGACGGTCGGTGAGCGCCGCCGGTCCCTGGAATCGGTGGCCGCGGCCCTGCTGCCGACGGGGAGTACGGACCGCGCCCTCGCCGTGGGAGTGGGCGCGGTCCTCGCGGTCATGGTGGCCCTGACCGGTCTGTGGCAGGTGCGGCCGGTTCCCGTGGCGGTGCTGTACCCGCTGGTGATGGTCTGGGGCGGGGCGGTGTTCTGGAACTCCCCCGCCGTCCAGGCACGGCTGCACCTGCTGGCGGGGCCGGCCGCCACCCAGGCGCTGGCGTTGCCCACCTCCGGCAGCGGCCTCGGTGCGGCCTGCGGCGGAACGGTCGGCGGTCTCCTCCTCGACGTCGGCGCCCCGGCAACGCTTCCGGTGGTCGCCGCCGGGGCCTCGGCGCTGCTCCTGTTCCGGCTGGCCGCGCACCGCTCCCGGGACGCGGCCCCCGCTCCTCGGGGCAGCGGTGACGTGCCCCCGCGCTCACCTCAGGGCGACCTGCTCCAGCCAGCGGTCCAGCAGGGCGGCGTCGCCTCGCACCTCGACCCGGCCGCTGTCGACGGGCAGTCTGCGGTGGCAGAGCCGCAGTACGTCGGTGAGCGCGCCGCGCACCGTGACGTCCGCCCGTCCGCGGCCGAACCGCCAGCTGAGGCCCTGCTCGCCGACCTCCACCAGCCACTCGGCCCGTCCCCGTCCCGCGGGGTCGGCAGCGTGCAGCCCGATGGTGCGGCCCCCGTCCCCGGGGAACGCCACCGCCCCCGGAGCGCCGAACAGTTCCAGTAGTTCGGTGACCGTGTCGGCGGCGACCTCCGGGGCGACGGTGTAGTCGGCGTCCACCGCGGCGGCCGCGTCCGCCCGGTGCACCACCAGGTCGTGCGTGGCACGGCGGGCCCACGACAGGGCGGTTCCGGGGATCGTCCAGACCGCGACGTCGAGGTCGGGGCCGGCCTCGCGCAGCGCGTCGGCGCACTCCTCGGCCTGGCGGGCGAGCCAGGCGTCCAGCACGGCCGGGGCGTCGGTTCCGGGTCCGGCCGCGTCGTCGGCGCGGCCGTCCCGGAGCGGTCCGACCGTGTTCCGCACGGCCGCCCCCACCGCGTGGAGGTTGCCGCCGACGTGCCGGACCAGGTCGAGCAGTGTCCAGCCGGGACAGGTGGGGACCGCGGCGGACCAGTCGGCCCCGTGCAGCGTCGCGCGCAGCTGCCCCGTCTGGTCGGTGATCTCCGTGCAGTAGCGGTCGTGTCCGAGACGTGTCGTACGGCGCACCCTATGCGGTGGCTGTGACCCCCCGGATCCGCTTCGTCACCGTCCTGTCCGGTCCGGGCACGCGGTCCGGCGGTGTGGTCCCCCAGGCGGACGCCGCCGCGCGGCGGGCCCGGACACGGCCGGCGCCGTGCGGCCCCGCTGCCGGAAGCAGCGGGGCCGCACGGCGCTCCGGGGTCACAGGGAGGCGATCAACTCCCGGCAGACCATCTCGCAGCGGCGGCACGCCTCGGCGCACACCCGGCAGTGCTCGTGGTGTCCGGCGTGGCGAGCGCACTCGTCACCGCACGCCTTGCAGGCCTGCGCGCACGCCTCCAGGACCGCGCGGGTCAGGTTGGCGTCGTAGCCGGTGTGCCGCGACAGCACCTGGCCGGTGGTGGCGCAGAGGTCGGCGCAGTCCAGGTTGGTGCGGATGCACTTGGTGAGCTCAGCGACCGTGTCCTCGCTGAGACAGGCGTCCGCGCACGCCGTGCACGCCTGGGCGCACTCGAAGCACGCCTCGATGCACGCCCGCAGTTTCTCCCGGTCGACTCCGCCCAGGCTCTCGGGATAGGTCTCCAGCATCTGTCCCGTAACGCTCACGGTGCTCTCTCCTTCCGGGACCGACGCAGCCCGCGCACGGTCGGGGCTGTGCGTGACGCCGGACCCCCCGACACCGCTATCCGCCCGGGCCGGACCTAACCGGCCGACCTGCGCCCCGCGTCAGGAATCGCTGCCCGTCTCCCTCCTCGGTGCGAAGGAGGCGAGCAGCGCCGCCAGCCACAGCACGACGGCGGCGGTGAAGCCGACCCCGATCCGCGCCAGTTCGGCGTCCCCCATCAGGGTCGCCGCGATTCCCGCCGCGCCGGTCGCACACAGCAGCACCCCGGTCCACAGGTACAGCGCTCTCCGGAAGACCGCGGTGAGCAGGAGGACGTGGAGGCCGACGACCACGCAGACGCTCCCGGGGATCAGTTCCGGCCTGTCGAGGACGACCAGGGCCCCTCCGGCGGCGACCCCCACGACCAGCAGGCTCAGTCCGACGGAGGCGAAGGCGCCCTTCTGTCTTCCCGTCATCGGCGTGTTCGGGGGTGCGGAGAATCCCGTCCGGGTCGCGACCACCACGACGGTGAAGGTGGCCAGCATCGACCCGCCGAGAGCGAGCAGCAGCGACGCGGTGTCGGCCAGGGCGGAACTGGCACTCATCGCCCAGAGGAACGCGAGCACGGCCATGGGGATCACCCCTCGCGGCCGTGTGGAACTCTCCGAAACCGGCGAGGAGGGGATGGGAGGTGAATTCATACCGCCCTCCTTCCCCACCGTTTTCACGGAAAACCGTGGGATGACGGGAGGTTGATTCCGGACACCGTCTTCCGAGGCGACAAAACTGCAGGTCTCCATTTTCTCCCGGGTCCCAGGCGTCGCTTCTGGCCACATTCGGTCACCTTCTGCTCGCCCCCGTGGAAATGACGGAGCAGAATGGCGTCCCCCGTCCCCGGGGCCGCCCGGCGACACCGCACGGCCGGTCTCGTGCCGGTGTCCGCTTTCCACCGCGCTCGCGTCCGGTGCGGTTCGGGGCCGCCCCGTGCGGCACGGATGCGGCACTGCCCGTTCCGTGACGCCATCGCGTCATGGCTGCTTCCCACGGAACGGGCGGTGCCGCGTAACCGGCCCGCCGGACTGCGCGCCGCCCGGGCGCGCCCCGAGCCCCGTTTCCTCCCGCCGCCGGTGCACATTCCCGGCCTGCGGCTGGGCACCTGCCCGGCGATCCGCCGCGTGGAACTCACCGACGACCGTGTTCCCCTCGTCCCCGGCGTCTTTCTCCACCCCGGCGCCACCGCGCGGGCGCTGCGCCGCTACTGGGAGTTCCTGCTGAATCCTCCGGGGCCGCACCTGCGCTACCCGACGCCGGCGGAGTGTCCCTGCCCGGAGTGTCGAAGCGACGACGTCTGCTGTGCCCGCGACGTCCTGGCGGAGGTGCTGTCCCGGCTGCCTCCCCGGCCCCGTTGCGGCCCGGGCCGCGTGGTGCGCGCCCTGGAGGCGGAGTTCCTGCGGGCGCACCCCGCCCCGCCGGGCTGCCGCCTCGGGGCGCGGCTCAGGCCGCGGCGAGCCCCCAGGCGTCGGCGAGCAGTTCGTAGGAGCGCAGCCACGCCTTGCGGTCGGTGACGGAGGAGGCGACAATCAACTCGTCGGCCTGGGCGTGCTCGGCGAACCAGGTGAGGTAGTCGCGCGCCTCGGCCGGGTTTCCGACGGCGGTGTACTTGACCATGGTGAGGATCTGCCGTCCGGCGGGGGCCTGCAGGACCGCGTCGGCCTCCTCGGGGGTGAAGGTGCGGCCCCGCCCCAGGAACAGGCTCACCCGGGCGCGTTTGACCTCGGTGAACAACTGCTGCGCGGTCTCGGTGTCCTCGGCCACGATGGCGTTGACCCCGGCGATGACGTACGGCTCGGCCAACTGCTCGGAGGGTTGGAACTCGCGCCGGTACAGGGCGACGGCCTCGCGCAGCGCGTCGGGCGCGAAGTGGGAGGCGAAGGAGTAGGGCAGGCCGAGCGCGGCGGCGAGGCGGGCGCCGAACAGCGAGGAGCCGAGGATGTACAGCGGTACGTTGGTGCCCTTGCCGGGGGTGGCGTCGACCCCGGGGACCCGGGACTCTCCGGTGAGGTAGCCCTGCAGTTCCAGCACGTCCTGGGGGAACCGGTCGGCGGAGGCGGCGTCGCGGCGCAGCGCCCACATGGTCTTCTGGTCGCTGCCGGGCGCCCGCCCCAGTCCCAGGTCGATGCGTCCGGGGTGGAGGGTCTCCAGGGTGCCGTACTGCTCGGCGATGGTCAGCGGCGCGTGGTTGGGCAGCATGACACCGCCGGCCCCCAGGCGGATGCGGCTGGTGTGCGCGGCGACGTGGGCGATGAGCACACTCGTCGCCGACGAGGCGATGGTGGGCATGTTGTGGTGCTCGGCGTACCAGATCCGCCGGTATCCCCACTCCTCGGCGTGCTGGGCCAGGGTGACGCTGGCCTCCAGGCTGTCGCCTGCCGTTTCCCCCGTGCCGATGTGCGCGAGGTCGAGAATGGAGAGCGGGACTGCCATGGCGGTGCGGGCCCTTTCGTCATGGGGACAGAACAGGTGCCGGGAGGGGGCTCCCGGCACGTCTGGTCTACAACAGCGGCGCCGGGCGGGTTATTTCCCGGTCCCGCGGCGGCCCGGTCCCGCTCCGGGCGGGGCCTCCCGGCCGGGGCCGCCCCCGGTTCAGCGCAGTCCGAAGACCGGTCGCTCCCGTTCCCCGGTGAGGGAGTCGGCGATGTCCTCGAAGACGACGAGCGCGCCCGGCACGGGCAGCAGGCGCACCTGGGAGATCCCGCTGGTCGGGACCATGCCGTCGAGTTTCAGGGTGAACGGTTCGGCCGTGTCGTCCCACGGCGTCACACCGACGTCGTAGCCGCCTCCGGTGGCGGCGTCCTCGCTGAGGTGCACCATGACGGCCGCGTCGGCCAGGTCCACCCACTCGGTTCCGGCGAGCACGTGCGGGAACGGGGCGCCGCTGGCGGCGCTCCGTTCCAGTCGGCCGTCCAGGGTGCGCCGTTCGTGCACCAGCGTTCCCCCGCGTTCCTCGTCGATGCGCACCACCGAGACCGAGTCCGCGGTGAAGTGGGCGCTGTGGCCGTGCTCGGTGAGGTCGAGGTCGTCGGTCAGCACCTCGCCGGTCTCCCGGTCCACCACCAGGTAGCGGATGTCGGAGCCCCATTTCTCCACGGCGACCACCGAGCCGTCGGAGGTGACCGGGTGGAGGTGGGAGCGGTGGCCGGTGCTGTGGTAGCTGATCTCCGGGTTGGGCCCCACGGGCCCTTCCCCGGGGTGTTCGGTGCGCCACAGCTGCGTCCCGGTGGCCGCGTCGAAGGCGGTCAGGCGGCTCACTCCTCCGCGCAGCTCCGTCTCCGTGTTGAGGACGCTGCTCTCCCACCGGGCTCCGAAGCGGCTGGTGCCGTCCAGGTCCTCGTGGCAGTCCTGGGAGACCACCACCGCGTCGGGGAAGGTGCGGATCCAGGTGCGGGGGCGGCGGTCGATCAGGCAGCGGGGGTCCAGCGGGGCGGTCCACAGGGGGGCGTCGGTGTCCAGGGCGCGTGCCGTGAGCCGCCAGTCGCTGCCGTACTGTTCCACCAGGAGCCGTGCGTCGGCGGTGAGCAGGTCGACGGGCGCTCCGCCGCCCAGCCATCCGATCCCGCGTTCCCGGCCGGGGTCCCCGTCCAGGCGCAGCGGGGTGTCGCCGCGGAGCCGGCCGGTGGCGGCGTCCAGGGTGAGCAGCGCCTCCCAGTCCCCCCGGTGGTCGTGGACGGTGAAGGCGAGCGCGACGGTCCTGCCGTCGGGGGTGACGTTGACGTCCACCTCCGTGCCGAGCCTGCGGTAGTGCCAGGTCTCCTCCCCGGTGACGGGGTCCAGGGCGACCACCCCGTCGCCGACGTCGACCACCGCGCCGGTGACCGTGGCCAGCACCCGGTGGGTGCGCGCCCCCTCCGGGGGGCGCCACGTCCAGGCGACCCGGTCGACCGTGGAGGGCAGCGGCCGGGGCGCGGCCGCCGCGGCGGTGGCGTGCGACACCAGGGCCTCGGCCGCGGCCACCCACGCCGCCGTGGCGATCAGCAGGACCGTGGCCGTGCCGCAGGCCAGTCCGGCCAGGGGCGCGCCGGTCCACCGGGGCCGGTGGTTGCGTCCGCACACCGCCACCAGGACCGCGCCGCCGGTCATGGCCACCAGCCCGGCCCAGCCCAGGACCGCCCAGGGGGTGCTGCCGCGGTCGGGGACGGCGGCGCCGAGCAGCCACAGCGGCGTCTCCAGCACGGCCATGCCCGCCGCGCCCGCCGCGAGGATCCACCCCAGCAGGACCGGTTTGCGGGAGGTCTCCCGCTGCTGCTCCTCGGGGACCCGCTCCAGCAGTTGCAGCAGCGTCAGCCAGCCGCACAGGCCGGCCAGCGCCCAGAAGAAGACGCGGATCACCGGCAGCAGGCCGGGGCCTTCGCCGCCGTGGCCGAAGACCGGGGGCGCGAACAGGCCGACCAGTGCGCCCACCGTCAGCATCCCCACACCGACCCAGGTCAGGAAACGCCGGACGGAGTCGTGGATGCGGGGGGTTGTGGTGGGCATGGTCGCGGTTCGGCTCCTCGGCGGATTTCTCGGTGGCGTCGACTACGGGGGCCTGCCGTTCCAGTGCCTCCGCCGTCGAAGAGCCGACGAATCCCCCTCCGACGGAACCTGACGCGGGCGGCGGAGTCCCGGGCCGGCCGTCCGGTCCCGCCGTCCCGGTCTGGGGGGCGTTGCCCGGCACCGCACACCGTTTCCGGGGCCGCGCCGACGGCCGCGGTCGGCGGCCCGGAGGGAAGGCTTCGGCAGTCGTCTTTTCCGCCGTTCCGGTTTCTGACGAAAGTTTACGAGGATTTCGCTTCCGTCACCACCGTCGGAGGCAACTCGTGGCACAATCCGACGGTGCCGGAAACTCCCTTTGCGCACGACCGCCGGATTTTCCGCACGAGAATTCCCGAGAACCGCCCCCGCGGTCCGTGCTGTGCCATGTCTGTCCGCCTGCCCCGCGGGAGCGACGTCTGCCGAGGAGAACAGAATCATGGGTTACCCGGGCCATCCCTCCCACGGGGGCTACCAGGGGCCGCCTCACGGCGGTAGCGGAGGATGGGGGGTCCCGCCACCGCCCCCGCCGCACGGTGGTCCTCCCCCGTTCGGGGCCCCGCACCGACCGCCCCCGGCCAGCATGACCAGCCCGTTGATCTCGCTGGTGTGCAACCTGTTCGCCCTCTGCTTCCTGGGCTTGTTCGCGCTGGTCGGCGCGGCCCTGGCGGGCATCGCCCTGGGGATCCACCAGAGCCATCCGCAGGCGTCGCGGGTGCTGGCCGTCATCTCCTGGGTCGTCTTCGGTCTCGAAGTCCTCCTCGGCATCGTGCTCTTCGCGTTGTACGGCTACGTCCTCTTCACGGAGCTCGCCCTGGCCGACTACTGAGCCCGGTTCCGCGGGTCCCCGTCCGCATCCGACGCAGCCCCGGACGGCGCCCCGGCCACCGGCGGGTGCGCGGCAGCGGAGCGGACGGCGGGCCGGGAGCCCGAGGCGTCACGGCTCCGCCGCACCCGCCCCGCTGCTGCCACCGCGGTGGCAGCAGCGGGGCGCCGCCGGCGGACGGCTCAGAAGCGTTCCCGGCGCACCACGGTGCGGCGGCCCTTGATGGTGCTGTTCTTCAGCGCGGCGATCACCCCGTCGGCGGTGGACTCGGGCACCTCCACCAGGGAGAAGCGGTCGGCGATCTCGATCGCGCCGATGTCGCGCCCGCTCAGTTCGGTCTCCCCCGCGATCGCGCCCACCAGGTCCTGGGGGCGGACCCGGGCGTTGCGGCCGATGCCGACGAACAGACGGGTCATGCCGTCCGAGGGGCCCCGGCCGCGCCGCTCCCCGCGGCCCGGCCCGCTGCGCCGTCCCCGCCCCAGGCGCTCCCCGCGGTCGGCGCGGATCACCGGCTCGGGAATCTCCTCCTCCTCGCTGACGGCGCCGCTGGCCTCGTGCGCCAGTTTCACCGCGGCCAGCGCGATCTCCATGATGTCGAACTCCTCGGCGAGCGGCTCCACCACGACGCGGAAGGGGTCGAGGACGGCGTCGTCCTCGGCGAGGATCTCGTACAGCGCGGCGCGGGTCAGCTCCATGCGCCGGGCGTGCAGGTCGGCGACGGTCGGCAGCTTCTCGACGCTGATCTGGCCGTTGGTCTCCCGCCGGATGGTCTTGAGCATGCGGTGCTCGCGCGGCTCCACCAGGGTGATCGCCACCCCTTCGCGGCCGGCCCGCCCCACCCGGCCGATGCGGTGCACGTAGGTCTCGGTGGCCGAGGGCACGTTGTAGTTGACCACGTGGGTCAGGTGCTCGACGTCGAGCCCGCGGGCGGCCACGTCGGTGGCCACGAGCAGGTCGGCGGTGCCGCTGCGCAGCCGTGCCATGACGCGGTCGCGCTGTTCCTGGCTCATGCCGCCGTGCAGCGCCTCGGCCCGGTAGCCGCGGGCGTTGAGGGTCTCGGTGAGCTGGTCGACCTCTTCGCGGGTGCGGCAGAAGACCAGGGCCGCGGTGGGCGACTCGACGTCCAGTACGCGTCCCAGCGCGGCGGGCTTGTACGGGCGGGCCACGACGTAGGCGTTCTGCCGGACCTTCGGCGCCTCGCCGGGGGCGGGGGCCTCGCGGGCGATGCGCACCCTGACCGGGTCGTCCAGGTGGCGGCGGGCGATGCCGTCGATGCGCTCGGGCATGGTCGCCGAGAACAGCACCATCTGGCGCTCCTCGGGGACCTGCTCGACGATCGCCTCGATGTCCTCGGCGAATCCCATGTCGAGCATCTCGTCGGCCTCGTCGAGGACGACCATGCGCACGTCGTCCAGGACGAGCGTGCCGCGGCCGATGTGGTCCAGGGCGCGTCCCGGGGTGGCGACGACGACGTCGACGCCGCGCTCCAGCGCCCGCAGCTGCCGTCCGATGGGCTGGCCGCCGTAGATCGGGAGCACCCGCGCGCCGATGTTGCGGCCGTAGCGGTGCAGCGCCTCCGACACCTGCAGGGCCAGCTCGCGGGTGGGGACCAGCACCAGCGCCGACGGGTGGTCCCCCCGTTCGCCGTCGGGCAGCCGCTGCAGGATCGGCAGGGAGAAGGCGGCGGTCTTGCCGGTTCCGGTGGCGGCCTGGCCGAGCAGGTCACGGCCCTCCATCAGGGAGGGGATGGTCTCCCGCTGGATCGCCGTGGGCTCCTCGTAGCCGAGGTCGGCGAGCGCGTCGAGCAGTTCCGGACGGAGTCCCAGGTCGGCGAAGTAGACCTGTTCCTCGATGGTGTTCTGGGTCATTGCGGCTCCTCGTCGCTGAACAGACGCACGGGACCGGCCGACTGCCTCGGCGTCTCACCCCCGCGCTCACAACGGCCCCTTACCGTGCGCGATCCCCCCCTCGCTCAGCACGGTCAGCCGCCGCGCCCCGTGGGGCGCGGAAGACACCGGGGATCAGGGACATCCGCGCCCGCCTTCCGGGGTGGGCGCGGAGAAGACCGCTCAATCAAGAAGCCACTGTAGGTTTACCACTCTCCTCACCCGGATGCGGACCGGCATGCCTGCCGCCGGGGGCTCCGTCCCCGGTGCGCGGCTGCCCGGGCCCCCGGGCGGCCTCGGCCGCTCCGGCGAGCATGGCCGAGGCGATCCACTCGTAGACCGTGACCCACGCCGAGCCCACCGAGGGCGCCCACTCCAGGGAGACGTCGCGGGCCGCCTCGATGAGGGCGTGGCCGACGCAGCGGTACTCCTCCGGGCCGAGTCCCCACCGGACGTAGTGGTACCCACCGAGTCTACGCAGGTTGTCCCAGGTTTTGTCGGGTTCGTCCAGGTGGTGGACGACCTCGACGAGGACCCGGGCCATCCGGACGTGCTGGCTGCCCATGTCGGACGGGAACAGGTCGCGGCTGCTCGGCAGCAGTCGGAACAGGTGGTGGTAGAAGCGCTCGGCCAGTACCTCCGGCTGGTCCAGCAGGTCCGCGCAGAGGGCCCGGACCGTCGTGACGGTCCGGGCGTCGGGGCGGGGCAGTTCACGGGTCGCCATGATGGCCATAACGCTTCTCTCCTGTTCTCCGGTCGTCCAGAAACCTTTTCTCCGCGGCCCCTCAGGCCCCGGGGTGCCGCGTGGAATTCAGAATTTCCCGTGAACCATTCCTCATCCTCTTGAAAAAATGACGTAGAAAGTCCCGGAAGTCATTCGTCACCTGCCAGGACGCCGTTCAGGGACACTGTAAACCGCCGTTTTCGAAGGGGTTGACACAGGGTTGCTCCCCACGGGCGGACACCTTTTTTTCAAACGGACTTCTCTCGACTGTTTTCGGGACTTTGGCCCCTGGCGCTCCCGGGATCGCGCCCGTTTTCTCCAGCGCTTTCGGCACGCTGCGGAGCGGAGCGGGCGCACAGCGGAGCCGCACCCCCGAAAAACGGTGATTTCACCGACTGCGCCCCCGGAATCCCTGTGATAGACATCACGACAACCCGGCGTGACCGGCCCCTGACCGTCCCGACAGATCCGGAGCAGCCATGAACGCCGTCCCTTCCCCGTCTTCCGCCTCCCCGTCCGCCCTCCGGTCGCTGAACGCGGCCACCGTCCCCCTGCTGTGTTCGGGTTCCCGCTTCGAGATGGCCCAGGTCGAGGTGGGCGGCGTCCCCGTCCGGGTCTGGGCCGGCTCCAGCCCCCACCTGCGCGCCGTGCTGGAGGCCAGCCTGGAGCACGGCGACCGGGAGGCGCTCGTCTTCGAGGGCGAGCGGATCTCCCACACCGAGCACTTCCGCCGCGCCGCGACCCTGGCCCGCCGTCTCGTCGAGGACTACGGCGTGGCCAGGGGCGACCGGGTGGCCCTGGCGATGCGCAACTACCCCGAGTGGGTGACCGCGTTCTTCGCGGCCGTGAGCGTCGGCGCGATCGTGGTGCCGGTCAACGCCTGGCTGAGCGCCCCGGAACTGGAGTTCGTGCTGCGCGACAGCGGGGCGCGCCTGCTCGTCGCCGACTCCGAGCGGCTGGAGCGGCTCGGCGCGGCGCTGGAGCGGCTGGACCTGGCGGTGATCGCGGTCCGCTGTGCGGGCCCGCTGCCCCGTGGGGCGCGGGCCTGGGCGGAGGTGCTCGGCGAGGTGGCCCCCGATGCCGTGCCGCCCGAGGTGGCCCTGGCCCCCGACGATCCCGCCACGCTCTTCTACACCTCGGGGACCACCGGCAGGCCCAGGGGCGCGCTGGGGTCGCACCGCAACATGGTCAGCAACGTGCTGTCCATGGCCTTCATGAAGGCCCGCACCCTGCTGCGGATGGGAGCGGACGTCGCCGAGGCGCTCGCGCTCACCTTCGAGGCGGCCCCCGCGAAGGTGCTGTGCGTGTTGCCGCTGTTCCACGTCACCGGAGCGCAGACGGTCATGCTGCCCACCCTGTCGGCCGGGGGCACCCTGGTGTTGCTGCGCCGGTGGGACGCCGAGGCGGCGCTGGAGACGATCGAGCGCGAACGCGTCAGCGGGATGACCGGCGTCCCCACGATGCTGGCCCAGCTGTTCGCCGCGCCGAGCTTCGCCGAACGCGACCTGTCCAGCCTGGTGTCGCTGGGCAGCGGGGGCGCGCCCGCCGCCCCCGCCCTGGTGGAGCGGGCCCTGCGGGGCGGCCTGCGGCCGGAGGCGACGCTGCTGGGCGCCGGGTACGGGCTGACCGAGTGCTCGGCGACGGCCTCGGTCAGCTACGGTCCCGACTACCTGGCCCGCCCCGACAGCGTCGGCCTGCCCGTGCCGGTGGTGGACGTGCGGATCGTGGGCGCGGACGGTGCGGACCAGCCGCCCGGCCGGGTCGGGGAGATCTGGATCAGCGGCCCGGGCGTGGTGCACGGGTACTGGAACCGTCCCGAGGAGACCGCCGCGACCTTCGTCGACGGCTGGCTGCGCACCGGCGACCTGGGGCGGGTGGACGACGCGGGGTTCCTCTACGTCGTGGACCGCGCCAAGGACATGATCCTGCGCGGCGGCGAGAACGTGTACTGCGCCGAGGTGGAGGCCGCGCTGCTGGAACACCCGGCGGTGCTGGACGCGGCCGTGCTGGGCCTGGCCCACGAGGAGCTGGGCGAGGAGGTCGGCGCGGTGGTGCGGGTGGCCGCCCAGGCGCCGCCGGACGCCGGGGAGCTGCGTTCCTTCCTGGCGGGCCGGCTGGCGGCCTTCAAGATCCCCTCCCGGATCGCCTTCACCGTCGACGAGCTGCCCCGCAACGCCGCGGGGAAGCTGCTGAAGCGGCGGCTGCGCGACGAGGCGGCCTGGCCGTCGGCCGACTGATCCGGGCACGCCGCGGGCCCCGCCGGGCAGGTGGCCGGGCGGGGCCTCGTCGCGGTCGCCGGGGTCAGGGGCTGGGGTCGTCGGGGGGCGGCGTTGCGGGGGCGTCCTTCTTGCGGGGGCGGCCCCGTCGGGGGATGGCCTTGGCCTGCCTGGGCATGCGGCCCGCGTCGGTCAGCGCCCGACGCAGCAGGAACTCGATCTGCGCGTTGGTGCTGCGCAGCTCGTCACCGGCCCATCTGGCGAGCGCGTCGTATACCGCCGGGTCGAGCCGGAGCAGGATCTTCTTGCGCTCACTTGCCACCGGACCAACCTTATGAGTAGAGCGTTCCCGTGTTGATGACCGGCTGGGTGGCGCGGTCGGCGCACAGCACGACCAGCAGGTTGCTCACCATCGCGGCCTTGCGTTCCTCGTCCAGTTCCACCACGTCCTGCTCGGCCAGGCGGCTGAGCGCCAGGTCCACCATGCCCACCGCGCCTTCGACGATACGCTGGCGCGCGGCGATGATCGCGCCCGCCTGCTGGCGCTGCAGCATGGCCTGGGCGATCTCGGGGGCGTAGGCCAGGTGGGTCAGCCGCGACTCGATGATGCGCACGCCCGCGGACTCCACGCGTTCGGCGATCTCGGTGGAGAGCTTCTCGGTGATCTCGTCGGCGTTGTCGCGCAGGGACAGCCGGTCGGTGTCGTCGTGGTTGTCGTAGGGGTAGTTGTTGGCGATGTGCCGGACGGCCGCCTCGGTCTGGGTGCTGACGAACTGGACGAAGTCGTCGACCTCGAAGACGGCGCGGGCGGTGTCCTGGACCTGCCAGACCACGACGGCGGCGATCTCGATGGGGCTGCCGCCCGCGTCGTTGACCTTCATGACGGCGGTCTCGTGGTTGCGGATGCGGGTGGAGACGGGCTTGCGGGTGCTGAGCGGGTTGACCCAGCGCAGTCCGTCGGTGCGGACGGTGCCGATGTAGCGGCCGAAGAACTGCAGGACCCGCGCCTCGTTGGGGGCGACGATCGTCAGTCCGCAGGCGAGGAAGAGCCCGACCAGCAGGACCAGTGATCCCGTGGCGAGCAGCGCCACCGCCGCGGCGTCCATGGTGCCGGTGACGCCCGTGTAGACCCCCCAGCCACCCATGGCGGCCCCGGCCAGCAGCAGCGCCAGCACGAGGAGGAGCATCGGCAGTCCCGCCAGGCCGTCGGTGGTGTGCTCCCGTACCTGGGGCTCGGGCATCTCCACCGAGGAGAGGGCTTCTCGGTTCATCTCTGTTTCCTTTCGCTGTCAACCTGATGACTTGAGACTAGCATTGTGATATCACTTTTTCTAGCCCCGGAGAGAAGGGACGACCGCGATGATCCGAGTACGCGGACTCACCAAGCGCTACGGCGCCACCACCGCCGTGGACCGCCTCGACTTCGACGTCCACCCCGGCGTGGTCACCGGCTTCCTCGGCCCCAACGGCGCCGGGAAGAGCACGACCATGCGGATGATCCTCGGCCTGGACACCCCCACCGCCGGAACGGCCACGGTCAACGGCCGCCGCTACCGCGACCTGCCCGCACCGACCCGCGAGGTTGGCGCGCTCCTCGACCCCGGTGCGGCCCACCCGGGCCGCACCGCCCGCGCCCACCTGCTGTGGCTGGCCCGCGGCGCCGGCCTGCCCCGCCGCCGCGTCGAGGAGGTCCTCGACCTGGTCGGACTGGCCTCCGCCGCCCACCGCCGCGTCGGCGGCTTCTCCCTCGGCATGCGCCAGCGCCTGGGCATCGCCGCCGCACTGCTGGGCGACCCGGGGGTGCTGCTGTTCGACGAGCCCGTCAACGGCCTGGACCCCGAGGGCATCCGGTGGATCCGCGGCCTGCTGCGGGACCTGGCCGCCGAGGGCCGCACCGTGCTGGTCTCCAGCCACCTGATGAGCGAGATGCAGGCCACCGCCGACCACGTGCTCGTCATCGGCCGCGGACGGCTGATCGCCGACGTGGGCGTGGCCGAACTGACCGCGCGCGGCTCCGGTGACGTGCGGGTCGCCGCGGCCGATCCCGCCGTCCTCGCCGCGGCGCTCGCCGCGGAGGGCGCCGCGGTCCGCACCGCCGACGACGGTGCGCTGCTGGTGGGCGGGCTGGACGCGGCGCGCGTCGGAGAGGTCGCCCTGCGCCGCCGCATCGCGCTGCGGGAGCTCACCCCCCGGCGCGCCAGCCTGGAGGAGGCCTTCATGGAGCTGACCGCCGCGAGCGTGCAGCACCGCTCCGGCACCACCCCCGTCCCCGAAGGGAGCCCGGCATGACCACGACCACCACCGCGCGCACCACCACCCCGCGCGTCGTCTCCCCCGGCCTGGGAGCGGCGGTCCTGACGGAGTGGACCAAGCTCTTCTCGCTGCGCTCCACCTACGTGTGCGTGGCCCTGGCGCCGCTCATCGGCGTCGGCCTGAGCGCGCTGGTCTCCCTGGGCGCCGGCGCGGCCGGTCCCGAGGCCCTGCCTCCCGGGGCCGACCCGGCCGACCAGGCCGCGATACTGGCCTACCTCGGGCCGGTCTTCGGGGTGATCGCGCTCGTCGTGCTCGCCGCCCAGGTCTCGGCCGGGGAGTACCCGGACCGGATCAGGCTCACCCTCACCCTCCACCCGCGCCGCTGGCGGGTGCTGGCGGCCAAGACCGCGGTGCTGTCCGCCGTCAGCCTGGCCGTGGGACTGGTGACCGCCTTCGCCGCCTTCCTGGCCGCCCAGGCGGTCCTGGACTCCTTCGGCATGCCCACGGTCGGCCTGGGCGACGCCGACCGCCTGCGCACCACGCTGCTGCTGGGCGCGACCTTCCCCGTCTTCCCACTGCTGACGCTGGGCCTGGGGTTCCTGCTGCGCGGCACCGCGGGGGCGATCACCGCCTCCCTCTCGCTGATGCTGCTGCCCCCCATGTTCGGCGGCCTGCTGCCCCCGTCCGTCCAGGAGCACGTGCTGCGCTACCTGCCGGCCAGCGCCTGGGACAACGTCACGGGGGTCAACCAGCCGCAGGCGCCGGTCCACATGGACCCCTGGGCGGCGTTCGCGGTGGTCGTCTGCTGGCTGGCGCTCAGCCTGGGCGCGGCCCTGTGGGTGCTGCACCGCAGGGACCCCTGACCCCCCGGCGGCGGCCACGGGCACGCGCCGCCGCCGGGGCCGCCGCTCCGGCGACCGCGACCACGCCGCCCCCGTACGGCGTGGTCGCGGTCGCCGCTGCTTCCCGGAACGGCGCGGCAACAGGCACGGCTTGGTGACGATTTGGCGGTAAGTCTGGCGAGAAGATGGCGGGCAGTTGTATTTTGCGCGACAATACGCCAAACCATCGGAGATTTTAGTGACACAGATCACCCAACGTAGTGCCCTGCGTCTCAAAATGGGCTTGCTTTATTCCGCCAATAACGGTTAGCTCTGAACTCTCAGACGGACCTTCCGTTTCGGGCACACGGGCCGCATCCCGTCTGTCCTCCGCACAGCCATCCCCCCCATCCGCACTCAGAGCGAGTCCATGACCAAAGAGCAGCGCCGTCCCCTCCGCTGGCTGCGCCTCCTGTCCGCAGAACAGCGCGGCACCATCCGTTCGCGTCTCCTCGCGCTGGCCCTCATCCCGAGCAGTGCCCTGCTGATCCTCTGGGTCGGCACCCTCGTCACGCCGGTGAGCAGCCTGCTCTCCCTGCACCGGAGCACCGCGTTCATCGAGGAGGCGGGCATCCCCTCCCTGGAGGTCATCTCCGCACTGCAGGCGGAACGCCAGTCCACGATGGAGTACCTCGCCCACGCGGGGACCTCGGCCGGCGGCCGCTCCCTCACCCCGGAACTGCGGGAGGACCGCGCGGCCACCGACGCGGCCGTCTCCGACTTCCGCGCCGGGATCGAGGAGGCCGGCCTGAACAGCTTCCCGGAGCAGACCCGCGACCGCATCGAGCGCTTCCTCAGCACCCTGGAGGTGCTCCCGATGCACCGCGACGTCCTCGACACCTCCACGCCCGCCCGGGAGGGCGCCGTCTCCACCTACAACGAGGCGATCGAGGCCGGCCTGCAACTGTGGGACCTCCAGGAGAAGCTGGTCGACAGCGAGCGGACCCACCGGATGCGCAGCCTCACCTCCCTCATCCGGGCCGAGGAGCTGCTCTCCCAGGAGGACGGGATGCTGGCCTACTCCAGCATCTCCGGCGTCTTCACCACCGCCGACCACATCGACTTCGCGACCGCGGTCGGCGCCCAGCGCTACCTGTACTCCCAGATCGCCCCCGAACTCACCGGACCCGTCCGGGCCGACTACGACGAGGTCATCGGAAGCGCCCAGTTCCGCACCGTGCAGTCGCTGGAGAACGAGGCCATCCGCTCCGGGGCCGCCTCCGACGAGCCCCCCATCGACATCGAGCTGTGGCAGTCCGCCCGGGAGACGCTGGACCAGTCCTTCAGGGAGCTGACGGACAAGCGCATCGCCGCCCTCGCCGAGGAGAGCCGCTCCGAGGCCCTGCAGCTCACCGCCCTCCTCGCCCTGTTCAGCGTCGCGACCCTGGCCGTGGTCGTGGCCTCCGTGCTGTTCAGCTCCCGGGCCGTCGCCTGGCTCAACCGGCGGCTCGGCACGCTGCGCGAGGCCACCCTGGACTACGCCAACCGCCGCCTGCCCGAGATCACCGCCCGGCTGCGCGCCGGGGAGAAGGTGGACGTCGACACCGACGCCCCGCTGATCCCCGTCGACGTCAACGACGAGATCGGCCAGGTCACCGAGGCGTTCAACACCGCGCAGCGCGCGGCCGTGACCTCGGCGACCCAGGAGGCGAAGCTGCGCGAGGGCGTGCGCAACATCTTCCGCAACATCGCGCGGCGCGCCCAGACCCTGGTGCACCGCCAGCTCAGCCTGCTGGACTCCCTGGAGCAGTCCGAGACCGACCCGAAGGTGCTGGAGTCGCTGTTCCGGATCGACCACCTGAGCACCCAGATGCGGCGCAACGCCGAGAACCTGATGCTGCTCACCGACGACCGGCCGTCCCGCAAGCCCGGCGAGCCGCTCTCCCTGGCCCAGGCGGCACGTGCCGCCTCCAGCGAGATCGAGGACTACTCCCGGGTCAAACTGCTGCCGATGCCCGCGGTGCAGCTCAAGGGCTCCGTCGCCTCCGACAGCGTGCGGCTGCTGGCGGAACTGCTGGAGAACGCCGCCTCCTTCTCCCCGCCCAACACCACGGTGACGGTGCGCGGCGAGGCCCTGCCCCACGGCAGCTACGCCCTGGAGGTCGAGGACCGGGGCCTGGGCATGCTCCCCGAGGGCTACGCCGAGGCCAACGAGCTGCTCGGCGGCTCCTCCCGCCGTTTCAACCTCGCCGACATGCGCGAGGACTCCCAACTGGGTCTGATCGTGGTCGCCACCATCGCCCAGCGGCACAACCTGAAGGTGACCCTGCGCCCCTCCCCCTACAACGGGACCCAGGCGATCATCGTGTTCCCGCCCGAGACGATCGACACCACCCCCGTCACCCCGCCCGCGGTCCCCCTCGAACCCGCGCGCCCCGCCCCCGCAGAACTGGAGGCACCTCCCGTGACGGCCCCCTCCGCCCCCGCCGAGTCCGCGCCGGCGGCCCCGGCCACCAGCGCCACCGGTGCCACCGCGCTGCCCGCCGCCCCGCGCTCCGCGGAGTCCGACACCTACAAGGGCCTGCCGCGCCGCAGGCGCTCCCAGCGACGCCCCCAACCGACACCACCGGCACCCGCACCGTCCATCTCCCGCCCGGTCAGCACCGACCGGTCACTGGAGGAGATCCGGCAGATGATGAGCGCCTTCCAACGGGGCACCCGGACCGGACGCGCCGAAGGCAACACCGATCACCCCACCACGGAGACACGATGACTGAGCAGACGACCACCCACCGTTCCACCTCCTCCGAACTGGACTGGCTGCTGACCGACCTGGTCTCCCGGACCGAGGGAGCCCGCGAGGCCGTACTGCTGTCCGCGGACGGACTGCTGCTGTCGGCCTCCAGCGGCATGGACCAGGAGCGCGCCGAACGGATCAGCGCCATCGCCTCGGGCTTCTCCAGCCTGGCTCGGGGCGCCGGCAAGCAGCTGGGCGCGGCCGAGGTCCGCCAGACCGTGGTGGAGATGGACAACGTCTTCCTGTTCGTGCTGTCCGCCGGGCACGGCGCCTGCCTGGCGCTGGTCGCCGCCTCCTCCTGCGACGTCGGACTGGTCGCCTACGAGATCAACCGGCTGGTGCGCCAGGTCGGCCCGCACCTGTCCACCCTGCCCCGACACCGCCGGCCTGTGCAGGGGCGAGTGGCCGAGGGGCTCTGAGCGCCATGTCCGGCTCCCCCGACGACGGCGGTCGGCTGATCCGGCCGTACTCGCTGACGCGGGGACGCACCCGTCCCTCGCGTTCCGACTTCGCGATGACCTCCCAGGTGGTGGCGGTGCCGACCGTGGCGCCGCCCACCGATCTGGAACCCGAGCACCACTCGATCCTGGACGCGTGTGCGGCCCCGGCCTCGGTGGCCGAGCTGGCCTCGCGCACCGGACTGCCGCTGGGCGTCCTGCGTATCCTGCTGTCCGACCTGCTCGACGGAGGACACGTCATGGTGCACGAGTCGCAGTGGCAGCGTAGGCGACCGGATGTCCACACCCTGAGAACGGTCCTCGACCGCATCCGTGCGCTGTGAAAGGAGACCTCTGCATGTCCGAGAGGGTCGGGCCCGTTCCCGACGCGTTGAAGATCCTGGTGGCCGGCGGGTTCGGTGCCGGGAAGACGACTCTGGTGTCCGCGCTCAGCGAGGTGGAGTCGCTGCACACCGAGGAGGTGATGACCGCCGAGAGCGTCGGTGTGGACGACCTCGACGGGGTGGAGTCCAAGACGACCACCACCGTCGCGTTGGACTTCGGCCGCATCACCCTGGACGAGCAGACCGTCATCTACATGTTCGGAACCCCGGGCCAGCAGCGTTTCTCCTTCATGTGGGAGGAGTTGGCCGAGGGGGCGCTGGGCGCGATCGTCCTGGCCGACACCCGCCGCCTGGAGGACTGCTTCGAGACGATCGACTTCTTCGAGCAGCGCGGCGTGCCCTTCGTCGTCGCGGTGAACTGCTTCGACGGGGTGCGCACCCACATGCCCGCCGACGTGCGGATCGCCCTGGACGTGGACCCCGACGTCCCGGTGCTGCTGTGCGACGCCCGGGAGCGCGAGTCGGTCAAGCGGGTGATGATCGAACTGGTCTCCCACGTCCTGGAACTGGAACTGTCGGGGGCCTGAGCAGGGGAGCGGACCGGCTGCCGCGGCGGTCCGCACACCGTCGCGGGGCACCGCGCCGCGAGGGGGTGGGCCGCCCACCGCCACGGCGCGGCCGCGCCCGACCGGCGCCGGTCACTCGCAGCCGCGGACCCCCGTGAAGGGCCCCTCCTCGTAGCGCTGGTGGGCGGTGTGGACCAGGGCGGCCTCGACGATCGGGTAGACCTCGAAGTCGCGCTCCAGGTGGAGTGCGGCCAGCACCCGCTCGACCGCGGCCGAGGGCTCGGCCAGCACCATGTGCCGCCCCTCCCAGGTCAGGACACGGAAGCACTCGTACAGCGCCCGCACACCGCTGAGGTCCATGAACTCCACCCTGGACAGGTCGACGACCAGACAGTGGCACTCGGGCCGGTCGGTGGCGTGCAGCAGCGCCGCGCACAACTGGGTGGCGTTGGCGATGTCGATCTCGCCGCGCACGGCGAAAACGACCGCCTCACCACACGGAAAAGACTCCTGCCTCTGTCCGGACACGCCGCCACACCCTCCCTCTCGACAACGCCTGCCGTCCCCCCCGTGACCCACGATCGTATCCGTCCGGGGGGCGCCGTACCGGGAGAAACGCAAAACCGAAGGGATATACGGCGTTTTTGCACTGATTGGTGCATTTTCGTAGCGGCGCTGACCGCTGTGACTGTCCCCACCCTCCGCTGGTTTCTGCTTCGGCCCCGCACCCCGAAGCGACCACCTCGGGAGGAGCACCGTGTCCCCCGCGCCCGACCCCCTGGCGCTCTTCCCGGAGCTGCGGGAGTTCGGCCGCCCCGCGCTGCTGCTGCATCCGCGGCTGAGCGACCGCCCGCTCACCCCGCACGACAGTTCGTTCGCCGCCCCCCGCTGTGGCCCGCCGAACCCCGGCCCACCCGCGCCCAGGAGCACCTCGTGGGGACGCCCGGTTCTCCGGGCTTCGCGGAGGTGGTCTTCGACGAACCGGTCGCCCTGCAGCCGGTCCTGCAGATGTTCGCCCGCGACCTGCCCGAGGGAGCCGCCGTGCTGCAGGTGCTGTGGTGTCCCAACGAGCCCGAGGAGACCCCCGAGTCGTTCGGGGGCCTCTTCGGCCCCTCCGTCGCCGTCCGCCGGTGGCGCGACGCCGACCTCACCGACCCGCGGGACGACCGCCCCACCGCGCACCCGAGGAACCCGGACCACGACCTCTCCGGCCGCCCCGGCGGCGCCCCGGCCCCCGAGAGCACCGTCGACCACCCCTCGGTCTTCGCCCTGCCGGACTCCCCTGCCGAGCGGATCCGCGCCTGGCAGGAGGAGACCGGCACCACCGCCTCCACCGACGGCCTGTCCTCACTGCAAGGGCTGAACCCCGGCGGCCATCCGGCCTGGGGGTGAGCTCCCCCTTCCCCATGCCCGGCACCGAGTGCGGGGCCGAACTGGAGCACCTGCTGCAGACCGGCACCACCAGCCTCGGCGAGACGCCCGTCTTCCTGGGCCGGGGCTACGCGCTGAGCGTCTACCGCTGCCCGGCCTCCCTGGCCCACCCGCACCGCATCGACATCCGGTGACGCCCGTGTCCCGGTGCGGCGCGCACCGTCGCCGCACCGGGACACGGGCGGGCCTCACAGCCAGCCGCGGCGCTTGAAGATCGCGTACAGCGCCACGCTCACCGCCGCCATCAGCCCGACCGCCATCACGTAGCCGTACTTCCAGTGCAGCTCCGGCATGAAGTCGAAGTTCATCCCGTAGATGCCGCCGACCACGGTGGGGGCGAACAGGATGGCCGCCCACGAGGAGATCTTCTTGACCTCCTCGCTCTGCGCGTAACTGGCCTCGGTGAGGTGCTTCATCTCCTCGTTCTGGGCCTGGCTGACCAGGGTGGCGTTGACCGCGAGGATGGAGTTGAGCAGCTGGCGGAAGCCGTCCACCCGTTCGGCCACGGTGGTCGCGTGGTCGGCGACGTCACGCAGGTGGCGCTGCAGCTCCTCGCCCGTGCCGTACTTGTCGAACCCGGCCTCCAGGTCGGCGAGGATCCCCAGCAGCGGACTGGCGGCCCGCTGGAACTCGATGACCTCGCGCAGCAGTTCGTAGATGCGCCGCGACACCCGGGGGTCGCGGTTGAACACCTGGGTCTCGATCTCGTCGATGTCGTTCTGCAGCCCGGCGACGACCGGCGCGTAGCCGTCCACCACCGCGTCGAGCACCGCGTACAGCACCGCCTCGGGGCCCAGCCGCAGCAGGTCGGGGTCGTCCTCCAGGCGGCGGCGCACCGCCGACAGGTCGGGGGCCTGGCCGTGCCGCACGGTCAGCACGAAGTCGGTGCCGACGAACAGGTGGATCTCGCCGAAGCACACCTCCTCCGCCTCGTCCAGGTAGCGGGCGGCGCGCAGCACCACGAACAGGGTGTCGCCGTAGCGTTCCAGTTTGGGCCGCTGGTGGGCGACGATGGCGTCCTCCACGGCCAGTTCGTGCAGGCCGAACTGGTCGGCGGCGGCGAGCAGCTGGGCCTCGGAGGGCTGGTGCAGCCCGATCCACGCCATCGCGCCATCGCGCCGCGGCACCAGGGCGCGCAGCCGGGACAGGTCGGGACTGCCGGGCTGGCGGCGGCCGTCGACGTAGATCGCGGCGTCGACGACGCTGTCCTCCACGGGAGGGGCGCTCTCCTCCGCGCGGGGGTCCATGGAGTACTCGGGTGCGTCGGTGTGGTCCTTGCCGCCCGAGACGGCGGCGGGGCGCAGGCTGGGCAGCCACACCCGCATGCGGCGTTGCGACATGGGGACTCCCGGGGCGAGTTCGACGGTTCTGCGGCAACCGGTCGCGGGGCGCGCGCACGGCGGACGCCGGGGCACACTCCGCGGGGGAAGGGGCTGGGGCTGGGGTGCCGTGCCCTCGGGACGCTCTACCCGCCAGGGGGAGCACACACGGGAGGACGCTCCCGTGGACCGTGATCACCAGCGCGGAGCGCTGGCCGGGCACCGCACTAGTTGGTACTAGGAGGTTGGCTCATGGTCGGCCTCACCTCCACAGTCCACGGCCCGACGGCCTCGAATCTCGCTACGCCCCAACCTTAGTACGACCGGTGCGCTGTTTGGACCCGCGCGGATCCGGTAGCGGAACGGCACTCCCGAGACGTGAGAGGACCCCCCTCATGGGCATGGCCGTAAGTCTGCTGTTCATCGCCGTGGGAGCGGTGTTGGTGTTCGCCCTGCGACTCGACGGCGTCGGAGTGCTCAACATCACCATGATCGGCTGGATCCTCATGGGCACCGGTCTGGTCGCTCTGGGGCTGCGGTTCGTGTCCTGGCGTCCCCGCCGCCCCACACCCCGGGTGCCGCCGGGGGAGGAGGAGCGCGGCCCGGGTTTCCGGGACGCCGGTCCCCCGCCGTGACGGCGTGCCCCGCGGCGCGGGTGCCGGGAGGCATCCCGCTGCCCGCGGCCTCTCCCCGCCGAGGTGCCCGGCGCCGCACCCGGGCGGCCGCACTGTCCGACCCGCGGGGAAGAATCACCCTGCTATGACTGATCCGCTTTTTTCCCCCGCCCCCGTCGAGATCGCTCCGGGGGCGGTGCACGTGCCCGGCTGGCTGGACCACGCCGAACAACGCAGACTGGTGGACCTGTGCCGCGCGTGGGTGCGCGGCCCCGGCGGGATGACGCGCCACCGGACGCGCGGCGGGACGATGAGCGTCGCGATGACCTCGCTGGGCTGGTACTGGCGTCCCTACCGCTACTCCGCGACCCTGCCCGACGGCACTCCCGTGCCGCCCCTCCCGCCGATCCTGGGAGAACTGGCGCTGCGCGCCCTCAAGGACGCCTACGGCGCCCTTCCCGATCCCGCTCCCGACTACGACGTGGCGCTGGTGAACTTCTACGGCGCCGGCGCGACCATGGGCATGCACCAGGACCGCGACGAGCGCGACGACGCACCGGTGGTGTCGCTGAGCCTGGGCGACACGTGCGTGTTCCGCTTCGGCAACACCGCCACCCGCACGCGTCCCTACACCGACGTGGAGCTGCGCGGCGGCGACCTGTTCGTGTTCGGCGGGCCGTCGCGGCTGGCCTACCACGGGGTGCCGCGCACCCGGCCGGGCACGGCCGACCCGGCCTCGGGGATGCGGTCGGGCCGGCTCAACATCACGGTGCGCGCCTCGGGCCTGCGCCGCGACTGAGCCGGCGCGTCCCCCGCACCGCCCCGCCGGCCGGGGGCCGACCGGCCTCCGGCCTCCGTTCCCGGCCCGCGGGCGGGCCTGCCCGCGGGCCCGCTCAGCGTCGCAGCAGGTCGCGGAGGTTGATGTAGAGCAGGCTGACCACGGCCAGCGCCATCGGCACCAGGACGGTGATCCGCCAGTTGACCAGGAACGCCGCGATGACCGCGCTCACCAGTCCCACCGCCACGACGACGAGCGCCAGGCCCACCAGGAAGGACAGGAACCGGCGGCGGGCCAGCGCGTCGAAGGCGGCGAACAGCACCACCACGCCCAGCGCCGCCAGCAGCGCCAGGCTGCCGCGCAGCAGCACCATGACCGTGCCCAGGGCGATGAGCAGCAGCGGCGTGCTCAGCGTCGCCCACACGTGCAGGAACCGGGTGGTGCGCTGCTTGCCGGAGGCGTACGGCAGGTGCGGGGAGCGCAGGTGCGCCTGCGGCGGCAGCTCCAGCGCCTCACCGCTGTCCAGGGCGGCGCGGTGCATGTCGCGCTCGTCCGCCAGGTGGGTGCGTTCGCGGTAGCGGGCGGCCAGGGCGCGTTCGGCCTCGGCGATGCGCTGGCGGTACTCCTTGGCGCGCGACTCGGCGTTGGCGTGGCGGCTCAGCACGATCTCGGCGGCGGCCAGGCGGCGCAGCGCCGCCCGCTCCTCCTCGATCGCGGCGTCGGCCTCGGCGATGCGGGCGTCCAGGTCCTCCAGGTGGGCCAGCAGGTCCGCGCGCGCGGCCTCGGGCGTGGGCGGGACCTTGTGCAGCCCCACCCACCACAGCGGGTCGGACCAGGAGCGGCGGACGGTGCCGTCGCGTTCGTAGCGGGGGCCGCTGGGGGCGCGTTCGCCGTCGAACCAGTCGCGGGTGTTGCGGCCCCACAGGCCGCGGTAGCCCCGGATCCAGGGGGTGGTGTCGTCGATGACGACCGGGGTCCACACGCGCTGCCCGCCGGGGCCCACGCGCACGCCGTCGCCGCGCGCGTAGTCGACGAAGGGCACCCCGATGCCGCGGAGCCGGTGCGAGGAGGGCAGGAAGCGGGCGGTGAAGCGGCGCCAGGCCCGCAGCGCCCCGCGCAGGAAGGAGGGGTCGACCTGGATGAGGTAGTCGCCGGGCAGCATCTGGTGGGAGTGCGATCCGGCGCCCACGTAGATGATCGGGTGGTCGCCGTCGCGGTGCAGTTCCGGGTCGTCCCAGCGGCGGCGCAGGTCGTCGCCGAGGTACTCGTGGGAGGAGGCGCCCACCCACGCCGGCCGGTACTCTCCGTCGGCGTCCTGGACCAGGTAGACGGTGACCTTCTCCCAGTCGGCCTCGTGGTCGTTGACGCCGCCGTAGACCGACCGCCAGTCGTTCATGGCGTAGAAGAACCAGTACTGCAGGGCGACGTAGCCGCCCTCGCGGACGACGCGCCCGTAGTAGGTGGCGGTGTCGCCGGTGTCGATGCGGTCGTGGTAGCGGGTGGCCGCGGCCGCGGCCACCCCGCCGGGAACCGCTCCGCGGATCAGCAGGGACAGCTTCATCAGCACGTCCACGATCCGGCCCAGGACGCCGACCGCGGCCAGCCGGCCGCTCTTGGGGATGATGGGGCGTTCCCGGCGGCGGAAGCGGCGTGCCTCGGCCCGTAGCGACGATTCCTGCACGAACCGCAGGTGCTGGCGGTACCCCGGCCACTCGGTGTCGGCCCGGGCGAGCCTGTCGATGGTGAGCTCGCCCGCCGGGACGACCTCCCGCTCCCCGCCTCCGGGCAGGTCCAGCCACAGGCTGCAGCAGCGCAGGTAGGCCTCGACGTCGGTGGGGAAGAACAACTCCCCCTTGGTGAACATCAGCACCGGCTCAAAAGCGCGCAGGAGTTCCAGGTCAGTTTTAGCGCTCATGATTGCGCCTGACATTAACGGATGCTCCGGACGGTTGGGCACGGGTCCGGCCTTCCCCCTCTTCCCGGTGTCGCGGGCCCGCCCCCGGTTCGCCGCCCGTTCCCCGCCGCGGCCGTGCGGACCTGCGTCGGTGCGGAGGCGGACCGGTCCGGGGAGCGCACCGCCCCGTACCGCGCGCCGGTTCGTGTAACGATGATCACACCGGGGCCGGGGCGGCGGCGTCCCGCCGTTCGTCGTCACCCCGGCGGGGATCGGTGTCCTCCGGTCCGCCGCTTCCCGATCCGGCCTCCCGCGTCCCGTCCGCGGGGCGGGCGCCGTCGCCGCGGGTGGCGCCCAGGCCCGCGGCCACGACCAGCGCCATGCCCGCCAGCTGTACCGCGACGGGCACCTGGCCGATCAGGAGCAGCCCCATGAGCAGGCCGATCGCCGGGTCCACGGAAGCGAGGACGCCGAACGCGCCGCGGCTCATCCGCTGCAGGGCCGCCATCTCCAGCAGCAGCGGCAGCAGCGGGTAGACCACGGCGAGCGCGAGGGTGGCCGCCAGGAGGCGCCCGTCGGCCGCCGCGGCGGCGCGCGGCAGCCCCAGGGGGAGGGTGACCAGGGCGGAGACGGTCATCGCGAGGGTCAGTCCGGGCAGGACTCCCAGACGGGAGCCGACGCTCTGGGAGAAGACGATGTACAGCGCCACGCAGGCGCCCCCGAGCAGGCCGAAGGCCACGCCGAGCAGGTCGGCCTCCCCCTGCCAGGGCCGGGTGAGCAGCAGCACCCCGGCGAGGGCGAGGAGGATCCACAGCGCTTCCCGGCGGCGGCGCAGGGCCAGCACGGCCACGGTGAGGGGGCCGAGGAACTCCACGGCGGCGGCGGTGCCCAGCGGGATGCGGTCGGTGGCCAGCGAGAACATCACCGTCATCCCGGCGCTGACCACGCCCAGGACCGCGGTGGCGGCGATGTCGGCCCAGGTCGCGGTGCGCACGGCGCGCAGCAGCGGCCGGCCGCCCACCGCGGCCAGGAGCAGCGCCGCCCAGCTCAGGCGCAGCCAGGTGACGCCGAGGGGGCCCGCGGTGTCGAACAGGTGCACCGCGCCCGCGCTGCCCGTGTGCAGCAGGACCATCCCGGCGACCAGGAGCAGCGGAGCGGGCACCCGTCGCCGGGCACGACGAAGCGACAGAGGAAGAGAGCGGATCATCCCACCACTGTGTCCCCCGTTGTCTGTTGCCGTCCAGGCACCGTTGGTTGATGAAATGTTTCCTTCTGGTGGAAGGTTGGCGGCCCTGAGGGCAGGGTCACGGGATTTGTCAGGTTTAGTCACGCCCGGGAGCGGTATGAACCTGAGTCGGCGGACATCAATTTTGGTGAGCAGCCACCGGGAGGAGGTTCCGCGCACCGCGTGGAGCGACCGAGTCACACCCCCCGATGTCCGCCCGACGGCCGGTCCGCCCGGTACGACCACCGCGGACCGCAGACCTCTCGGCCCTGGGCGGACCACTGCCCCGGGCGCGGCGCGTACGGCCCACCCGGCCGCGCGACCGCGGGACCGCTGCCCCGCCACGACGATGAGAGGAGAACTGTGCTGACCCAGGTTGAGGCACCGGCGACGCGAACGCTGAACCCCTTCCGCCGGACGCGCGCGATCGCCGAGCACACCCTGCGCGAGGCCAAGGACGACATCACTCATCTGCAACTGCTCTCCCTGTTCCACGCGCTCGCCGCGTGCGAAACCGCGCTCGCCAACGCCCCCGGGACCCTGGCGGAGCGGCTGGACGGGCTCCGCTCGGCAGCGGCCGACCTGGTGGGCGGGGCATGGCTGAGCGCCAACGCCGACCACCCCGACGTCCGGGCGTTCGACCGCTTCGACGGTACGGCCCTGCTGAGCCGGCTGGACGAGGTCCTCGCCAACCTGCTGCGGGCGCGCTTCTTCCGTCTCGCGGCCTGAGCCGTTGAGGCGGCGGGCGCCGGTCGGGAACGGTCCCGACCGGCGCCCGCCGTCTTCTACGGTTGGAGGGTGGACCTGACACGGCTGAGACTGCTGGTGGAACTGCGGAGGCTGGGCACGATGACGGCGGTCTCCGAGGTCACCGGCATGGGCACCTCGGCGGTCTCCAAGCACCTGGCCGTGCTGGAGCAGGAGGCGGGGGTGCGGCTGCTCGCCCCGGACGGGCGCCGGGTCCGGCTGACCCCTGCGGGGCGGCGGCTGGCCGAGCACGCGGTGGACATCCTGGGCCGGGTGGAGGCGGCCCGGGCCGAGATGGCGGGCGAGGGGCCGCCGGTGGGCCGGATCGACCTGGTGACGTTCGTCAGCATGACCGTCCCCGTGGTGCTGCCCGCGATGGAGCGGCTACGCGAGGAGCATCCGGGCATCGAGGTGCGCCTGATCGAGCACGAACCCGACCAGGCCATGGACCTGCTGCTGGGCGGCGAGGCCGACCTGGGGCTGATCTACGAGTACAGCCTGGTGCCCCGCCGGATCCCCGAGGGGATCACGCTGCACCCCGTGGGCTGCGAACCGCTGTTCCTCGCGCAGTCCTCGGCGACCGCTCCGAGCCGCGCGCCCATGACCCGCGAACGGCTGCGCGCACTGGCGGACGCCTCCTGGATCGCCAACTCGCGCGGCAGCGACGAGGACGAACTGGTGCGCCGCATGTGCGCGGCCGCCGGGTTCCGGCCGCTCATCCGGCACCGCATCGACACGCTGGAGGCGGTCAGCGCGGTCGTGGCCGCCGGGTGGGGGGTGGGGCTGCTGCCCAAGCTGGCCGCCGCCCCGCGCCGCCGCGGGGTGGTGCACACCCCCCTGGGCGAGCTGGCCGGGGTGCGCCGGATCTACCTGGCCTCCCGGACCGGGGCGTGGGCGTGGCGTCCGCTGCGCGCGGTGGCCCGCCGGATCCGGCTCGCCGCACGCGACGTGCTGGACCCCGTCGCGGAGGCCGCGCCCGAGGAGGGGGTCGAGCGGTGATCAGGCGCTGAGGATGAACCGGCCGGAGGGGACGGTGATCCTGCTGGCGGCCTGCCGCATCGCGGTGAGCAGCGGTTCGGGGTCGGCTCCGCTGCGGGTGACGGCCAGGACGTGGCGCCGGGGGCCGTTGCGGACCGAGCGCACCACCATATAGGGGGTGCCCGCCCCGTGCCAGGCCAGACGGGGCACCATCGCCACGCCCAGACCCGCGGTGACCAGGGAGAACGCCGCACCGAAATCGGTGACGACATGGGTGTTGCGGGGGTGGAACCCGGCCTGGTGGCAGGCGGCGGCCACCGTGTCGAACCAGGCGGTGCCGGGCCCGGACATGATCCAGTCGGCGTCGCTGAGGTCGGCGGCCAGGTCCAGTTCCGGCCTGGTCGCCAGCGGGTGCTCGTAGGGCAGGACCACGTCCAGCGGTTCGACCATGACCGGGTGGAACTGGAAGCCCGGGGTGCCGCTGGCGGGCAGGTGCGGTGAGGACATGGTGACGGCGATGTCGATCGCGCCGCTGCACAGCAGTTCCGTGCTGTGCTCGGGTTCGGCCTGCACGACGGAGAAGCGCCAGCCCGGGTGGGTGCGGCGCAGTCCGGCCACGGCGGGGGCGACCAGGTTGGAGATGCCGGTGGCGAAGGAGCCGACCCGCACTACCCCGAGGGACCCCTCCGCGTACCTGGCCAGGTCGGCCTGGGCCCGTTCCAGTTCGGTGAAGACCACCTCGGCGCGTTCCAGCAGCACCCGGCCCGCCCCGGTGAGGGCGAACCGGCGTCCGACCCGCTCGACCAGGGGGACCTCGGTCTCCTTGGCCAGGGCCGTGAGTTGCTGGGAGACCGCCGACGGGGTCACTCCCAGCGCTTCTGCGGTGGCCGCCACGGTGTGGTGCTCGGCGAGCGCGCGCAGCACCTGCAACCGCCGGACATCAATCATGGGTTCATCCTATGAAACGTCTCACCCTGCTCTTCGCCCCCCGCCCCGCACCGGCCCGGACGTGATCCCTCACACTTTGCCACAACTTTCGGTGTCCCCCCGGCCACCGGGGGCAGCCGGAGGGCAGCCCACAGACGGGGAACACCTGTTAAAAAAGACAAAACTTTCGCTCTAGTCACGAGAGGCGCCCTTTTCCCTTCCCCTCTGACGCAGCACTCCCCAAACTGGCAAGTAGGCTCATAAGCAACGCTCAGACCGGCATCGAATAGGGACGATCGCCACTGCGCGCATCACATCACCACATCGGGGACAGGTGAGAAAAAGATGCAAACTTCGTTGGAGACCAAACCCCACACCGGGGTTTCGGGCGTGCTGCGCTTCCGCTACATCGGTCCCTTCGAGGTAGCAGAACTGGCCGAGCTGTGGGGGGCCCTGCACCGGCAGCACACGACGATCGCGTCTCACCTGGAAGACCTCCTCGGCTCGGTGAGCGTGGAGGAGTCGTGGCGCCGCCGCAGTCGGCGCTACGTGGAGTGGCTGTCCGAGCCCGACACGATCGCCGTCATCGCGGAGAGCGACGGGGTCGACGTCGGCTACGCGATGGTGACCGTCCGTGACGAGTACCACGGCTCCTGGGACCGGGGCGACCGGGTCGCGGTCGTCCAGACGCTGTCGGTGCACCCCGACCACTCCCTGGACGTCGTGGGCGGCGGCCTGCTCGACGAGGTCCGCCGGCAGCTCGCCGAGATCGGCGTGCGCGACCTGGAGCTGCCCGCCGTGTCCGGCAACTCCGCGGCCATCCGCTTCTACGAGAGCCAGGGCTTCCGCCCGTTCGTGACCACCATGGTCTCGCGGATCGGCGCGGGCCCGCACGACTGACCGACGGCTCTCTCCTCCCGGGGCCGTGCCGAAGGCCGAGGACGTCCGCTCCTCGGCCTTCGGCGTGCCGCGGACCTCCGCGCGTACCGACCGCCCGCGCGGCCACGCCGCCGGCGCCGATCGCCCCACCGGTCCCGTGCGGAGCCGTTAGGCTCGTCGGCGTGGCCGAAACCGACTCCACCCTGTGCAACTTCCCCGGGTGCACCCGTCCCGTCGTCCGCCCCTCCTCCCCGGGACGCCCACCGCAGTACTGCGACCTTCCCGAGCACACCCGGTGGCGCGCCTGGCGGGAACGCCAGCGCCTGCAGCAGGAGGCGCAGGCCGCACAGGAGCAGGCCGCACCCCGGCGACCGGCCGACGGGAGCACCCCGTCCCCGCCCCCAGCCTCCCTCGCCGAGGCCGCCCCGATCACCACCGCGCGGCTGCGCGCCGAGGACCTGCTGACCCGTTTCGCGGTCCAGGCCGAGCAGCTCACCGCGACCCTGCAGGAGGCCACCGCGGCCTTCACCACCATGACCGATCCGGCCGCCGCCGAGGCCCAGGTGGAAGCGGCCCGGATCGCCGCGGCACGCCAGGTCGCCGACGCCGAGGCGGCCCGGCTGGCCGCCGACGAGGAGCGGCGATCCGCCGAACGGGCGCGCCGGGCGGCCGAGTCCGAGGCCGCGCGGGCCGGGGAGGCCGCCGAGGCGGCGGTCGCCGCGGCGGGCGCGGCCGAGCGCATGGCCGATGCGGCGCTGGTCGAACGGGACGAGGCCCTGGCCGAACGGGAGAAAGCCCTGGCCCAGGCCCGCGAACGCGCCGAGGAGCGCGACGCGGCCGCCGCCGAGGCGGCGGCCGCCATCGCCGAACGGGACGCGGCGCGGGCCGAGGCCCGTGAGCAGGTGGCGCGGGCCCGTGCCGAGGCCGAAGCCCTGGTGGCGCGGGAACGCGACCGGGCCGGTCAGCGCGTCGCCGAGGTCGAACGGCGGGCCGCCGCCGAGCGGGCTGACCTCGCCGAGCAACTGGACCGGCTCCGGGAACGCCTGGCCGAGGCCGCCGCCGCCCGCGACGCGGCCGAGGCGCGCGCCGAGCGGTCCCTCGCCGAGCGCGACCGGCTCGCCGCGGAACTGGACCGGGTCCGGGAGGCCGCCCGCGCCGACCTGAAGGCCGAACGCGACGCCTTCACCGCCTCGCTGGCCGAGGCCCGGCAGGCCGCCGCCGAACGCCTGGCCGCGCTGGAGGAGGCACGCGCCCAGACCCTGCGCCGCGCCGAACGCGCCGAGGCCCAGCTCGACGACGCCCTGGCCGAACTCCGCCGCCTGCGCGCGGCCGCCGCGGAACCGGACCGCCCCGCCGGGGCCCACCACCGCGGCGAGGACCCGCCGGACCGGTCCTGAGCCCCGAGCCCGTCCGCTTCCGCGGCGGGCCCGGGGCTCCTCCGGGCCTGCCGCAGGCGCCGGGACGTTTCGCCGGGGTCCGATCCGGGCCCGGACGGCGGTGAGCGGTGGTGTGCTGTGGCACGGCCCGCGGCCACCGGGCGTCCGCCGGGGTCTCCAGGCCCCGCAGGCGCCGACGGTCGGGCCGCCGCCCCGCGGCCCGTGCCGCGTTCCGTTCCCGCCGCGGGCGTCCCGCCTTCGCGGCACTCCCACCACCGAAAGGCGACAAGGCCGACAAATTACCAAAAATTGCAGGCTCTAGCATGGGCCTCGTGAACGGTCAGGAAACGGACGACAGCAGCAGTCCCCCGCCCGAGGGGCGGCCGCCCGCCCGGATCCGGGCCAGGATCGCCGAGCGCCCCCGGCCGCGCCTCGACCTCCGCGCGGTCTTCGGTCTGGCCCCGGGCCCCTGGGGGTGGACCCGGGGGCTGCGCGCCGGAATCGCGATGAGCCTCTCCTTCGGCCTGGTCGCCGCCCTCTTCTCCCCGTCCCTCGGCTCACTGGCCGCCCTGGGCTCGATGACCGCGCTGTACGAGCGGAACACCCCCTACGCGCACCGGGCCGCCTCACTGGCGCTGATCGCGGCGGGGTTCGTCGCCAGCGTCGCGGTCGGCTCGCTCAGCGCGGTCTCGCCGTGGTCGGCGGCGCTGGCCATCGGCGCGGTGGCGGGCACCGCCACCTGGGCCTGCCAGTCGCTGCGCGTCGAAGCGCCCGGACCGTTCTACTTCGTCCTGGTCTGCGCGATCGCCACCATCGTGCCCGGCGGGATCGCCGCGGTTCCCCAGCACGCCGGGGTGGCCGCGATCGGCGCGGGCGTCGGCTGGCTGGTGTCCATGTCGGGCGTGCTGCTGCGCTCCCGCCGCCCCGAGGAGCGGGCGGTGGCCGCCGCCTTCCGCCACCTGGGCGCGCTGCTGCGGGCCGTGGGCACCCCCCGGGTGGACCACGCCCAGCACGACGCGTCGCTGGCGGTCGCCGCCGCGTGGCGGATCGTGCTCCAGGCCCAGACCCGCGGCCACCGGGACAGCCCGCGCGCCGCCCGGCTGCGCGCGCTGCTGCGCTGGGTCTCCGACATCCACCTGATGGCCACCGAGGTGACACTGGGCCGCACCACTCCCCTGCCCGGGGTGGTCGCCGACTTCGCCGACGACCTGGCCCGCGCGGTGGCCCGGCCCGAGGCCTCGCCCGCCCCGGAGCGGCTCGACGGGGCGCGCCGCGGGCTGCGGCCCCGCTCCCTGGAGTCGCGGCTGTACCGGCTGCTGGCGCGGGCCGCGCGCAGCGCCCGCCGGCTCGACCACGAGGTGGAGGGGCGCGGGGTACAGCTGTACGACCGGCGCACCCCGCCGCTGCTGGACTCGCTGCGCTCGGGGTGGAGCAGCGAGTCGCTGGTCCGGCCGACCGCGCTGCGCATGGGCATCACCGTGGCCGTCGCCGGGCTGCTGGCCATCCTGCTGGGTTTCGAGCGGTTCTACTGGGTGCCGATCACCGCGGCCTCGGTCCTGCAGGGCGGCAACGTGGTGCTCACCGCCAACCGGTCGGCCCAGCGCGCGATCGGCACCGCGGTCGGCGTGGTGCTCGGCGGGCTCATACTGGCCCTCCCGCTCCCGCTGCCCGCGGTGGTCGCGGTCGCGGCGCTGCTGCAGGCGCTGGCCCAGACGGTGCTGCCGCGCAGCTTCTGCTACGCCAGCATCGCGCTGACCCCGATGGCGCTGCTGCTGGCGTACACGGCCGCGCCGTACCCGGTGGAACTGCTGGTGCGCGAACGCATCGTGGACACCCTGGTCGGTTCGCTGGTGGGAGTGGCGGGGGCGCTGCTGCTGTGGCGGCGCGCCTCGGCGAGCCGCCTGCCCCAGACCATCGCCACGACACTGCGGACCAGCCGCCGGGTGCTGCTGGAGGCCCTGGACCCGGATGTGCGCCTCGGGCCGGAACAGCGCTACCGGCTGCGCCGGGACCTGCGCGCGGACCTGCTGCGGCTGCGCGGCGTCTACGACAGCGCGGTGGGCGACGTGCCGCGCGCCGAGCACACCGCCCCGCTGTGGCCGGTGGTCATCGCCGCCCAGCGCACCGGCTACCTGGCGCTGGCGACGCTGGCGGCCGAGGACGTGCCGCCCACCACGCACATCACGCTGCAGCGGCTGGGACTGGCCTTCGACGAACTGTCGGCGGCGCTGCGGGAGCGGCGCGCCCCCCGCCTGGGGGCGCTGCCCAGCATGCCCGACCACCCCCGGCTGGTCATGGAGGTGCGGGCGCTGGCTGCGGCCCTGCGCACCGCGGCCGCGGGCCGGGGCTCCCCGCAGTCGTGACCCGGCCGGAGGGGGCGGGGGCGCCCCGGCGGAGCCGAGCGGGGCCCGCCAGGGCTTCCGGCCTGCGGTCCCCCCAGGGGAGGAGCGGCCCCGTCCCGGGCCTCAGACGAGGGCGAAGGCGCGGACCGGCATCGTGCCCATGCCGCGGACCTTCACCGGGACCGCGAAGAACTGGAAGCCCTCCTCGGGCAGCTGGTGGAGCAGGCACAGGTGCTCCACCACGGGGATGCCGGCGGCCAGCAGGACCGAGTGCGCGGGACGGGCTCCCCCGCTGTCGGGCGAGGTGTCGTCGATGTTGACCGAGTCGATGCCCACCAGGGTGGCGCCGGCGTCGACCAGCGCCTTGGCGCCGTCCTCGGTGAGGAAGGGGTGGTCGGGTCCGCCGTAGGCCTCGGTGCGCCAGTGCCGGTCCCAGCCGGTGCGGATCAGCACGGCCCGGCCCGCCAGGTCCAGGCCGCGGAAGGCCTCGGGGCCGACCCCGCGGCCGACGGCGTCGACCACGCGTCCCGGCAGCGCGGCGACCTTCTCCAGCGGGAGGTCGGCCAGGTCCGAGCCGTCCCGGTAGCGGTGGGAGGGAGTGTCCAGGTAGGTGCCGGTGTTGCCGACCATCGAGATGCGGCGGATCTGGAACTCGGTGCCGGAGGCGTAGTCCTCCCGCGACTCCTCGAACGACAGGTGGTCCTCGACGACCGGGGCGGGAAGTCCCGGGTAGGTGGTCATACCAGCCACGATCTGGTGGCTGACATCAATCAGACGCGCCATGGTATGGATCCTCGTCTCTTCCCCGATAGGTCTAGACCACTGTAGCGCGAGATGCCGGGGAGGATTTTCCCGGCACTCCGTGACCACGCCGTTGTCTGCGACCGGTAGAGTTCCGCGCGGTCGATCGTGGCCCCGCGCGGCCACGCGCGGGTGACGACAGGGTGAAGCGAGGGGGAACGGGCCGTGCCGCTGACGCTGTACGAGGCCGCCAAGGTGATCGTGGCTCCGACCACCCGGGCGCTGTGGCCCCTGCACGTGGAGGGCCTGCACCACATCCCCGCGCACGGCCCGGTGATCCTCGCCTGCAACCACCTGTCCAACCTCGACCCGCTGTTCCTGGGCGTGGTGGTGCCGCGGCCGATCGTCTTCATCGCCAAGAAGGAGCTGTTCGCCGAGGGCAACCCGGCGCAGCGGGCCTTCACCCGGGCACTGCGCGCCATCGGCCAGCTGTCGGTGGACCGCCGCCCCGGGCAGAGCGCGCAGGAGGCGATGGACAACAGCCTCGCCGTGCTGGCCGAGGGCAGGGTGTTCGGGATCTTCCCCGAGGGCACCCGCTCCCCCGACGGCCGCCTGTACAAGGGGCAGACCGGACTGGCCTGGCTGGCGCTGTCCTCCGGCGCCCCGGTGGTCCCGGCCGCACTGGCGGGCACCAACCGCATCATGCCCGCGGGGCGCCGGATCCCCTCGCTGCGCCGGATCGGGGTGCGCTTCGGCGAACCGGTGGACCTGTCCCCGTGGGAGGGGCAGGCGGGACGGGCACGCGCCCGGCGGGAGGCCACCGAGGCGGTGATGGCCGCCATCCAGAAGCTCTCCGGCCAGGAGCGGGTGGCGCGGTTCGCCTCCTCGGTCAAGGCCGAACTGGCGGCGGGACGGACGGCTCCCGCGGCGTGACGGCGGCGCACGGCTGACCGCGCCCCCCTCCTGCCACCCGGTGTGGCCACCGCTACACTCTCGGTGGATCGTTTCCTTCGGCATATTGCCTACCTGACCGATCGGTTGACTGGATAACCGCACTCCCAGTCGGCCCCGGTCGGGTCGATCTCAACACCTCCGGGCGTCGGGGAGCGCACCGCGTTTCGCCTGACGCACCGCCCGCACGGCCCGGAGACGAGGGGAGAACCGATGACGCACCAGCTGCGCGTGGGAATCGTGGGCGCGGGGCCCGCCGGGATCTACGCCGCCGACCTGCTCACCAAGGACGAGACCCTGGCCGCCGCCGGGGTACGGCCCAGCATCGACGTCCTGGACCGGCTGCCCGCCCCCTACGGCCTGGTCCGCTACGGCGTCGCCCCCGACCATCCCCGGATCAGGCAGATCCAGGGGGCGCTGCACAAGGTCCTCGACCGGCCGCAGGTCCGTTTCCTCGGCAACGTCGACTACGGCGTCGACCTGAAGCTGGAGGACCTGCGCCGCCACTACGACGCCGTCGTCTTCGCCACCGGCTCCGACCGGGACCGGAGACTGGACATCCCCGGAATCGACCTGCCCGGCAGCCACGGCGCCGCGGACTTCGTGGCCTGGTACGACAGCCATCCCGACGCCCCCGAGGCCTGGCCCCTCGGCGGCACCGCCGCCGCCGTGCTGGGGGCGGGCAACGTCGCCGTGGACGTCGCCCGCATCCTCGCCAAACACGCCGACGACCTGCTCGACACCGACATCACCGACAACGTGCACCGCGACCTGGCCGCCAAGCGCATCACCGACGTGCACGTCTTCGCCCGCCGCGGCATCGCCCAGGCCAAGTTCACCCCCATGGAACTGCGGGAGCTCGACCAGCAGCCCGGAGTGGAGGTGGTCGTCGACCCCGAGGAGTGCGAGCTCGACGCGGCCGGCATCGCCGCCGTCAACGGCTCCAACCAGATCAGGACCAACGTCAGGATCCTGCAGGACTGGGCGGTCCGCGATCCCCGCGGGGAGCCCCGCCGGGTCCACCTGCACTTCCTGCAGCGCCCGGTGGCCGTCCTGGGCGCCGACCGCGTCACCGGGCTGCGCACCGAACGCACGGAACCGGACGGCTCCGGCGGGGTGCGCGGCACCGGAAGGTTCCTGGAGTACGAGGTGCAGAGCGTCTACCGCGCCATCGGCTACCTCGGTTCGCCCCTGGCCGACCTGCCCTTCGACGAGGAGCGCGGTGTCGTGCCGAACGCGCGGGGACGGGTCCTGGACCTCGACGAGCGGCCGGTGCCCGGCGTCTACGTCACCGGCTGGATCAAACGCGGCCCGGTCGGCCTCATCGGCCACACCAAGGGCGACGCCCTGGAGACCGTGGCCTGCCTCGCCGCCGACCTCGCCGCACTGCCGCGCGCCGCCGAACCGGACCCCGAGGCCCTGATCCGCCTGCTGCACGCGCGCGGCGTCCCGTTCACCACCTGGGAGGGGTGGCAGCGGCTGGAACGGCACGAGGAGGAGCTGGGACGCGCCCGGGGGCGCCGGCGGACCAAGGTCCGCTCCCGGGCGGAGATGACCCGGATCTGCCGGACCCGGGACTGACCGGAGACGCTCCGTCGTCCCGCTTCGCCCCCCGCGGCCGTCACGATGGGTTAGAGTCTCTGCTTGGCTGGTGTGGTAGCAAGTGTCCCCCGGGCTCTAACCCACGCCTTCGCGGAATACCGCGTGCGGCCCGCACACCGCGGCTCGCCCGCACGGTCCTTCGGAGCCGCGTTGTGCCCTGTGCCGAGAGGCGACCGCCGCACCAGCCACACACCTCTCCGTCCCGCGTCCCCTCTGCTCGCGGGGCTTCCTCCTCCCCGACCCCGATCCCTAAGGACGACGCTCTTGAGCGCGGACGACGAACGGACGTCCCGAGAACGTCCCTCTCCCTCCGAGCCTCTCCCCGCTCCCCGCCGTTGGCATGGACCACCGGGCGACCCCCACCACGACTCCGGCCCCGGCCGCCCGTACGACCCCCCGCGCGGCCGCCGTCCGGCCCCCCACCCGGCCGAGCACCACCACCGGTACGACCCCGACGAACCCCGGTACGACCACCCTGCCCCCGGCCGCCGGCACCCTTCTGACGACCCGTACGACTCCGAGGACGAGCACCGCCGCGGAGGCGGGCCGCGGAGGCGGGCCCGGCGCGGCCCGCTCCTGGCCGTCCTGGCCGCGGTCCTGGTCGTGGCCCTCGTGGGCGGAGGCGTCTACTGGTACCTGGCCTCCCGTCCCGCCCCCGAGGACACCGTGGCCGCGTACGCGGCCGCCTGGAGCTCCGGCGACCACCCGGCCCTGGACCGGCTGGCCACCTCGGGGGAGGCCTCCGCTCTCCACTCCGCGGTCGCCGAGAACCTGGGCGTGGAGTCGGTCGAGGTGACCACGGGCGCGACCGTGGTGGACGGCGACACGGCCACCGCCCCGTTCACCGCCACCCTGGCCCTCGGCGACACCGGGGAGTGGACCTACGAGGGCGAACTGCCGCTGCGACGCGTCGACGGACAGTGGAAGGTCGACTTCAGCCCCGCCGCGCTGCACCCGGCCCTCGGCCCCGGCCAGACCCTGGCACGCTCCGACACCTGGGGAGAACGCGGTCGCGTCCTGGCCTCCGACGGCACCCCCGTGGACACCCCGGACGTCTCCGGGTCGATCCAGATGATCGTCGGGGAGGTCGGCCCCGCCACCGCCGAGGACGTCGCGGAACTCGGCCCCGCCTACGACGAGGGCGACCCGGTGGGCAAGAGCGGCCTGCAGCGCTCCCTGCAGGCGCGCCTGGCCGGCACCCCCACCACCCTGATCCAGGTGGTCGAGGAGGGCACAGAACCCGTCGAGGAGCCGGAGGACTCCGCGGTCGTGGGCACCGTCGAGGGCGCCCCGGGGCAGGACGTCACCCTCTCCATCGACCTGGAGGTCCAGCAGGCCGCCGCCAACGCGATCATCGGGCAGAGCAAGGAGACCGCCCTGGTCGCGATCCGCCCCTCCACCGGAGAGGTCCTGGCCGTGGCCAACGTCCCCGGCGGGTTCAACCGCGCCCTGGAGGGCCAGTACGCTCCCGGATCGACCTTCAAGATCATCTCCTACGACGCGCTGCTCGGCGCCGGGCTGGGCACCGACGCCACCATGGACTGCGCCGAGACCGTCGACGTCGGCGGCTGGCCGTTCCGGAACGCCGGAGAGGCCGCCTACGGCGCCCAGAGCGTCACCGAGGCGTTCGCGACCTCCTGCAACACCGCGCTGATCTCCGAGGTCGTCACCCGGTTGGACGCCTCCTCCCTGGTCGCCGCGGCCGAGAGGTACGGCTTCAACCGCGACCTCGACCTCGGCGTGCCCACCTTCACCCCGACCTTCCCCACCCCGGAGAACGAGACCCTGCTGGCCGCCATGAGCATCGGCCAAGGCCAGATGCTGACCTCCCCGGTGCACATGGCCACCGTTCCCGCGGCCGTGGCCGACGGGCACTGGCGTGCGCCGGTGCTGGTCACCGATCCCGCCCCGGCCGACCGGCCCGCCCCGGTGCCGGTCGACCACGCCGAGCAGCTGCGCGCCATGATGCGCGCGGTCGTCACCGACGGCACCGCCGAGGACGTCGGCTTCACCGGCGAGGTGCACGGCAAGACCGGCACCGCCGAGTACGGCGAGTACGTCGAGGACGAGGAGATGTCGGCGCACGGCTGGTTCGTGGGCTTCGAGGGCGACGTGGCCTTCGCGGTGATCGTCGAGGACGGCGGCAGCGGCGCGGGAGCCGCCGCCCCGCTGGCCCAGCGCTTCCTCGCCGGGCTGTGACCCGGTTCCGCCGCGGGCTCTCCGGCCTGTCCGGGGAGCCCGCGCCCGCGCTCAGGGCGTGAGCGTCTGCGACACCCCGCCGCCCGGGCGGTCGGCGGGCGCGGGCTCCCCCTCAGGCCCGGCACCGGGCACCGCCACGAACAGCGCGACCAGCAGCCCCGCCACCACGACCGCGATCGCGCCGCACACCGCCCAGGGCTTCCACGCCTCCGCGACCTCCTCGGAGTCGCTGTAGTCGTCCGTGTCGAAGGAGGCCAGCACCTCGGCGAGCTCGGGATCGTCGGCGCTGAGCCGGTCCTCGATCTCGGCCAGAATCCGCCGCTCGTTCTCCCGCAAAGACATGGCGCCCTCCTTCACCGACCGGGACCCAGCACCGGTGCGCGTCTGCGACTCTGCCCCGCTACCCAGTTTCTATCCGTTCGGCGGCGGGCGATACCCGGCCTGTTGCGCCCCGACCTAACCAGAAGGTTGGTGTTGGCTCACCCCGGGGCCACCACGACGCCCTCCGCGGGCGCGCTCTCCACCCGGAAGGCGTCCAGCGCGGTCACGTGGTAGCGCACCGCCTCGGAGCCGTCGTAGGCGTCACGGTAGGTCCGCTGCTCTCCGCCGAGCACCGCCACCAGGTGTTCGGCGTCGGCGAGCGCGCAGAGGTCGGCGTCGGCGGGCACCCGGTAGACGGCGTACATCCGGTCGTCCGCCCCGCCCTCCCAGCTCAGCGTCACCCCCTCGGCGTCGGCCTCGGCGGCCAGTCCGCCCACCGGCGCGGGCGTGCCGCGGGCGTCGTCCGCCGTCGGCGGCAGCGCCGGGCGCGTGTAGTGGTCGGCCGCCACCCGCTCGACGGCCTGGCGTGCCCGGCCGTCGAGGTCCTTCATCGAGAAGTAGACGTCGCCGGTGATCTCGGGGTGGGCGGTGTTGAGGTCCAGCTGCCGCGACAGCGCGTCGGCGCCCCGCCAGCCGTCCTCCCCCACCCGGTAGGCGGCCTGTCCGATGTACAGGTCCACGCCGGTGCCCGCCACCTCCGCGGCCCACCACGGCGCCAGTTCGGCGTAGTCGGCGGTGGCGAAGCCCTGCGGCCAGTACAGCTGCGGGACGACGTAGTCGATCCAGCCCTCCCGGATCCAGGTGCGGGTGTCGGCGTTGAGGGCGTCGTAGGACTGCAGGCCGCTGGTGGCCGACCCGGACGGGTCGCTGCTGCGGTTGCGCCAGATCCCGAACGGGCTCACCCCGAACCGCACCCACGGCTTGGTCTGCTCGACGCGTTCGTGCACGTCCCGGATCAGCTGGTTGACGTTGTCGCGCCGCCACTCGGCCCGGTCGTCGAAGCCGTCCCCGTGGGCCCGCCAGCTGGCGTCGTCGTCGAAGGCCTCCCCCGCGGCCGGATAGGGGTAGAAGTAGTCGTCGAAGTGCACGCCGTCGATGTCGTAGCGGTCCACGACGTCGGCGACCACGTCGACGACCCATGCGCGGGCCTCGGGGTTGCCGGGGTCGAGGTAGCCCTGGTCGTCGTAGGTGATCATCCAGTCGGGGTTGCGGCGCACCGGGTGGTCGTCGACGAGGTGGTCGATGTCGGCCTCCTGCCAGCCGACCCGGTAGGGGTTGAACCAGGCGTGCAGTTCCAGGCCGCGCGCGTGCGCCTGGTCGACGGCGAACTCCAGCGGATCGTAGCCGGGGTCGCCGCCCTGCTTTCCGGTCAGGTAGCGGGCCCACGGTTCCCGTTCGGAGCGGTAGACGGCGTCGGCAGTGGGCCGCACGTGGAAGAACACCGCGTTGAGTCCCAGTTCGGCGGCCCGGTCCAGCTGTGCGACGAGCTCGTCCCGCTGCTCGTCGGCGCTCAGTCCGGACTCGGAGGGCCAGTCGATGTTGCGCACGGTGGCGATCCACACACCGCGCAGCTGCCGTTTGGGGAACTCGGCGGAGGTCGCGCAGTCCTCGGGCACGGGTTCGGCGCCCGCCGTACCGTTCGCCGTGGGCGGCGCCGATCCGCCGCCCGTGTCGGCGGCCGCACCGGACACGTCGGGCACGGCCCCCTCGGGGACCGATCCGCACGCGGCCGTCACCGACAGCAGCGCCGCGGCGGCGACGGCACGGGTCAACCATCCCATTGGGCACTCCCCCACAGCACACCTCGACACGGGACGAACGTTCGCCAGCCTAGACGCCCCGGACACCGCCGACACCGCTCCGGCGTTTCTGTGCTGGTGGCGGCGTCGGGGCGGTCGAGGCGGCGGCATAGACTCCATCCTCGTGATCTCTCCGACCTCCTGTGAACGTCTGACCGTGCGAACCACGGCGCTGCCCGAGGAGCGCGCCCTGCTCGACCTGCTTCCCCCCGCTGCACCGCTGAGTTGGGTACGGCGCGGTGAGGGCCTGGTGGCGTGGGGGACCGCGGCGCGGCTGGACCTGCCCGCCGAGAGCGAGCGGTCCGGCGTGTGGCGCTTCACGGCGGCGGCCGAGTGGCTGGAGTCGCTGTTCGCGGGGATCACCGTGGACGACGAGGTGCGCCGGCCGGGCAGCGGCCCCGTGGTGTTCGGCTCGTTCACCTTCGACGGCCGCGACGCCGGGTCGACGCTGGTCCTGCCGCGCGTGGTCGTGGGGCGGCGCGGCGGCCGCACGTGGCTGACGGTGGTGGGCGAGGAGGACGCCCCCCTCGCGGCCGCGCCGCCGCCGCGGCCGGTGGGCGCGCTGCGGTGGTTGCCGGGCACGGTGGGCGAGGACGCGTGGACCTCGACGGTGGCCCGGGCGGTGGAGCGCATCCGCGACACCGGGCTGGCGAAGGTGGTGCTGGCCCGCGACGTGGTGGCCGAGGCCGCGCACCCCATCGACGTGCGCACCCCGCTGGCGCGGCTGGCGGCCGACTACCCGGACTGCTACGTCTACTCGGTGGCCGGGCTCACCGGGGCCACCCCCGAACTGCTGCTGCGGCGGGCCGGGGACCGCCTGGAGTCGCTGGTGCTGGCCGGGACGGCGCCGCGGGGGGCCACCGGGCGCGAGGACGCCGCCCTGGCCGAGGCGCTGCTGGCCTCCGCCAAGGACGTCGAGGAGCACGCCTACGCGGTGGAGTCGCTGCGCGAGGCGCTGGGGCCGTTCTGCGCGGAGCTGCGCGCCCCCCGCCGCCCCGAGCTGCTGCGGCTGGCCAACGTGCAGCACCTGGCCACCCCGGTGCACGCGACGCTGGCTCCGGGGACGGCGACGCTGCGGGTGCTGGCGGCGCTGCACCCCACGGCCGCGGTGGGCGGCACCCCGACCCGGACGGCGATGGAGGTCATCGGCGAACTGGAGGGGATGCGGCGGGACCGCTACGCCGGTCCCGTGGGGTGGATCGACGCGCACGGCAACGGCGAGTGGGGGATCGCGCTGCGCTGCGCCCAGATCGACGGCGCACGGGCCCGCCTGTTCGCCGGGGCCGGCATCGTCGGCGACTCCGACCCGCGGGCGGAACTGGCCGAGACCACCGCGAAGTTCCGCGCGATGCGCGCGGCCCTGACGGACTGACCGCGCCGGGGCGGGGCCCGGTCAGTCCCGGACGGCGCGCATCCTTCCCTGCTCGTCCTGGTAGGTGCGCCAGCGCACCGGGGTGCCGTCGTGGTGGAAGTCGTGCTTGTCCAGCATCCTGCGGCGGTAGCGGCCGGTGGTCGGCAGCGACGTGAGCACGAGGAGCAGGGCCACGGTCGCCATGATCGCGGTCCGGTCCATGCTCAGCCCGAACAGGTCCACGGTGGGCCGCGGGGGCAGGAGGCACAGGGGGACGGCGACGGCCAGGTGGAGGGCGAGGAGCGACACGCCCCGGCGCAGCCAGTAGCGGCGGCCCAGGAGGTCGTCGCGCGCCCACATGCGGTACCGGAACGGCACCCGCACGTCGAACAGCCGGTACAGCAGCCAGCGTCCCATCGGGGGGCGTTCCCGCCACCGGGTGGCCAGCCCCGCGCGCACCAGGTCGCGGTACTGGGTCCGGAGCGACGCCGGGTCGGCAGGGTCGGCCAGTTCCAGCGCGGTGGCGACGATCTCCTCGCCGTGGCGTTCCCGGTAGTGGCGGGGGTAGTAGCGCAGGGCGCGGCGCAGCCGGTGCTCGTGGCGGTCACTCATCAGGCGGTCCCCCATCCCGGTCGCATCGCCAGCAGGCGGGTCCGGGCGAGGCGGGCCATCCGCGCCATGCGTTCGGTCTCCTCGGCCAGCACCCGGCGGCCCTGCTCGGTCAGCTCGTAGTAGCGGCGGTTGCGTCCGTTGACGACCTCTTCGCGGGCGACCGCGACCAGTCCCTGCTCGGCGAGGCGGTCGAGCGCTCCGTAGAGGGTCCCCGCACCGAGTCGGACGCGCTCTTCGGACAGCTCCCGCACGGTGGTGGTGATGGCGTACCCGTGCCGCGGCCCGTCGGTCAGCGCCAGCAGCACGAGATAGCTCTGCTCTCTCAATCGCATGAACTTAATATATCGGATACCGATATATATTGAAATATGAAGTGCTCCCCGGCGCGCCCCCGTCCCACCGGCCAGAGCGTGGCAGCGCCGTACCGCACCGGCCCGGGGAGGCGGGAGAACGCGCGGCGGAGGCGCCGGGTCACCGGGTGTCGTCGGCCACGTGCACCACGGCGACGGGCACCACGGCGTGGTGCAGCACGGACCGGCTGACCGACCCCAGCAGCAGTCCGGCGAACCCGCCGCGGCCGCGCGAGCCCACCACGACCAGGTCGGCGTCGGCCCCCTCGGCCAGCAGCGCGGCCGCGGGGTGGCCCTCGGGGGCCTCCGCCCGCACCGGGACCCGCTCGGTCAGCGGGGTGCGGGCGTCGTCGACCGTCCGCAGCAGCCAGTCGCGGACGCGGGCGACCTGCTGCTCGCGGTCGATGTCGACGTCGGCGTGCAGCACCGTGAACGGGTCGACGGGCGCCTCGGGCGCCTGCCAGGCGGACACGGCGACCAGCTCGGCGCGCAGCCGCTCGGCCTCGACCAGCGCAAACCGCAGCGCGGCGGCGGCGTGCACGGAGCCGTCCACGCCCACCACGACACGTCCGCGGCGCGCCGCGGGCTCCTGGCTGGTCGGCGGGACCACCACGACCGGGCAGGAGGCGTGGGCGGCGACCCGCTGGGCGACCGAGCCGAGGAAGAGCGACCTGACGCCGCTGAGGCCCCGCGAGCCCACCACGACCAGGTCGGCGGCCTCGGAGGCCCGGATCAGCGCGTGGTGCGGCTCGATCCGGGAGACCTCGGTGTCGGCGTCCAGGCTGGGCGCGGCCGCGTGCACCCGCTGCAGCGCCTCGGCCAGCAGCGCGGCGGCGGCGTCGGAGACCTCCTGGGAGGGCGCCGTCCGGATCGGTCCGCCCAGCGGAGTGGTCACCAACGGCAGGCTCATCGCGTAGACCAGGCGCAGCCTCGCACCGCGTCCCGCGGCGGCGTCGACGGCCCAGTCCAGGGCGTGCAGGCTGCCCTCGGAGCCGTCCACTCCGACCACGACCGTGCCCGCTGCGGCTTCTCGGTGCGACATGCGCTCTCCTTCTGGTTGGGGTCCCCGTGCCTTACTACCCCGGTCCTCCTCCCGCCGCTCGCGCCACCTGTCGGCGGGGCCCACGGCCAGGCGGGGTCCGCCTCTACGGCGATCAGCCGCCCCGGGAACCGGAGCACGGCCAGGAAGGCGTGGTGGAACCGGTCGGGGACGGGGGTCGGGGAGCGACGGTTCCGCACGCCCCCTCCTCGTGTCTGCCTGTGCACGACCAGATACACGTACACCTACCAAGGCGTGAACCGAGCCCCCACCCGGCCCCGAGAAGGCGCGACACCACTCGCAGCACACTCAGAGGGCCGGTGAACGCGACGAACAGGACCCGTCTCCCGCCCCTTCTTCGGAAGAGGGGCCCGCAAGAGCCCCGCGCCGCCTGCCCGCCCCGGCGGCGACGCGGCCGCGGGCGCCGGAAGGCGGCGCCCCTCCTCGGTCCCCGCTCACCGCACCGCGTCGGCCACCGCGTCCTGCAGCGCGCGGCGCAGGCGGGCCGAGGCGGCGCGGTCGGTGCGCACCTCCACCAGCCGCAGCCCCTCCCCCAACAAGGCCTTGGGCAGGTCGGTGGCCCACTCCAGGCGCGTGTAGGGCAGGTCCGCGGTGGCCGCGACCTGCTCCACGGACACTCCGTGGGGAGTGCCGAAGACCCGCTCGAAGTCGGGGTGCCCGGCCTGCTCCAGTCCGGAGAAGATCCCGCCGCCGTCGTTGTTGACCACCACGACCGCCAGGTCCGGGCGGGGCTCGTCCGCCCCCAGCAGCAGCCCGTTCTGGTCGTGCAGCAGCGCCAGGTCCCCCAGCAGCGCGAACGCCTCTCCCCCGCCGTCGGCCTGGTGGGCCAGGGCCGCGCCCACCGCGCTGGAGACCGTGCCGTCGATGCCGCTCACCCCCCGGTTGCCGACCAGGCGCAGCCCGCAGCGCGGCCGCATCACCGCGTCGAGGTCGCGGATCGGCATGCTGGCCCCGGCGAACAGCAGCGCCCCGGCCGGCAGGTGGGCGGCCAGGTCACGGGCCAGCCGCAGCTCCGACAGCGCCTCGTCGGCGTCCAGCAGCCGGTCGGCGGCCTCCCGGGCGGCCGCCTCCGCCGCCGTCCACGACGCGGCCCAGGCGGTGTCGGGCGTGGCCGCCTCCGGCGCGCGCACCGCGCCGACCACGTCGGTGGCGGTCCGCACCGGATCGGCGAACGCCGCCGGGTCCCCCACCACCACGTGCCGCTCGGCGCGGCGCAGGTAGGCCAGCAGCTGCCGGGACAGTCCCGGACGGCCCACGCTCACCACCAGTTCGGGTTCGTGGGCGGCGACGAACTCGGGGACCGCCAGCAGTTGCCGGTAGCTGGAGAGCGCCTCGGCGCGGCGGGCGTTGGAGGTGGGTTCGGCCAGCAGCGGCCATCCGGTCCGGGCGGCCAGCGCCAGCAGCGGCACCGGGTCGTAGTCGCCGTCGCCGCACACGATGACGCCCCGCTCCACCGCGGGCAGCTCCACCGGTTCGGGTTCCCCGGGCCGCGGGGCCGCCTCGATCCACGGCCGCTGCCCCGGCCTCCCGGCCAGGGGCTCCGGCCACGGCCGGCCGCCCTGGCCGGGCACCAGCGGTTCCCGGAACGCCAGGTTGAGGTGGACCGGGCCGGGTCTGCTCCCCTGGGCCGCCGCCCAGGCCCGGCAGGCCAGCGACCGCCAGTAGGCGACCATGCCCGCCTCCGGTTCGGGCACCCCCACCTCGGCGAAGAAGCGCACCGCCGACCCGTACAGGCCGATCTGGTCCACCGTCTGGTTGGCGCCGGTCCCCCGCAGCTCCGGCGGCCGGTCCGCGGTGAGCACCACCAGCCCCACCTCGCTCTGGTCGGCTTCCAGCACCGCGGGGTGGAAGTTGGCCGCGGCAGTGCCCGACGTGCACACCAGGGCCACGGGGCGGCGCGACACCCGGGCCAGCCCCACCGCCAGGAAGGATGCCGACCGCTCGTCGATACGGACGTGGGTGCGGATCCGGGGGTCGGCCACCAGGGCCAGGGCCAGGGGAGTCGAACGGGACCCCGGCGCGACGACGGCCTCGGCCAGCCCCAACCGGGCCAGCTCGTCGACCAGGACACGCGCCAGTGCGGTAGACGGATTCATGCACACTCTCTTACCGCAAGACCTACTTGCCAGTCGTATCCGCGCAAACCTGGACACCTCGTCCAGGACTCCCGCTCGGCCCTCCCGTGCGACCACCGCGAACCGACCGGGTAGGACCCGAGAATATGCCCCCTCCGCGGCGGAATCGTCACCGCCGCCCGCGGCGGCCCGCCCCAGGCCCCCGTGGTCCGCCCCGCCGGCTCACACCGCGGGTCCGCGCCCCGTCGGCGGGTTCACGGCCACGGCGACCGCTCGACGCGCTCCCACTCGGCGCGCGCCGCCGCCATCCGCTCCCGCCACGCCGCCGGATCGACCTCGACCTCGGCCAGCCGCCGCTCGGATACCTCCACCCGGCGCACGGGCAGCATTCCGCCCTCGGGCAGCAGCGGGTCGTCGCACACGTCGGAGCGCAGCAGCCGCATCGTGGCCAGCCCGCAGGCGTACGGCAGCTCCGGCAGGGCCGCGGCCAGCGCCACGCCGGCGGCCAGCCCCACCGAGGTCTCCACCGCGCTGGAGACCACCACCGGCAGCCCGCACTCCTCGGCCAGCCGCAGCGCGGCGCGTACCCCGCCCAGCGGCTGCACCTTGAGCACCACCACGTCGGCGGCCTCGGCGTCGCGCACCCGCAGCGGGTCCTCGGCGCGCCGGACCGACTCGTCGGCCGCGACCGGCACCGACACCCGCCGCCGCACCCGGGCCAGCTCCTCCACCGTGGCGCACGGCTGCTCCACGTACTCCAGGTCGAAGCGGTCCAGCAGCCGGATCATGCGGACCGCGGTGTCGACGTCCCAGGCCCCGTTGACGTCGATGCGCACCTTCCCGCGCGGACCGATCGCGTCCCGCACCGCCTCCACGCGGGCCAGGTCGTCGGCCTCGGTCTGCCCCCGCTCGGCCACCTTCACCTTGGCCGTGGCGCAGCCGGAGGAGGTGACGAGGCGCGCCGCCTCCTCCGGCCCCACCGCCGGAACCGTGGCGTTGACCGGCACCGCGTCGCGCACCGGCGCCGGCCAGCCGACCTCGGCGGCCTCGTGGCAGGCCGCCCACCAGCGGGCGCACTCGGCGGGACCGTACTCGGCGAACGGCGAGAACTCCCCCCATCCCGCCGCGCCGCGCACCAGCATCCCCTCGCGTACGGTGACGCCGCGGAACCGCGTGCGCAGCGGAATGGCGAACGCCCGGCCCGTCACGGGCGGCGCGGGAACTTGTCGAACTCGGGACGGCGCTTCTCCTTGAACGCGTCGCGCCCCTCCTGGGCCTCCTCGCTCATGTAGTAGAGCATGGTGGCGTCCCCGGCGAACTGCTGCATGCCCGCGGCGCCGTCGCTGACCGCGTTCAGCGCGCCCTTGAGCATGCGCAGCGCCAGCGGGGACTTCTCCAGCAGCTCCCGCGCCCAGGCGACGGTCTCCTCCTCCAGGCGCTCCAGCGGCACCACCGTGTTGACCATGCCCATCTCCAGGGCCTCCTGGGCGGTGTACTGGCGGCACAGGTACCAGATCTCGCGGGCCTTCTTCAGCCCCACGGTCTCGGCCAGCAGCCAGGAGCCGTAGCCACCGTCGAAGGAGCCGACCTTGGGACCGGTCTGCCCGAAGCGGGCGTTGTCGGCGGCGATGGTCAGGTCGCAGCAGACCTGCAGCACGTTGCCGCCGCCGATGGAGTAGCCCGCCACCATGGCGATGACCGGCTTGGGCAGCCGCCGGATCTGCACCTGCAGGTCCAGCACGTTGAGCCGGCCGATGCCCTGTTGGGCCACCGCGTCGTCGCCCAGGTAGCCGTCGTCGCCGCGGATCTTCTGGTCGCCACCGGAGCAGAACGCCTGGTCCCCGGCTCCGGTGAAGATGATCACCCCGACCGAGGAGTCGTCCCGGGCCACGTTGAAGGCGTGCTGCAGCTCGAACAGGGTCTGCGGACGGAAGGCGTTGTGCACCTCCGGGCGGTTGATGGTGATCTTGGCGATGCCCTCGGCGGTCTCGTAGATGATGTCGGTGTAGTCCCCGGACCGCTTCCAGTCCACCACGCTGCCCACGTCCTCGCCTCTCCTGGTCTGGTTCAACCTTGCACTTCCGGGGGTCAACCCTAGCCGCCTCCACCACCCGGTCACGCACTACCCTTGACAACCATGCCGAACCGACGTCCCCTGGAGGCGGTGGTGGGGCTCGCCGCCGAACACCTCGCCGAGCTCCTGGACGCCGCCCTGGACGGACGCGGACCCGCCCTGCTGCCGATCCCCGCGGACGTCCCCGAACCCCGCCGCCGCGTCCTGCTGGAGACGATGCGCCCGACCAGCGTGCGCACCCCCGAGGGGGTGGCGGCGCTGGCCGACGGCGTCCCCGTGGCCGACGGCACCGCGCTGGTCATCGCCACCTCCGGCTCCACCGGCCGTCCCAAGGGCGTGGAGCTGGGCTCCGCCGCGCTGCTGGCCTCCGTCCGCGCCGCCACGGCGCGGATCGGTGCGCGGCCGGGCGAGCCGTGGCTGTGCGTCCTGCCCACCGCGCACATCTCCGGCCTGCAGGTGCTGCTGCGCGCCCGCCTGCTGGACGCACCGGTGCTGCACCGCTCCTTCGACGCGGCGGCGGTCGCGGCCGCCGCCGGGCACCGCCCGCACGTGTCGCTGGTCCCCACCCAGCTGCGCCGCCTGCTGGACGCGGGCGCGGACCTGTCGCCGTTCCGCACCGTGCTGCTGGGCGGCGCCGCCGCCGACGCCGGCCTGCTGACCGCCGCCCGCACGGCCGGCGCCCGCGTCGTGACCACCTACGGCATGAGCGAGACCTGCGGCGGGTGCGTCTACGACGGTGTGCCCCTGGACGGGGTCGCGGTCGACCTCGACGAGGAGGGCCGCGTCCTGCTGTCGGGGCCCGTGCTGTTCCACGGCTACCGGCTGCGCCCCGACCTGACCGACCGCCACCTGGTGGAACGGGACGGCCGCCGCTGGTTTCGCACCTCGGACCTGGGGGTGTGGGAGGAGGGGCGGCTGCGCGTCCGCGGCCGCGCCGACGACGTCATCAACACCGGCGGCCACAAGGTGGTGGCCGCGGAGGTGGCGGCCCTGCTCACCCGGCTGGACGCGGTCGCCGAGGCCGCCGTCGTGGGGCGCCCCGACCCCGAGTGGGGGCAGCGCGTCACCGCCGTCGTCGTCCCCGCCGACCCCGCGGCGCCTCCCACCCTGGAGCAGATCCGCGACTGGGTGGGCGCCCACCTGCCGCGCTACGCCGCGCCCCGGGAACTGGACCTGCGCGCCGAACTGCCGCTGCTGCCGTCCGGGAAACCCGACCTGCGCCGGCTGAGCCGGGCCTGACCGGGAACTCCGCGGCACCGCGGACCGTCATACCCTCCACAGGGCGGGGGGCCGGGCTCCCGGCTCCCCGCCCCGGGTCCGGACCGTCTCTCTTACCCCATCCGCGACGCGTCCACCACCGAACAGGCTGGTGATCGCGCTCACTTCTGTCGATATCCAATCGAGATTCGGGAACATTTGACTCTTCCACACGTTGGACATAGTGGCGCGCCCAAGACGGCGGTTCTCCTCTTCCGCCGCGCGCCCGATTGTCTTGAAGGGAGGGAGGTGCCCTCATGTCGCGCACTGCCCTAGCCGCCTCTCCCATGACGGCGGAGGTCGAGGCCGCCTCGGCAACGCTCGACGAGCTGATCGCCCGGGGACGCGCCCAGGGACACGTGTCTCTCTCCGAGCTGCGCACCGCGTTCTCCGAGGCCGGGATCTCCCCGTCCGAGGGCCGTTCCATTCTCCGGGAGCTGTCCGAGGCCGGCGTTCGGCTCGCCAACGGCGAGGACACCGTACTGGAGTCGGTCGACCCCGACGACAACGAAGCGCTGGAAGCCGCGCTGGAGACCACGTCCGCCGGGACCACCGGCCAACGCCGCCCCCGCAGGGGCAAGAGCCGCAGGAAGAAGGCGGCCCGGGCCGAGACGGAGCAGCACGACACCCAGGAGGCCGACCTCGACGACCACTCGTCGTCCCTGGGCGACTCCGTCCACACCTACCTCAAAGCTATCGGACGCCGTCAACTGCTCACCGCCGAGCAGGAGGTCGACCTCGCCAAGCGGATCGAGGCGGGGCTGCTCGCCGAGTACAAGCTGGGCCGGCTCGACGGCGCCCCCGAACCGACCCGGCTGAGCGACTCCGAGCGCGAGGAGCTGGAGTGGATCGCCGAGGACGGCCGCCGCGCCAAGGCGCACATGCTGGAGGCCAACCTGCGCCTGGTGGTGTCGGTGGCCAAGAAGTACAGCGACCGCGGCATGTCCCTGCTCGACGTCGTGCAGGAGGGCAACCTCGGCCTGATCCGCGCGGTGGAGAAGTTCGACTACGCCAAGGGCTACAAGTTCTCCACCTACGCCATGTGGTGGATCCGCCAGGCGATCCAGCGCGGCTTCGCCGACTCGGCGCGCACCATCCGGCTGCCCGTGCACGTCCTGGAGCTGCTGAGCAAGGTCAGCCGCCTGGAACGCGACATGCACCAGGCCATGGGGCGCGAGCCCACGCCCGAGGAGCTGGCCCGCGAGCTCGACAAGACTCCCGCCCAGATCGAGGAGCTGCTGCGGGTGACCCGCCAGCCGATCAGCCTCGACTCCACGATCGGCGAGGACGGCGAGACCCGCATCGGCGACCTCATCGAGGACGTGGACGCCTCCGAGGCCTCCGAGGTGGTGGACCGCCAGCTCATGGCCGACCAGCTGCGCCGCGCGCTCGACGACCTGGAGCCGCGCGAGGCCACCATCATGTCGCTGCGGTTCGGCCTGCTCGACGGGCGGCCGCGCACCCTCGACGAGATCGGCAAGCACCTGGGCCTGACCCGGGAGCGCATCCGCCAGTTGGAGAAGCAGTCCCTGTCCAAACTGCGGCACCCCAGCCGCGCCCGGCAGCTGCTGGACTTCGCGAGCTGATCCGGCCCGCCCACGCGTCGCGGCTCCCACACCCCGGGGACGGTGTGCCGGAGCCGCGACGCGTTTCGGCTCCCCTTCGGGGACATCCCTGATCAATCCCGGAAAACCCCCCATACCGGTCTACGGCACTTCCCCGTGGCCGATACTGGGGACCATGAGCACCGATCCTGTCTCCCGCGACACCCGCGACGAGATCGCCACCTCGCTGGAGACCAGTCGCGAACTCGGCCCCGACTACGACGACGCGGTGGCCTCCGCACTCGCCGAACGCCTCGACCAGAGCATCGCCCAGCAGGTCAGCGCCCAGATCGACGCGCGGATCGCCTCCGGGGCCCTGCCCCAGGGCAAGGGGGTCCGGGGCAACACCGTGCGCCTGGTCATGGCGATCGTCTCGCTGGGCGTGTCCGTCCCGCTCACCGCGATCGGCGCGGGTCTGGCGGGTCCCGCCGGAATGGTGGTGGCCTGGTTGGGCGTCCTCATGCTCTACTTCGTCGTGGCGCGCAGCGTCAGCGACTGATGCTCTCCACCGCCGCGCGTACGATGTCGACGGCCTCCTGCCGGGGGATGCCCAGCCGGGAGACGGTCTCGGCGTAGCGGCGCGCGGCCGCCAGCGCCTCGGCGCGCTGCCGGTCGCCGCCCGCCGCGATGAAGGTCCCCGACCGGCCCCGCGTCTCCACCACGCCGGCCTGCTCCAGTTCCCGGTAGGCGCGCGCGGCCGTGTTCACCGCCACCGACAGCTCACCGGCCAGCGCGCGCACCGTGGGCAGTTTGTACCCCACCGGCAGCAGCCCGCTGGCGGCGGCGTTGGCGACGGCCGCGCGGATCTGCTCGTACGGCGGAACCTTGGAGTTCGGGTCGATGCGCACGAAGTCCGTCGCCATGGCGCTCCTTCCCTCAGGCCGCCACCGGGTCGCGCGGCACCCGCTCGATGCCGTGCAGGCGGTGCTGCTCCCGCAGGGTCAGCAGCCGCTCGGCGCATTCGGTGACCTCCTTGACCTCCGGCCGGGCCAGCCTGCGCCGCCGGTAGATGCGGTCCTCGTAGCCGCGGAGGCCGGCCAGCACCCGCTGACGGGCGTAGGCGGCGCGCACCGCCTCGGTGAGGGCGGCGTCGTAGGCGACGCCCAGCCGGTTCAGCTCCGCCGCGTCGGCGCCGTCGCGGCGGGCCCGCACCAGCTCCTCCTCGGCCTTCCGGGCCGCCTCCAGCAGCTCCGGCAGCCGCTCCGCCCTCTCCGTGTCCTCGGCGTACCGCGCACGCGCCTCTGTTCCGACCCTGCGGGCCCTCAGCACCATGCTCGCTCCCTTGTCTCGGATGGCTAGCACCAACTCTAGAGGGCTTCGGCGGCGCCGCTCCGCCACCCGACCGCCCCTGGCTTTACGCAGTAAGTCTAGGATGGCGGTGTGAGTCGCAACAACGCCGGTCTCAGCCCCGAGCTGATCGTCACCGAGGCCCTTCGCATCATCGACGGAATGGGGCTGCGCAACCTCACCATGCGCCGCCTGGGGGACGCGCTCAAGGTCGAGGCGATGGCCATCTACCACCACTTCCCCCTGGGCAAGGAGCAGCTGTTCGGCGCGATCGTGGAGTACATCAGCGATCCCGCGCGCGCCGCCGCGCCCCGCGACGCCGCGGATCCCGAGGATTCCGGGGCCGGGGAGCCCGCGGCCGACACCCGCCCCTGGGACCAGCGGCTGCGCGACTGGGCGCACGACTACCGCGCCGCGCTGCTGCGCCACTCGGGCGCTCTGCCGCTGATGATCCACCGCCGCCCCGACACGGTGGCGGCGCTGCGCGCCACCGAACTGCACTACGCGGCGTTCACCGAGGCCGGACTGCCTCCGGAGGAGGTGCCCGGCGCCGCCGCGGCCCTGGACTCCTACGTCCTGGGCGCGGTGGTGCACCAGGTGCGCGCCGAGGGGCTGCCCAGCCGCGAACCCGCGGTCCTGGACGGGCGCTTCCCCACCGTCACGGCTCTGCGCGACGTCGAGGTCGACCACGACCGGGTGTTCGCCGCAGGCCTCGACGCGCTGCTGGCGGGTCTGACCGCCCGCCGGTGACCGCCGCCGCGCGTTCCCTCGTCAGCCAGCTCCCGCCTCCCGGGCGACGATGGCCGCCTGCACCCGGCTGCGCAGGCCGAGCTTGGTCAGGATACGGCTGACGTGGGTCTTGGCGGTGGTCTCGGTGATGTACAGGCGGCGCGCGATCTGCTGGTTGGACAGCCCCTCCCCGATGCAGGCCAGCACCTCGCGCTCGCGCGGGGTGAGCCGCTCCAGCAGCGCCGGGTCCACCCCCTCCGGCCGCCTGGGCCGGGTGCCGGCGAACTCGCGGATGAGCCTGCGGGTCACCGCGGGCGCGATCATGCCCTCGCCGCGCGCCACCGTGTGCACCGCCTCGACCAGGTCGGCGGCCTCCACGTCCTTGAGCAGGAACCCCGCCGCGCCCGCGCGCAGCGCCCCGAACACGTACTCGTCCAGGTCGAACGTGGTCAGCACGAGCACGTCCACGCCGGCCGCGGCCAGCTCCCGGGTGGCGGAGATACCGTCCCTGCGGGGCATGCGCACGTCCATGAGCACCACGTCCGGACGCAGCCGCAGGGCGGTCTCCACCGCCTCCTGTCCGTCGGCGGCCTCGGCCACCACCGTGATGTCGGGGTCGGTCCGCAGGATCATCACCAGTCCCGCGCGCACCGCCGCCTGGTCCTCGGCCACCACGACCCTGACCACGTGTCCTCGTCTCCTCTGCTCCGTCACGACTCGACCGGCAACTCGGCCCGCACCCGCCAGTTTCCGGCACCGTCGGGTCCCGCGCTCAACCGGCCGCCCAGCAGCACGGCCCGCTCCCGCATCCCGGCCAGCCCCGTGCCCGCCCCCAGCTCTCCGGGCGCGGCCGGCCCGACCGGTTCCGCGACCGGGTTGACCGCCTCCACCACCAGCCTTTCGACCGCGCCGTCCGACGCCCCCGTGCGGCGCACCGTGATGCGGACCCGCTGGGGCGCGGCGTAGCGCAGCGCGTTGGTCAGGCACTCCTGCACGATCCGGTAGGCCGCGGCGTCCACCTGCGCGGGCAGCGCGCCGACCTCCGCCACACCGTCGAGCAGCACGTCCAGACCGGCGTCCCGCGCGGTGGCGGCCAGCCGCTCCGCCTCGCTGAGGCGGGGGGTGACCCGCTCCGCCTCGGCCTCCTCCCCCGCCCGCAGCACCTCGATCATCCGGCGCATCTCGGCCAGGCCCCGCACACTGTTGTCCCGGACCGTCCGCAGCACGCCGCGCACCTGCTCGGGGTCGAAGTCGCGCAGTGCCAGGGCCGCCGTGGACTGCAGGGCCACCGCGCTCAGGTGGTTGGCGACGACGTCGTGCAGCTCGCGGGCCATCCGCGCCCGCTCCGCCGCGACCGCGTTGGCCCGGTCCAGTTCGGCCATGCGCGTGACCTGCACGGCCCGCTGCCGCTCCAGCTCGGCCCGCGCCCGGTGGGCGCGCACGCTCAGCCCGCTCGCCAGCGGCGTGCCGAAGGCCAGGACGTAGAGGCCGAGCAGTTGCAGCAGCCCGAGCAGGCCGCTGTGGAAGGAATCGGAGGGCTCCAGGAAGCCGCCCGCCGCCAGGACCGCCGCACCGCCCGCGACGACCGCGGCGACCACCCCGCGGACCAGCCGCCCCCCGCCCCACACCGAGGCCGCGTACAGCAGGTCGCTGTAGGTGATCACCACCCACGGCGACGGCCCCAGCACCACCAGGTCCACGACCAGGCCGGCCGTGCCCAGGGCCAGACCGACCCCGGGGCGGGTGCGCCGCAGCAGCAGCACCGCGCACACCACCGCCAGGGGGACCAGCAGCCAGCGCGGGTCGACCCCGTCCCGGCGCACGTACACCCCCAGGGCCCACAACAGCAGCCCCACGGCCAGGTGGGCCGCCGCCCACAGCAGGCTGCCCAGCCGCGAGAGCCCGCCCAGCACCTCGCGGTCCAGCAACTCCGCCCACACCTGTCGCATGCCTCCCATCTCAGCACGGCCCCGCCACCGGCACGTCGTCCGAAAGCAGTACCTCCTCTCCTTCCTTGCGCGGACGCGCCGGGACGCTTCCGCGCGACACAGTGGGGCGGGACAACGGACCGTGGAAGACGTGGAGGAGCCCTCATGGTCGTGGCCGCGATCCTCGCGTGCGAAGTGCTGTTCTGGGTGGTGCTGCTGGGCGGGCTGAGCGCGCGCTACCTGCTGCGCCTGCGCCGGCTGAGCACCCTGCTGCTCCTGCTGGTCCCGGTGCTGGACGTGGTGCTGCTGCTGGTCATCGCCTGGCACCTGCGCTCCGGCGGCCACGCCGATTTCAGCCACGGGGTCGGCGCGCTGTACCTGGGCTTCACCGTGGCCTACGGGCACAGTGTGATCGCCTGGGCCGACGCGCGGTTCGCGCACCGCTTCGCGGGCGGCCCCCCGCCGCCGCGGCGCCCCCGCTCCGGGCTGCCCGCCCTGCGGTACGAGACGGCGGGGTGGGTGCGCGGACTGGTGGGCGCGGGGGTGGGCGCGGCCGTGCTCGGCGGCCTGGTCTGGTTCGTCGGCGACGTCGAGCGCACCGCGGCGCTGCTGCGGTTCTTCCCGCCGCTCGTGATGTTCACGGTGGTCAACACCGTGGTCTTCGTCTGGGGCTGTGCGGCGGCGCTGTCCCCCTCCCGGGATGCGAAGGACCCCGAACGCATGGCAGGTTGATCGGGTCCCTCCGCCGACCCGATCGAGGTGAGTCCGTGCCGCGTGTGATCCCCGAACTGGCCCGTGAGTCGCTGTGGCCCGCCGACGCCGACGAGGCGCGGGCCCTGCAGGACCGGTTGGCCCCCCGGGTGCGGGTGGAGCCGCTCGACCCGGGCGGGGTGCGCCTGGTGGCGGGGCTGGACGTCAGCTACGGCGCGGCCGAGCTGGTGGCGGCCGCGGTCGTGCTGGACGCGGTGACGCTGGAGGTCGTGGCGCAGGCCACGGTGCGCGCCGCGCCGTCTTTCCCCTACGTGCCGGGCCTGTTCGCGTTCCGGGAGCTGCCGCCGCTGCTGGCCGCCCTGGAGCGGTTGACCGTGGAACCCGACGCCTACGTCTGCGACGGCTACGGCCTGGCCCATCCGCGCCGGTTCGGGCTGGCCTGCCACCTGGGCGTGCTGCTGGACCGGCCGGTGCTCGGCGTGGCCAAGAACGCGTTCGTGAGCGAGGCGGCCGAGCCCGGCCCGACGCGGGGCGCGGCCGCCGACCTGGTCGACGGCGGCGAGGTGGTGGGCCGCTGCCTGCGCGTCCAGGACGGGGTCAGGCCCGTGTACGTGTCCGTCGGGCACCGCGCGGACCTGGACTCCGCGTGCGCGCTGGTGCTGCGGCTGTCGCCGCGCCACCGGATCTGCGAGCCGATCCGCCGCGCCGACCGGCTGTCCCGCGCGGAGCTGGCCGCCCCCGCTGGTGGAAAGCAAACTTGACACACCAGAATGTCAAGCGTACTTTCCATAGTGAGGACACTGTGACGGGGAGAGGAATGGACAACGACGTTCGCGCGTTGCGCACCGCACGGGGCTGGTCCCAGCAGGCCCTCGGCGAACGCCTCGGGGTCTCGCGGCAGACGGTCAACGCCATCGAGAAAGGCCGCTACGACCCCTCGCTGCCGCTGGCGATCCGTATCGCGCGCCTCTTCCAACGACCCGTGGAGGAGATCTTCCATGCAGACGAAGAACCGGCCGCGCCCTGAGAAGTCCCCGCCCGCGGGCGGCTGGCTCGTCCCCGGGCTCTCCGTGGCCCTGGGCGTGCTGCTGGCCGTCCCGGTCGCCCTGCGCGGCGACCTCGGCCTGGCCGCCGCACTGCTGGCCGTCATGGTCGGCTACGCGGTCGTCCTGGTGGTGCTGTCCCGCCGCTTCGAAGCCGCCGACCTGCTGCGCGGCGCGGCCGTCGACGAACGCCAGCACTCGGTGCACGCCAGGGCCGCGTCCTTCTGCGGCTACGCGATGGCCACGGCGGCCGTGGGCGGCTTCGGCTACGGCGTGCTCACCGACCACCCCGCCACGACGGCCTTCGCCCTGCTGTGCTTCGTCGGAGGGGTCAGCTACATCGCGGCGATGGTCTACCACGCGGTGCGCGGCTGAACCGGGCGGTCACTCGGCGCCGGGAGCGGTGCCGCGCAGCCGCGCGCGGACGTCCTCGCGCAGGGCGGCGCCCCACACGTAGTCGTCGGGCACCCGCAGCGCCTCGGCGAGCGCGGCAGGCGGCCGGGCCGCCGGACCGGTCCCGCCCGCCTCCACCGCCAGCAGGGCGTACATCCGGCTGAGCGCCGCGAACAGCTCCCCGGCGAGCAACGGCGCGCTGTCGGAGGCCACCGCCGCCTCCAGGTAGGGGTCCCACCAGAAACCGGTCTCACCGGTCTGCGCGACGGCCTCGGGGTCGGGCTCCGGAAAACCGCGCCGCAACCGGGCGCGGACCAGCGCCGCGACCCGCCCGTCGCGGTGCCCCAGACCGTCGTGCCACACCCGCTCGGCCGTCTCCGCGTCACCGCGCACCGCCAGCAGCCGCGCCAGCAGTTCCCGGGCGACCGCGACACTCGCCGGATCGTCCTCGCCGGAGTCCTGCGCCACGGCGGCGTCGAACTCGGCGATGGCCTGCTCCACGCGCACCGCGCCGAGCAGCGCCCGCAGCGCGGGCGTCTCGCGGGCGGCCAGTCCCCGCGCGACGGCCTCGGCGGCCTCGTCCGCCGCGCCGCGCTCCAGCAGCCGTTCGGCGCGGTCGCGGGCCGCCTCCGCCACCGCCACCGGGTCGTCGGACGCCTCCAGGGCCCGCTGCCAGTGGTCACGCGCGGTCTCGTGGTCGCCGGACGCCTCGTACAGGCGGGCCAGCCCGTGGTGGGCCGCCGCGGCGTGGCGCCCGCCGCCCAGGTCCAGCACCGCCCGCCAGGCGTCGGCGGCTCCCGCCGGGTCGCCCTCCCCCTCGCACAGCAGCGCCAGGTGGTAGGCGGCGCGCGGTGCGAACTCCGCGTCGGCGGTGGCGATCGCCGCCTCGTCGGCGCGCCGCGCGGCCGCGGTGTCGCCGCCGAGCTCGCGCACCACCGCCAGGCCCAGCCCGGCCTGCGCCCTGCGGCGCGGTCCGGCCTGCTGCGCCACGCGCTCGTACAGTGCGGCCGCGCGGTCCAGGCGTCCCGCCTCGGCCAGGTCCCGGGCCTGGTCGCACAGGAGGGCGGCCTCGGCGTCGTCGAGCGTGGGGGCGGAGGCGGGGCTGTCGGGCATCACGGTCGAACGCTGCTTTCCGGCCGGGGGCGAAGACTGCATCGGAGACTAGCCGCTGCCGCCCGATCGCGCACCGCGCAAAGGTCGGTCCGCTCGCGACCGCGGGGCGTCTCCCCGCCCACGCTCCCGGCCCGCCGCGGCCCGGTCTCCGGCAGTCTCCGGGGCCCGGGAAGAGTCCGGCCGCCCCCTGCCGCGGACGTCTTCCGTCCCTCCGCTTCTCTCTCCCCCGGCTTCCCGGGGTTTCCCGTCGGCCACCGGAACCGGGGGCTTTACGTCGTAGATTCACAGAGTCGTGGGTGGTGCCCGGCGTCCCGTGGGGCGGCGCGGACGTCGCGCCGCCCCACGGGACGGCTCACTCCCCGAACGCTTCCGGCGGCGGGCAGGCGCACACCAGGTTGCGGTCCCCGTAGGCCTGGTCGATGCGGCCCACCGGGGCCCAGTACTTGTTCCGCCGCAGGCTCGGCACCGGGTAGGCGGCCTCCGACCGGGAGTAGGCGTGCTTCCAGTCGTCGGCGGTGACCTCCTCGGCGGTGTGCGGGGCGTTGCGCAGCGGGTTGTCCTCGCGGTCGTAGCCGCCGTCGGCCACCCGGTCGATCTCGGCTCGGATCGCGATCATCGCGTCGACGAACCGGTCCAGTTCCGCGAGGTCCTCGCTCTCGGTCGGCTCGATCATCAGCGTCCCCGGCACCGGGAAGGACATGGTCGGCGCGTGGAAGCCGTAGTCGACGAGCCGCTTGGTGACGTCGTCGTTGCTGATCCCGGTGCGCTTCTGCAGCCCCCGCAGGTCGATGATGCACTCGTGGGCGACCAGTCCGCCCGGGCCGGTGTAGAGCACCGGGTAGTACGGGGCCAGCCGCCGGGCCACGTAGTTGGCGGCCAGCACGGCCTGCTCGGTGGCCGCGCGCAGGCCCGGCTCCCCCATCATGCGGACGTAGGCCCACGAGATCGGCAGGATCCCCGCCGAGCCGAACGGTGCCGCCGCCACCGGCCCCACGCCGGTGCGCGGCCCCGCCGCGGCCTGGAGCGGGTGGTTGGGCAGGAAGTCGGCCAGGTGGGCGCGCACCGCCACCGGTCCGACCCCCGGCCCTCCGCCGCCGTGCGGGATGCAGAAGGTCTTGTGCAGGTTCAGGTGGCTGACGTCCGCGCCGAACTCCCCCGGCTTGGCCCAGCCCACCAGCGCGTTGAGGTTGGCGCCGTCCACGTAGACCTGGCCTCCCGCCTCGTGCACCAGGCGGCAGACCTCGGCGATGGTCGCCTCGTACACGCCGTGCGTGGAGGGGTAGGTGACCATGAGCGCCGCCAGGCGGTCGCCCGCGGCGTCGATCTTGGCGCGCAGGTCGGCCAGGTCGATGTTGCCGCCGTCGTCGCAGGCCACCACGGACACCCGCATGCCCGCCATGACGGCGCTGGCGGCGTTGGTGCCGTGCGCGGAGCTGGGGATCAGGCACACGTCGCGCTGCTCCTCGCCGCGGCTGCGGTGGTAGCCGCGGATGGCCAGCAGCCCGGCGAACTCGCCCTGGGAGCCCGCGTTGGGCTGGAGCGACACCGCGTCGTAGCCGGTGACCTCGGCCAGCCACGCCTCCAGGTCCCGCACGATCCGCACCAGTCCCTCGGCCTGGTCCAGCGGCGCGAACGGGTGCAGTTCGGCGAAGGCCGGCCAGGTGATCGCCTCCATCTCCGCGGTGGCGTTGAGCTTCATCGTGCACGAGCCCAGCGGGATCATGGTGCGGTCCAGGGCCAGGTCCCGGTCGGCCAGCCGCCGCAGGTAGCGCAGCAGCGAGGTCTCGCTGCGGTGGGTGTGGAACACCGGGTGGGTGAGGTAGTCGACGTCGCGGCGCAGGTCCGCGGGGAGCGCGGCGGGTGCTGCGGCGTCCCGCTGCGGGGTCCGGGCCCCGAAGGCGCGCAGCACCGTCTCCACGTGCTCGGGGGTGGTGGTCTCGTCGCAGGAGACGCCGACGGTGTCGGCATCGGCGAGGAACAGGTTGACGCCGAGGTCCCTGGCGGCGCGGACCACGTCGGCGGCGCGTGCGGGCACCCGCACCCGCAGCGTGTCGAAGAAGGAGTCGGTGAGCACCTCCACCCCCAGTCCGCGCAGGCCCGCGGCGAGTTCGGCGGTGCGCCGGTGCACCCGCTCGGCGATGGCCCGCAGCCCGTAGGGGCCGTGGTGGACGGCGTACATCCCGGCCATGACGGCGAGCAGCACCTGGGCGGTGCAGATGTTGCTGGTGGCCTTCTCCCGGCGGATGTGCTGCTCCCGGGTCTGCAGCGCCAGGCGGTAGGCGGGCCTGCCGGCGGCGTCCACCGACACGCCGACCAGCCGTCCCGGGAGCTGGCGCTGCAGGCCCTCGCGCACCGACATGTAGGCGGCGTGCGGGCCGCCGAAGCCCATGGGCACCCCGAAGCGCTGGGTGGAGCCAACGGCGACGTCGGCGCCCAGTTCGCCAGGGCTGCGCAGCAGGGTCAGGGCGAGGAGGTCGGCGGCGACCACGGCGAGCGCCCCCCGCTCGTGGGCGGCCTCGACCACCGGCCGCACGTCGCGCACCCGTCCGCTGGCCGCCGGGTACTGCACCAGGACCCCGAACGCGTCGACGTCGGGCAGCCCGTCGGCCAGGTCGGCGACGACCAGGTCGATGCCGAGGGGCTCGGCGCGGGTCCGCAGCACCGCCAGGGTCTGTGCGAACACGTCGGCGTCCACCACGAACACCGACCGCTTCCGCTTGTCGACCCGGCGGGCCAGGGTCATCGCCTCGGCCGCGGCGGTGGCCTCGTCCAGCAGGGAGGCCCCGGCCACCGGGAGTCCGGTGAGGTCGGCGACCATCGTCTGGAAGTTCAGCAGCGCCTCCAGCCGCCCCTGGGAGATCTCCGGCTGGTAGGGGGTGTAGGCGGTGTACCAGGCGGGGTTCTCCAGGACGTTGCGGCGGATCACCGGCGGGGTGACGGTGCCGTAGTAGCCCTGGCCGATCATGGAGACCAGCACGCGGTTGCGGTCGGCCAGGGCGCGCAGCTCGGCCAGCGCCTCGGCCTCGCCGACCGGTTCGGGCAGCGCCAGCGGAGCGGGGGCACCCGGGGCGGTCAGGATGTCGGCGGGCAGCGCCGCGGCCATCAGTTCGGCGGTGGAGGCGTACCCCACGGCTTCCAGCATCGCGGCGCGCTCGGCGGGATCGGGTCCGATGTGCCGGTCGGTGAAGGTGAGCGCCGGGGGACGGAAAGCGTGACGGTCCGACATGGAGACCTCCTGGTCGCTGGGCCGGGGTACGGCGTGCTCCTTGGTCTCCCCCTCTGTCACCTGCGGTCGGCGTGCCGCCG